>NZ_JCAKKP010000014.1:0-84482 GCF_059509755.1 Aquamicrobium sp. YD-1-mutant5
GAACCCCGTGCCACAACGGGAAGTACGGCGATATGCGCGCCATCTGGCACTCGCTCAGCAGAAACAAATCACCCATCACGGCCTCCTTCAGCAAAGACCGTGAATCACAGATCAAACCAAATTAATAGGTCCTGAGCCTAAAGGCAACGTGCCTGGGGCCGGTTGCAAAATTGAATGCGCCGCTAAGCAAGAGTGCGCGCAACATGATTTATGCGCGGAATGGTACAGGCAAATCGTTTATCACGCGCGCGCTTCGCTACCTGGATATTCACGGACAGCAGGGGGATATATCTGACGCTGCCTTTAATCTTGTGTCGGAAGAATCCGTTGACGGTCGCGGCAGTTTTGCTCTGGTCCAGGGTCCAGCGGCTCTTGGTTCTCTGACGCTTGATAACAGCAATTCCAGCGTCTCGGCCTCATGTCCTGACCGAATCTTCTACGTCTTTTCAGACGACTTCGTACACGCAGAGCTTCGCCAGAATAACTATGACATGGATGGAGACATCGAGAGTGAAATCACCCTCGATCAGGACAATATCGACACAAAGGATGTCGAGAAGCGTCTTGATGCCAAGCAGAAAGATTCCGCCAAAGCGCGGCTGCTACTCCAGAGCCTACTGGAAACGCAAAAGTCTGAGGAGTTGGTGGGGAAAGCCTCAATCAATCGCCAGCTTCGCGAGTTTCGGGATATTGGCGTTGATCGCCTCATTGCGCTGGTCGAGCAACCACCCCTTCCCGAGCGTTCATTCAAAATCGTTCTAAGTGACCTCGATGCTCTCAAAGCAATCCCTGCCGAGCCGGATTATCCATCAGAGCAGAACCAAGTCACGATTGATCAGAGCAATTTGAGTGTCGTTGACTCGCTCTTGTCTAAAATCACATCACCCTCGACTGTGTCAGAGCACATCAAGACGCTGCTTGAGAGCAATCCGACGTTCTTCGAAGCGGGTCTTGAATTACTGGAACACGGCGGCGACGACAATTGCCCGTTTTGTAAACAGTCAGTGGCTCACCCGCCTGCAAGGGATCATATAGAGCTTTACCTGGCGTACTTTGCTGACGCCGAGGGCAAGCATAAGGCCCAGCTTCGCACTGCATGGAGCAACGTTAAAACATTAAGATCAACGATAAGCGACCGTGTCGCGTCCGTTGCCAAACAGGCTCTGAAATTTGAGGCGCTTCGCAAACTCGTGCCCTCGCAGCGATCCGTGGTGCTTCCGGAAATTAGCGGTGTCGCCAGTGTTCTTGATGCATCGTTCGAGGCCTATCTTCTGGCCATTCAGACGAAAGGCAAATCCCCTTCTTCGGAAGTGGCAATTCCTAAACACGAGATCTTTTCCTGCCTCGATGAACTGAACGCTCATATTGTTGCCCACAATGAAGCTTTCTCGAATCTGTCAGCAGCAGTTCGAAAATCGGACGAAGAACGGAAAAGTCTCCATCGAGAAGCTTGCCTAACATTCTCAGTAGAGTTTTCTCATTCAAATTGGGCAGATATCGCGGCGATCCACCTGCTCGACCAAGAAGCGTTGGCTGTTGAGGCGGAGTTAAACGCTCTGAAAAAGTCCCAAATCTCCACGAGCGTTAAAGAGCGAGTAGCTCAGACCTTCGAGATTCTTATCTCCAGTTTCTTCGGTACGAAATATTCTTTTGATCGTACCGAGTTCGTCCTGCGCAGAGACAGTAAAAAAATGGCACGCGGTGCAAGCCGCACATTGAGCGACGGCGAGAAGACCGCCATAGCGTTTTGCTATTTCCTAGCTTGCGCACATAAGAAGGTTAAGCAGACATCGGACTACGCGAAGCTGTTTTTCGTCTTCGACGATCCGATTACATCAATGTCTTATGACTTCGTTTTCTCCATCGCGCAGACACTCAAAAACATGAGCATTAGCAACGGCGGAGACTTCTCGATCAATCCGGCAGACATTGGCGGAGCAAGAAGACCTGAGCTGCTGGTGCTGACGCACAGCAGCTACTTCTACAATATCTGCGTGACCAATCGCATCATTGAGAAAGAATCCGCCTTCTTCCTCTACAAGGCCGGAGCGGAACACAAGCTCGCCAATCGGGCAAAATATGTCGCTCCCTTTGAGGAGCATTTGAAAGAAATCATGGAAGTGCATGGTGGTCGGGAGGCAAATCATACGACAGGCAACGCCGTTCGCTGTGTTCTCGAAGCCATCGGACGCTTTTGCCACCCTGACAAGTCAGAGTCCCTGTCGGACTTCATCAAGTTCTTAGCTGGCGAAGAGAATTTCACCATCAAGAGCGTTCTCATAAACAACCTGTCGCATGGCACCTACTACGACGAAACACCGAGTCCCGAAGAGTTGCAGGAGGCGTGCAGCGAAGCAATCCTTATCGTTGAACGCTACGCACGCGGGCAATTGGATCTGGTACGCTTGATGCCGTCTGCGAATGCCACGATGTCGGCTTAGCGGATCATGATGCGGATGCTCTTCCGTCTGTGCAAGCCACTCCAGGCCTCGCCAGAATTGCGACACCGACAAAGAGTGCGATTGCCGCAGCGCCGAGTGCAATGCTGAGGCCCATCGCCGAACTTCCTACGGTAATCCTCCCCGTTTTGGCGGAGCGCATTGTTGTCGGAATTCACTGCTCTCGCGAATGACCGCTTTTCCGGCTCACCAGCTTGAAGGGGGCAGACAGCTTCCAACCCCTTTGTCGCCGTTTGGAATGCAGATTGGCAGTCGCCCGCGTAGTGCGTTGCTGCTGAAGCCAACGACTTTACCGAGGTGGGAGTAGTTTGCGACGAAAAACGGCCCGCGATTGCGGGCCGTTTTGTTCACTTGAGGCATACTTTGGGTGCTTTGAGCCAATCTATGGGGTAACTGACAACTTTCGGGCGACATGCCTTAGCTGCAGCCGCTGGTTGCGCCGCAGGTGTCGCACTTCTCGCAGGTACCGTTCCGCACCATGGTGAAGTTGTGGCACTCGGAGCATTCGTTGCCCGTGTAGCCCTGCATCAGCGATTGCTGGCGACGGGCGGCGGCGAGCTTCTTGGCATCGGCTGCTTCCCGGGCGGCAGCGTCGGTGAACAGAACTTCGGCCGTGGCCTCCGGAGCATCTTCGGCCGCTTCCTTCGCCTGCTCCTCAAAGTCGCGCTTGAAGGCGACGGCGCCATCTATGGCCAGTTCGCTTTTCAGGGCCGTCGCTCCCGACGAGATCGGATGGACGTTGGAGGTGAATGCGGTCGGCGCGGTGCGCTGTGCCTTGTCGCCCGAGCTGCCGCCCATACCCTTCGGCTCGCTGCTGACCAGCTTCACGGTCGAGGCGCCGCGCACCAGACCCTTGGAGAAGGGCAGGGCCTTGCCTTCAGTGATGCCCTTGCCGAGCGACGTGTTGGAGAAGTCGGTATCGACATGGGCAAGATCGTTGCGCGCCAGATAGGAAACCGCCAGCTCGCGGAACACATAGTCGATGATCGACGTGGCGCTCTTGATGGCGTCGTTGCCCTGCACCATGCCGGCCGGTTCGAACTTCACGAAGGTGAAGGCTTCGACATATTCCTCCAGCGGCACGCCATATTGCAGACCGAGCGAAATGGCGATGGCAAAATTGTTCATCATGGCGCGGAAGGCAGCGCCTTCCTTGTGCATGTCGATGAAGATCTCGCCGAGGCGGCCATCGTCGAACTCGCCGGTGCGCAGATAGACCTTGTGGCCGCCGACGACTGCCTTCTGGGTGTAGCCCTTGCGGCGGTTCGGCAGCTTCTCGCGGTCGCGCACTACCTTTTCGACCACGCGCTCGATGATCTTTTCCGTCACTTCCACGGCGCGGGCAGCCGCCGGAGCGGCAACCAGAGCCTCGACCGCATCGTCCTCTTCTTCCTCGTCGGAGATCAGCGAAGCGTTGAGCGGCTGCGAGAGCTTGGAGCCGTCGCGGTAGAGCGCGTTGGCCTTCAGCGCCAGTTTCCACGACAGCATGTAGGCGTTCTTGGCGTCCTCGACCGTCGCCTCGTTCGGCATGTTGATGGTCTTGGAGATAGCGCCCGAGATGAAGGGCTGCGCCGCGGCCATCATGCGGATGTGGCTCTCGACCGACAGGTAGCGCTTGCCGATCTTGCCGCACGGATTGGCGCAGTCGAACACGGCCAGATGCTCATCCTTCAGGAAGGGCGCGCCTTCCAGCGTCATCGCACCGCAGACATGGATGTTGGCGGCCTCGATCTCCTTCCTGGAGAAGCCAAGCGCCGGCAGGACCTCGAACGAGAAGTCGTTGAGCTGCTCGTCGGTGAAGCCGAAAGTCTCCTTCAGCCAGTCAGCGCCCAGCGTCCACTGATTGAACACGAACTTGATGTCGAAGGCCGATTTCAGCGCACCGTTCAGCGCCTCGATCTTCTCGTCTGTGAAGCCTTTTGCCCTGAGCGTTGAAGGATTTACGCCGGGAGCCTGATTCAGATTGCCATGACCGACTGCGTACGCCTCGATCTCGGCAATCTGGCTCTCGGAGTAACCCAGCGTGCGCAGGGCTTCCGGCACGGCCCGGTTGATGATCTTGAAGTAGCCGCCGCCGGCCAGCTTCTTGAACTTCACCAGCGCGAAGTCCGGCTCGATGCCGGTGGTGTCGCAGTCCATGACGAGGCCGATGGTGCCTGTCGGCGCGATCACCGTTGCCTGCGCATTGCGGTAGCCGTGCTTCTCGCCAAGCTCGATGGCGCGGTCCCATGCGGCGCGGGCATGTTCGACCAGTTCCTTCTGGCTGACATGTTCGGCATTGAGCGGCACAGGGTCGACAGCCAGCTTCTCATAGCCATTGCTCTCGCCATAGGCGGCACGGCGATGATTGCGCATGACGCGCAGCATGTTTTCGGCGTTGCGGTCGTAATCCGGGAAGGCCCCCAGTTCGCCCGCCATCTCGGCGGAGGTGGCGTAGGAAACGCCGGTCATCAGTGCGGTCAGCGCACTGCAGATGCCGCGGCCCTCATCGGAGTCGTAAGGAATGCCGGAGGTCATCAGCAGGCCGCCGATATTGGCGTAGCCGAGGCCGAGCGTGCGGTACTTGTAGGACAGTTCCGCGATTTCGCGCGACGGGAACTGCGCCATCATGACCGAGACTTCGAGCACGATGGTCCACAGCCGCACGGTATGCTCATAGGCGGCGATGTCGAAGGTGCCGTCCTGATTGCGGTAGGGCAGCAGGTTGACCGAGGCCAGGTTGCACGCCGTGTCGTCGAGGAACATGTATTCCGAGCACGGGTTGGAGGCGCGGATCGGGCCGGCGGCCGGGCAGGTGTGCCAGTCGTTCATGGTGGTGTTGAAATGCAGGCCGGGATCGGCCGAGGCCCATGCCGCGTAGCCGATCTTCTCCCAAAGGTCGCGGGCCTTGAGGGTCTTCGTCACCTTGCCGTCCTTGCGGGCGGTCAGGTGCCAGTCGCCGTCATTTTCAACAGCGCGCAGGAAATCGTCCTTGAGCGAGACGGAGTTGTTCGAGTTCTGGCCCGAAACGGTCAGATAGGCTTCCGAATCCCAGTCGGTGTCGTAGGTGCTGAATTCGATTGCCGTGTAGCCCTGCCGCGCGAACTGGATGACGCGCTGGACATAGTTTTCCGGCACGGCGTTCTTCTTCGCCGCCTTGATCTCGCGCTTCAGCGCGGTGTTGATCGATGGGTCGAAGCAATCGTCGTCCTGACCTTCGCAGTTCACGCAGGCCTTCATGATCGCGTCGAGGTGCTTGCGCACGATCTTGGAGCCGGTGACGAGGGCGGCAACCTTCTGCTCCTCCTTCACCTTCCAGTCGATGAAGGCTTCGATGTCCGGGTGGTCGGCATCGACGATCACCATCTTGGCAGCACGGCGGGTGGTGCCGCCAGATTTGATGGCGCCGGCGGCACGGTCGCCGATCTTGAGGAAGCTCATCAGGCCCGACGACTTGCCGCCGCCGGAAAGCTTTTCGCCTTCGCCGCGCAGATGCGAGAAGTTGGAGCCGGTGCCGGAGCCGTATTTGAACAGGCGCGCCTCGCGCACCCACAGATCCATGATGCCGCCTTCGTTGACGAGGTCGTCGCCCACGGACTGGATGAAGCAGGCGTGCGGCTGCGGATGCTCATAGGCAGACTTCGAGCGGGTCAGCTTGCCCGTGAAGGGGTCGACATAGAAGTGGCCCTGACCGGGACCGTCGATGCCGTAGGCCCAGTGCAGGCCGGTGTTGAACCACTGCGGAGAGTTCGGCGCCACGCGCTGCGTCGCCAGCATGTAGGACAACTCGTCTTTGTACGCCTGGGCATCTTCCTCGCTGTCGAAATATTTGCCCTTCCAGCCCCAGTAGGTCCAAGTGCCGGCCAGACGGTCGAAGACCTGACGCGCGTCGGTCTCGGAGCCGTAGCGCTCGGCTTCGGGCAGTTCGGCGAGGGCGGCCTCGTCGGCCACCGAACGCCACAGGAAGGAAGGAACGTCGTTCTCCTCGACTTTCTTCAGGCGCGCGGGAACGCCAGCCTTGCGGAAATATTTCTGGGCGAGGATGTCGGCGGCAACCTGACTGAACTGCGCCGGCACATCGATGTTGTCGAGCCTGAACACAACCGAGCCGTCGGGGTTCCTGATCTCCGACAAGGCCTTGCGGAACTCGATCTCCGTGTAGGGAGACTGACCCGCTTTTGTGAAGTGCCGTTCGATGCGCATCTGGTTTCTTCCTTCATCTATATATAGCGCGTTTCAGGGCGGCCGCCCAACCGGTTTTCCACAGGAATGGCGCTGATCCGGACAGACTGCGCCGTCGCGGATCTGCTCCGCTTTCCCTGACGCGATTTGAAACCGGATGCACCAGCAATTCCGGGACAGTCGAAGCCGTCCGCATGCCGTACCCACAAAAACGCTGCAATTCCCTCAAAAGGGAAGGTTTACATTATCTAGCCGGAATAATGATCGCAAACACTAAATATAGTATTAAACGATTAATTTTACCAGCTATTCCGCTGCTCTCCACGCATGGAAAAACGCTCCGCAAACGGCCTCTTCAGAAGGCGGAATGCGACTGAAACGCGATTGAACGGGAAAAAGACCGGGCTCAAAACTTTCCGGCCGCGTCCGCAACATCGAACGCATGGCCAATAAAAGGCGACTCGCAGGGGAGCGTCAAGCGCTCGTTCGTCCAACTTTTATGACCCCCAACATCTTGTATGTGAAGGGTGTGGATATCGGGGAGAAGCGCGCAAGGCTGTTGCCTGTTGCAATGGCCATCGTGGCGAACCTCGTTTCGGCCTGAGCCCGGCTTTTCCGCCACAGGCGCGACCCGGTTCCGTGATGCGGGTAATGATATGATGAAGGCAGGACAGGGCCGGATGACAGCGCGGCTCGCATACGGAATTCCTGTGCTGAAGGCAGATTAAGGAAAATTGGGTTCACCACCTGCCCGATCTGCTCTATATCTGTCGTGGAGTTGGTTGGGGCCATGTCCTGACCCTTTATGTCGTGCCGCGAGGCGCGCGCCGGTTTGCTTCATTCGAGCACCGGTATTCATGCGCCGGCGCCGATACCCGAAGGCGGGGAGTTAATGTCATGAACAGTCTGTTGCGTCACAACGCGCTGCAACCGGTCGATCCCATCTGGCGCTCCATCCGCGACGAGGCGATGGCGGCGGTCAACCGTGATCCGCTTCTGGCAGCGTTTCTCTATTCCACCATCCTCAATCAGGAGAGCCTTGAGGACGCCGTCATCCACAGGCTGGCTGAGCGGCTCGCGCATCAGGATATCGGGGCGGACCTGATCCGTCAGACCTTCGATGCCATGCGCGAAGACGACCGGGAATGGTCGACGGTGGTGCGGGTCGACATTCAGGCCTATTTCGATCGTGATCCGGCCTGCGAGCGCTTTCTGGAGCCTGTGCTCTACTTTAAGGGCTTTCATGCGATCCAGACGCACCGCCTGGCGCACTGGCTGTGGAAGCAGGGCCGCAAGGATTTTGCGCTCTATCTGCAGAGCCGTTCGTCGTCGGTATTCCAGACCGACATCAATCCGGCCGCCCGCATCGGCAAGGGCGTCTTCCTCGATCACGCGACCGGCCTCGTGGTCGGCCAGACCGCCGTCATCGAGGACGATGTCTCGATCCTGCACAATGTGACTTTGGGCGGCACCGGCAAGGCGAGCGGCGACCGGCATCCGAAGATCCGGCGCGGCGTCCTGATCGGGGCAGGGGCCAAGATCCTCGGCAATATCGAGATCGGTCATTGCTCCAAGGTGGCTGCCGGCTCGGTCGTGCTGGCTACCGTTCCCCACAACAGGACTGTTGCCGGCGTGCCGGCCCGCATTGTCGGCGAAACGAGCTGCGACGATCAGCCTTCCCGCGAGATGGATCAGCTCCTGCCTTCACAGGCGATGGATCATGTCGTGAGTTTCGACATCTGAGAATGAACTGAACATGACGGGGTTGTGTCGTCACCGCCTCGTCTTTACAGCGCCCTGACCGCGTGCAAGAAGCGCCTCTCACATCCAGTCCCTTAGCGGAGAATTTTTTTGAAACCCGACGAAATCCGAAAGCTCGACGCCTATTTCAAGCGCGTCTTCCAGAATCCGCGCCTTGAAGTGAAGGCTCGTCCGCGCAAGGACGATTCAGCCGAAGTGTATGTCGGCGACGAATTCCTCGGCATCGTGTTCAAGGACGAGGATGACGGCGACTACAATTTCTCGATGGCCATTCTCGACATCGATCTGGGCTGATTTTTTTCAACCCTTCGTGTTCGCTTCACCTTCATTGTTGCGGTGAAGCCGAGGCACCAAGCATGGATGCGGCGAGGTTTTCAACCGCCGTGTCCAGTGCCTGCCACTCTTCCAGAAATCGTTTCGGAAAGCGGTAGGTGAGCGTGAGACGCTCGCCGACCAGAATGTCGCGCTCGCAGGGGGCGAGCGACTTTTCTGCCGCTTCACCGGTCAGGCAACGCGCCACGAATGGCTCCCGCCCCTGCCTGTCCGCCACGGCAAGCTTTTCTCCCACATATCCTGAGTTTTCGGAAAATTCGTAGAAGGTGATGCCCGCGGGACCGTTGCGGCCCGGTCTGGCAATCAGCGCGTTGTAGATCGGCGCAAAACGGCCGCTCATGTCGCGGGACATCATCTGCTCCGAAAAGCCGAGAAAGATGATCGAGTCGGTCGTGGTTGCGTGATTGAATTCGTCGCGCGACGCCTGCGTATATCCTGCCATCGAAGGATAGTGCACATAAAGGTCGAGCCGTTCCGCATTGCCGCTGCGCCTTGCCTGCTCGAAGCGGATCATGTTGGCCGGCACCGCCAGCAGATTGTTCCCGATGACCACGGCGTGGATCGTTGTGTCATCGGTGTGGCCGCCCATCGCCATCCGTTCGCCGAACCATTTTCCGGCGAACGTGATCGCCACCGACAAAATCGCCACCACGACGAGGCCGTAAAACAGCCGCGACCTCAGGGAGGAACCGACGACCTTGAATTCGTTCGCGGCGACGGCGTCCTTCATCTTGCTCCGTGAAATGGTTGCAGCGGCCGCCAGAAACAGCGGCGTATCAGGTGAGACTGTGGAGATTTATGGTAAAGGGAGCGTAAAGAAACGGGTGCGGCAACCGTGCCAGTCTGACAGGAGAAGATATGCCCATCTACGCAATCGATGCAGCAGAGCCCAGCTTCGAGGACAAGGACACAAACTGGCTTGCCCCGGACGTGACGCTCATCGGCAATGTCCATGTCGGTCGCAATGTCGGCATCTGGTTCGGCACGGTCATCCGTGGCGACAATGAAGCGATCGTGATTGGCGAGGATACGAATGTGCAGGAACACACGATCATGCACACGGACCCCGGCTTCCCCCTCACCATCGGCAAGGGCTGCACGGTCGGCCACCGCGCGCTGCTGCATGGCTGCACCATTGGCGACAACAGCCTGATCGGCATGGGCGCGATTGTCCTCAACGGCGCGAAGATCGGCAGGAACTCGCTTGTCGGCGCCGGCGCGCTGGTCACAGAGGGCAAGGAATTTCCCGACAATTCACTGATCGTCGGTTCTCCGGCCAAGGTGGTGCGCACGCTGGATGAGGCAGCCGTCGAGCGGTTGCGGCAATCTGCCGGGCATTACGTGGCGAATGGCCGCCGTTTCAACAAAGGTTTCAGAAAACTCGAAGACTGATCCTGACGACAACCGTCTGCGGCCTGAAAAAGCGGAGCCGGCTCCGGTTAAGAGCCGGCTCCTGAAATCCGGTCGTCGGGGGGGGCGGGGGCTCGACCGGATTTTTGGCGGACAGCCAGCCATTCAGCTTTGGCTGAGGTCAGCGGACGGAGGCCACCGCGTCGGCGCGGCCATCGGTGATTGAAACCCACACACCCGAATTCTGCGCGGACTGGCGCTTGAGGTAGGTGTACTGGGTTTGCGACCACGCAAGAACCCGGCTTTCGAGGTTGTCGAGGATGAAGTCGCCCATGCTGGTGTGGACGGTCAGAACCGCATGGCCTTCGCCATTGGGCTGGCGCACGACGGTGATGAGCAGGTTGCCGGCCGGCACTCCGGCCTGCATGAGGCGGCGGCGCTTTTCCAGCACGTAGTCCTCGCAGTCACCCATGCCGTTGACCGGGTAGGACCAGACTTCCTCGCGACCCCAGATTTCCATGTCGGTCATGGGAATGACGCTGGTGTTCACGTCGTTGTTGACGGAAATGATCGTTGCCCACAGCTTGCGGGTGAGTTCAACCGGAGCTTTCTTCGCAGTCTTCTGGCGGCATTCCTGCGGCAGACCCTGACAGAACTCATAGTGTCCGACCGGCTGTGTGGTGCGGCCGCCCGTAGGCATGAAGCTGTTCCCGGCATGGGCGCTGCCCAGTGCGGCGATCAGTATCGTCATGGCCGTTATAAGCGAAGCGCCCCAGTTGAAAGTCATTTCGGTGTCTCCCCGTTTGAGGAGATAATGACAGGTCCGGATTTATTTGGCGCAAAGTACCGAAGAAGACATTGAGTAAAACATAGATCATTTTAAGAGAAAACAAGAATAAAACAATAAACAAATTTGATTCAAGTTTTATCCTTTCTGGCAACGTATGAGCGCATGCCTGCGCCTGGAACAGCAGGTCTCAACTCGCCTGATTTCGTGGATTTTGCCCGGCGATGTGCGGCGAAGACGTCCGCCCGGGCAGCCGCGGTGTGTTAACGCCTGCTGGGCCCGGCAGGAGTGTCAGCCGAGTTGACCGGCGGGGAAGAAGCGCAATGCGGGAAATCGCTCCCGCTTCGCGCGCCTATTTTCAGCCGAGTGTCGTGTTGAATTCCGCGTTCAGGGATTCGGGCCGCTGGACGACGGCGAACTCGATGGCCACCCCATCTTCAAAGTGGCGCACGATCTGGCCGCGCATGGTGCCCAGCTTGACCTGCACGCCGATCGCCGGCTTGACCTCGATCTCAACCGCGGCACCCGACAGCGACAGGTCGATGATCCGGCAGGGATACTGGCGACCGTCCATGAGGCGCAGAACGCTGATCGGATTGCGCGGCGCGATGCGCTCATGGCGGCGATCTTCCGGCAGATCGAGCTCGTGACGGTTTGCGAGCCATGTGAGCTGGGCGGCAAGTTTCTCGCGCTTGCGCTCGGAGGCAAGCACGGTCATGGCAAATCCGTCCTGAAAGGTGCGAACGATAATGCCTTCAACGCGGCCGATATGGTCGATATAGGCGATAACGCGCTCACCCGGTTCGCCGATGCAATCCGTGCGCAGAGCCATGTTGCCGGGCGACATTTCAATGACCTGACAGGGGTGCTCGGAGCGGTCCTCAAGCATGAAGCGTCCGTAGACCTTGACGCGAACGCGCTGGAAGCTGCGCCTTTCGGCAACAGACGGCGCGAGGACCTTCGCCGCAGAAACCATAACCGCCTTCACCCCACTGGCCGTCCCGCCTTTCGGGCGGATTCCTGACCAGATTATGAATGGGGAAAGTTAACAACCGGCAAACAAGGCATCTGCAGGGCACTTACTCGTCGCGGCCGCCGTCAAGCACCAGAAGGTGGCGTATCCTGCGGGCCTTGCCGTAACCGGCAATGGTGCTGGCCGTGTCGAGATCGACGGGTGCGAGTTCCGGCGCTTCGATTGCAGGACGCTGAAAGGCTTCGGTTTTCTCGGTAGCGGGATCCACGACGCGCAGGGCTTCGATGACCGCGTCGTTGATGGGATCCGCACCCAGCCAGAACGGCTTGTGCGCGGGGGCTGCGACACCCAGGCAGCGTGAGCTTCCGATTCCACTTTCCAGCGGCAGGGCCAGCAGTTCAAAGGGGAGGGCGCGTCCTGCCTGACTGATTGCCTCGTAACGGATCAATATCACCGCGTGCCTGTCGAACACGTTGTCGAGCAGGCGGGCGACCAGCCCTTGGTCTTTCGGACGCCAAAGCGAAGGGAAGCTGAAACCTTTCAGTTCCCGCCCATAAGCAGCACACAGCCGTGTTCCCGCCAGGCGGAACACGGCCTCGCCACGCGTATCCTTTTCAAGAATAAAAGTATCGGCAAGCAGCTTTTTAATGTCTGCCGGCTCGATCTCCGTGCGCTGTGGCGCAGAACGGTCCCCGCGCAGCCGATTCCAATAATGGAACAGTGCAATGGATCCTGCGAGTTTCATGTTCGCTCCGCTTCGTGCAATCTGAAGTCTGATTGTCCCAACGATGAACAGGAGGACATTTCCGACTACCTACATGCGGTGCGGAGCATAAACCGTGCCAGCTTTGAGGCGGCTTGTTCACGGATCGAGGCCGTTAAGGTTAACAAACGGTTTAGATTGCGGCCGGGCATGACATGTGAGACTTTGAATTCATTCCAGAAAACGGCCTGCCGGAAAGCGGCGGCGGTTTTCCAGTCAGAAGTCCAGGGGAGCCCAGGGGCTCGATCGGCCGTTCAGGACATGTCCTGAACGGCCATTTTTTTGATTCGATTCGGCTGTTTCAGAAGTCCCGTCCGCGCCGCGGCGACGATTCGCCGTTTGGAAAAAGCCGGTGTGTCGCCTACATCGCATCTCTCAAACAGGACGATATCATGAGCCAGCCCGAGCCCTACATGCCGACGCAGCCTGCGATGCAGCGCCGCGAGCCGATGTTCAACCTGCCGGGCATCGTGATCGCGCTTCTGGTGCTCTGCACCGGCATACATGTGCTGCGCACCTATGTTTTGACCGCCGAGCAGGATTTCGAGCTGATCATCCGCGCCGCCTTCGTGCCGATCCGCTATTCCGGTGACTATGTGCTGGATGTCTATGCCTTCTCCACCCCGTTCACCTATGCGCTGCTGCACGGAAGCTTCGCGCACCTTGCCGTCAACATGGTCTGGATGGCGGCGTTCGGCGCACCGCTCGCCAACCGGCTGGGGGCAGTGCGCTTCGCGATCTTTTTCGCGGTGACAAGCCTCGCGGCCGCCTTCTTCTTCTATGCGATCCACCCGCTGGGGCAGAACCCGCTTGTCGGCGCTTCCGGCGCCATTTCCGGCATGATGGGCGCTGCCGCGCGCTTCGCCTTCCGCATCGATCGTTCTTCAGGCAAGGGCGCCTTCGCCGGTGATCCGCTGCCGATGCGTGAGATCGTGCGCTCGCGCAGCGTCGTGACCTTTCTGGCTGTGTGGATGGTCATCAATCTCGTCACCGGCATTGCCGGTTTCGTTCCGGGCGAGGAATCCCAGATCGCATGGGAGGCGCATATCGGCGGTTTTCTGGCCGGTTTCTTTGGGCTGCGTCTTTTCGAGGCAGGTCTGCGCCGTCGCTTCTGACCGGTTCTGTCTCCACGGAAGCTTGAAAAGCTTGCGGCCCCGGCGCACCATGTCTCTGCGAACGTCATGGCCGGAGGAGCGGTCCGGCCTAACGCAGAGGAGGACGCAATGACGGTTAAAGCTATTCTCGCACAGAAGGGGCACGACGTTTTTACACTCGGGCCTGACGAAAAGCTCGCCGAGGCGATCCACAAACTTGCCGCGCATCGCGTGGGTGCGCTGGTTGTAACCAATCCGGAAGGCGGGATCGTCGGCATTATCTCCGAACGCGACATCGTACGCGTCATGGCCGCTCATGGGGCTTCGGCGCTCGATATCTCCGTCCGTGACGGCATGACATCCAAAGTCAAAATCTGTCACGAGCACCACACGATCACCGAAGTCATGGAGGTCATGACGGCGGGCCGCTTCCGCCACCTTCCCGTTGAAAAGGATGGCAGGCTGGACGGCATCATTTCCATTGGTGACGTGGTGAAGCGGCGCATAGAGGACGCGGAGCGCGAGGCCGAGGAGATCAAGGCCTATATCGCCACCGCATAGGAGGCTTGCCAGAGCCTTCCAGAGTTCAGCTCGAAAACTGCCAGAGCCGGCTTTATGCCGGCTTTGTGCTTGTCTGGCAGCCGGGTTTGCAATAGCCAAGCGATACGATCTATATCCGCCGGGTAAGCAAGCCTATTCCGGCATATCCGAAAAGACGACAGGCCGCACATGACCCTCGTAGATACCCGCACGCCCGACGCAAAACGCCTCATTCCCGGCGCAACCGGAGACTGGGAGGTCGTCATCGGCATGGAAGTCCATGCGCAGGTGACGTCGCAGTCGAAGCTTTTTTCCGGCGCTTCCACGGCGTTCGGCGCCGCGCCCAACGCCAATGTGTCGCTGGTCGATGCGGCCATGCCCGGCATGCTGCCGGTGATCAATGAGGAGTGCGTGAAGCAGGCCATCCGCACCGGCCTTGGTCTGAAGGCGCAGATCAACCTGAAGTCCGTCTTCGACCGCAAGAACTATTTCTATCCGGACCTGCCGCAGGGTTACCAGATCTCGCAGTTCAAGCAGCCCATCGTCGGCGAAGGCCAGATCATCGTCTCGGTCGGGCCTGACAAGAAGGGCGAGTTCGAGGACATCGAGATCGGCATCGAGCGTCTGCATCTGGAACAGGATGCGGGCAAGTCGATGCACGACCAGCATCCCACCATGTCCTATGTCGACCTGAACCGTTCCGGCGTGGCGCTGATGGAGATCGTGTCGAAGCCCGATATGCGCTCGTCCGACGAGGCCAAGGCCTATCTCACCAAGCTGCGCACCATCGTGCGTTATCTAGGCACCTGCGACGGCAACATGGATGAAGGCTCCATGCGTGCCGACGTAAACGTTTCGGTGCGCCGTCCGGGCGAAGGGTTCGGCACGCGCTGCGAGATCAAGAACGTCAATTCGATCCGCTTCGTCGGCCAGGCCATCGAATATGAGGCGCGCCGCCAGATCGCTATTCTGGAAGATGGCGGCAAGATCGATCAGGAAACCCGCCTGTTTGACGCCAACAAGGGCGAGACGCGCTCCATGCGCTCGAAGGAAGAGGCGCATGACTACCGCTACTTCCCCGATCCCGACCTTTTGCCGCTGGAATTCGATCAGGCTTATGTCGATGCGCTGGCGGTTGACCTTCCCGAGCTGCCCGACGACAAGAAGACGCGGCTGATCGAAAAGCTCGGCCTGTCGGCCTACGATGCCTCGATCCTCGTTTCCGAAAAGGCGATCGCCGATTATTTCGAGCAGGTCGTTGTGGGACGCGATGGGAAGCTGGCCGCCAACTGGGTCATCAACGACCTGCTGGGCGCCCTCAACAAAGCCGGCAAAGCCATTGAAGAGACTCCGGTTTCGCCCGATCAGCTGGGCGCCATCCTCGACCTGATCAAGGAAGGCATCATCTCCGGCAAGATCGCCAAGGATCTGTTCGAGATCGTCTGGAACGAAGGTGGCGATCCGCGCGAGGTCGTGGAACAGCGCGGCATGAAGCAGGTTACCGATACCGGCGCCATCGAGAAGGCGGTGGACGAGATCATCGCCGCGAACCCCGACAAGGTCGAGCAGGCGAAGGCCAAGCCGACGCTGGCCGGCTGGTTCGTCGGTCAGGTGATGAAGGCGACCGGCGGCAAGGCCAACCCGCAGGCCGTCAACGATCTGATCAAGGCCAAGCTGGGCCTCGAATAGATGTTCATCCGCACCGCCGGAGAACGCGACCTGGAGGCGATCAAAGCGCTTCTGGCTGAAACCTGGCACGCTACCTACGATGCCATCTACGGCTGGAAGCGTGTGAACGAGATTACCGCCGAATGGCATTCGATGGCTGCGTTGAGGACGCGCCTGACGCACCCGCACTCCGAATTCCTTGTCGCCGATGACGGCAAGGCCATCGCCGGGATGGCATTCGCCGCTTCTGTCGACGAGGGCAGGGTGGTGTGGCTGCGTCAGCTCTATGTGCTGCCCGCACAGCAGAGACGCGGCATCGGCGCCATGTTGCTCGACGAGGTGTCCGAGAGCTTCCCCGAGGCCAGCCTGATCCGGCTTGAGGTCGAAGCGGAGAACCTGAATGCAATCGGGTTTTACCGTGCACAGGGCTTTATCGTATCGGATGCCGCTGAAACGACGCAGGATGAGGTTTCGGTCGTGGTGATGGAAAAAGCGCTCGCCTGATCAGCGAGCGCCGATATTGCCGTGCCGATGGACGGCAACGCTCAAGCCACCGCGGCAATTTCCACATTGTCGATCAGCCGCGTGCTGCCAAGCCATGCGGCAACGAGCAGCCGCCCCACTGTTGAAGGCTGCCATGGTCCCAGCGAACCGCTTTCGCGCGCCGCTACATAGTCCACGCTTCTGAAACCCGCATCCAGCAAGGCCTGCCCGGCTTTCGCTGCCTCCTGTTCAGGATCGGCTCCGCTTGAAATCGCGCTGGATGCCGTGCGCAGGATGACGTTGAGCTTGCGGGCGATGGTGAGCTGTGCCTCGTCGAGATAAGCGTTGCGCGAGGACATGGCGAGGCCGTGCTCGTCGCGAACCGTCGGCGCGCCGATGATCTCGACGGGAATGTCGAGGTCACGGCACAGTTGCTGCACCACACACAGCTGCTGATAATCTTTCTGGCCGAACACGGCGCAATCGGGTGCGGCCTGCAGCAGGAGCTTGGTGACGACCGTTGCCACGCCTTCAAAAAAGTGCGGACGAAAATCCGTTTCCAGTCCGGCGGAAGGCCCCGCTACCGACACTTTGGTCGCAAAGCCGGCCGGATAGATTTCGGCAGGCGTGGGCGTAAAGGCAAGCTGCACGCCGACTTCCGCCAGCCGCTCGATATCCCGCTCTAGCTGGCGCGGATATTTGTCGAGGTCTTCTGTCGGTGCGAATTGCGCGGGGTTGACAAAAATCGAGACGATGCAGCGATCAGCGCGCGAGAGCGCCTCGCGCATCAGCGAAAGATGCCCCTCGTGCAGCGCGCCCATGGTCGGCACCATGGCGACACTCAGCCCCTGCCGGCGCCAGTCTTTCACCTGCGCGCGCAGATCCGCGATGGTCGGTGAAATATGCGGTCCGCTCATGTCAGCCCTTCGGTGTCTGCTTGCGGAACACATGGTCCGCGGTCGGGAAGGCGCGGGCGCGTACTTCGGCCGCATAGCTCATCGCCGCCTTGGCAACCTCGTTGCGCAGGTCGGCATATTCCTTGACGAATTTCGGAACCCGGTCGATCGTCAGGCCAATGGCGTCGTCGATCACCAGCACCTGCCCGTCGCAGGCCGCACTTGCTCCGATGCCAATGGTCGGGATCGAGAGAATTCGCGTGATTTCGGCTGCCAGCGGCTCGATCGTGCCCTCGATCACCACGGAAAAAGCGCCGGCCTGTTCAACCGCGCGCGCATCCGCCAAAAGCTTTGCGGCGCTTTCGTCGGTTCTGCCCTTGATCTTGTAGCCGCCTTCCTTCTCGACGGATTGGGGCTGCAGGCCAATGTGACCCATCACCGGAATGCCGGCCTTGACGATTGCGGCGATTCGGTCGGCCATTTCCGTGCCGCCTTCCAGCTTCACGGCATGGCAATGCGTTTCCTCGAAAATACGCCTGGCGGAGGCCAGCGCCTGTTCGGCCGAATCTTCGTAGCTGCCGGCCGGCATGTCCACCACCACGCAGGCATTGCGCACCCCACGCATGACGGCCTGCCCATGCAGGATCATCATGTCCATGGTGGCGCCAAGCGTGTTTTCATGGCCGTGCAGAACCATGGCCACGCTGTCGCCGACCAGAAGCAGGTCGACATGCGGGTCCAGAAGCTTTGCGACCGGATAGGTATAGGCAGTGAGGCACACCACCGGCTCGCCGCTCTTGGCGGAGCGGATCGCCTCGGTTCTGGCGTGCGATTGCGCCGACAAGACAGGTGCCATTCTCTCCCTCCGGTATTTTGCCGCATGGCCCCGATGGGCTGGCAGCATTAGAAATATGACAGGGGCTTGGCAAGGCGCATTGTGCACCGCAATAGCAAAAGGCTTGCCCAAAACGCTTGTCATTGCCATATGGCAGGGTCATAAGCAGCGGGCAGGCGGTTTTGCCCGGCGAGGATTGGATGAAAAAGTTTCTCCTGCAGATTTTCACTTGGTGGAACGGCCAGACGCTGAACACGCGCTTCTATACGTGGCGCAAGGGCAAGCGCGTCGGTGAAGACGAGTTCGGCAACGTTTATTACGAAGGCGGTGTCAATTCGGAAGGGCGTACGCGCCGCTGGGTCATTTTTAACGGCTATTCGGAAGCTTCGGCCATTCCGCCGGGCTGGCACGGCTGGATGCATCACCGCGTTGACGTTCCTCCTGTCCGGGAAGAGTACAAGCCCCGCGACTGGCAGAAGCCGCACCATCCCAATCTGACGGGCACACCGGCAGCATATCGTCCGAAGGGCTCGATTCTCGGCACGGGCCATCGCCCGCAGGTTACCGGCGATTATGACGCCTGGACGCCGGGCGCCTGAGGAATCCAGTGCTGCGTGGCTTTTGTTGCCACATTTTGTGTTTAGCTGGTTGCCTCATCCGCAACGCCCGCTAGCCTTTCGAATCATCGCTGGCGCAACAATCGGTGTTTTTGCATGAGGGAATTCGGCCGTATCTGGCAAAGCGCTGCGGCGTCTGTGATCGCCGCCTGCGCATTTTCGGCACCGCTTCATGCTGCCGAACCCACGGTTGCCGAGCGCGTGAACAACGCGGTTGCCGAGTTCGCAGGGCTCGACAAGATCACTGGCCGCATCATCACCTTCGATGTCTACATCGACGAGACCGTCCAGTTCGGCGCGCTGCAGGTCACGCCGCGCGTCTGCTATTCCCGCCCGGGTGCTGAAGCTCCGAAGACGGATTCCTTCGTCGAGGTCGATGAAATCACGCTGGATCGCAAGATCAGGCGCATCTTCACCGGCTGGATGTTTGCCGAAAGCCCGGGCCTCAACGCCGTGGAACACGCCGTCTATGACGTGTGGCTGAAGGACTGCAAGCAGAAGTCCGACGTCCCGGCCCCGGATGCCGCCGGAACGAACTGAATCCCGCCTCAGATCGTGGTGCGTCCATTCGGACGCACAAAGGACGAACTGAATTATTGATCGAGGATCCGAACAACCGAAAACCGGTTCCCGCTTTCGGTCTGATGCTCTAGATCAGCAGCAGGCCTTTCATCGAGGCATAGCCCTTTTTGCCGATGATGAGATGGTCATGCACGGCTATGCCAAGGCGCCTGCCGGTCTCGATGATTTCCTTCGTCATGTCGATGTCCGCGCGTGATGGTGTCGGATCACCTGAGGGGTGATTATGCACGAGCACGATGGCGGTGGCGGAAAGCTCCAGCGCGCGCCTGATCACCTCACGCGGATAGACGGGCGTGTGATCGACCGTCCCGGTTTGCTGCACTTCGTCGGCAATCAGTCCGTTCTTCTTGTCGAGGAACAGGATGCGGAACTGCTCGCGCTCCTCGAAGGCCATGGCGGCCTTGCAATAGTCCAGAACCTGCGACCATGAGGTCAGCACCTCGCGCCCTTTGATCTTGCCGAGCACCATGCGCTGGGCGGCGGCCGCGATGACCTTGAGGTCCAGAGCCACGGCAGGGCCAATTCCTTTCACTTCCTGCAGAAGATTGATGGGAGCGCCCAGAACTTCGGCCAGCGAACCGAACCGTGCAAGCAGCGCCTTGGCAACGGGTTTGGTATCCGAGCGCGGGATCAGGCGGAACAGCAACAGCTCCAGAAGCTCGTAGTCGGGCAGGGCGCCCTGTCCTGAGGTGAGAAAGCGTTCGCGCAGCCGGTCACGGTGTCCGAGATAGTGCGGCTTCTCGTCAGCTGAGGCGCTTTTGCGAAGCTCGGGCATTGGCTGCTCCGCCAGAAACCCGTGCGAATCGCCGCCGTTCTTGCTCATACGCCCCCCGAAACACCCATACAGACCCCCTTAACGCGCAGGCCACCTTTGCCGGCGGCCCTGATGTTAGGACGGCAGGCCGGGTCGGTCGAGCCCCCTGGGTGACAGCGTGAATATCTCGCAGCCCGTTTCGGTCACGCCGATGGAGTGCTCATACTGCGCGGAAAGGGAGCGATCACGGGTCACGGCGGTCCAGCCATCGGACAGCACCTTCACATGAGGCCGGCCGAGATTGATCATCGGCTCGATGGTGAAGATCATGCCGGGGCGCATCTCCACGCCGTCGTTGACGTTGCCGTAGTGCAGGATATTCGGTGAATCGTGGAAAAGTTGGCCGACGCCATGGCCGCAGAAGTCGCGGACCACGGAGCAGCGTTCGCCCTCGGCATAGGCCTGAATGGCGGCGCCGATAGCGCCGGTGCGAACGCCGGGCTTCACCGCCGCGATGCCGAGCAAGAGGCACTCATAGGTGACTTCGAGCAGCCGCTCGGCCGCGCGCTTGATGGTGCCAACCGGATACATGCGGCTGGCGTCGCCATGCCAGCCATCCACGATGTAGGTGACATCGATATTGACGATGTCGCCGTCGCGCAGGGGCTTGTCGTCGGGAATGCCGTGGCAGACGACATGATTGATGGAGGTGCAGGTCGACTTCGTATAGCCGCGATAATTCAGCGTTGCGGGCAGGGCGCCGTTGTCCATGCCGAACTCGAACACGAAACGATCGATCGCATTGGTCGTCACGCCGGGCTTGACGATATCGACGAGCGCGTCGAGGCAGCGCGCGGTCAGGTTGCAGGCCTTGCGCATGCCGGCAAAGCCTTCTTCATTGTAGAGGCGGATCTGCCCGGTATTGCGAAGAGGCGCGGTCTCGGCGTCGAGATAAGTGGTCATGGCTTCCGGCGACTGACTTCAGAATTAATTTCCCCATCATTTGGCACCGATTGCCTTCGTCTTCAACCCATCGCCCGAAACGGGGTGTTTTCGGGAACCACCAGAACCCGGCTGCATTTACCAGACAGCCGGCAATGTGGCGGCAATCATGGGGCTGACCTGTGAAAGCCGCTGCAGCCTCACCATACCCTGACATGATCGGCCGAAACGGGGAAAGCAAATGGACAGGCTACAGTTTTCAGTTCCGGTACGTCTTTCATTGAAGGACGGGCAGCCCGTCGAAGAGATTTACTGCGTCGACCAGGCGCTGGCGTTTCTCCAGAACTGGCCAGTGGGCAGGCAGGGGCCGTTGTTTCAGGCAGCTTTCGATGCCTGTTTTGGCGCGAGCGTCGATGTTGTTTCCACCGAGGAGGCACGCAAGGCGTTCGCTGCCTTCTGTCGTGTAAGCGACCTGCTTGCCAAAGATGCGATGCTTTCGGATCGAGGCGGCGAGGAGTATCGGATCCGGCCGGCCTGACACAAACCGCCGCTAATCCGCAACTTCGATCGATCCATAAAAATTTAATAAAAACAGATATTTATTTGAATACAATCTCGCTGTTCATATTAATCATCCAGCGATAGGAATCGCGAACAACCTGCTGTCGGGGGCGCAGACCGGAAGCAGCGAGATGTCGATTCGCGAGAAACGATTCAGTATCGTCCTTGATCCCACCAATCTGTGGACCGTGTGGGATGGCGAGGAAGAGACGCCGGCGGTGTTCGGCGACAGGGTGCTGTGCAGCCTCTCCGAAAGCGAGGCGCGCTCGGCATGTGATGTTCTTAACGCCATTGATGAGCGCCGACGCTGGCGCCGCCCCAGCCCTGTGCCGCAGGAGGGCATGCGCATGGAAAATGTGCTGGACCCGGAGGTGGTGGCCAAGTTCAAGGCCACCGGTCCCGGTTGGCAGTCGCGTATCAACGAGTTGCTGCGTCAGGCGAAGATCTGAGGTGACAGCGTAGCGGCAAAGCGCTCGCGCAAATCACCTTCGTCATGCTCCGCGTGCGCTGCCTGCCGTCGAACTGCTCACCTGCGACCACGGCATGGTCGCGGTGATGTCTTCAAGGATCCGACTGGATTTCGCGAAGCCAACGAATGCGGCGCGGGCCGCGGCGAGCGGATAGTCCGTTTCGAAGGCCTTCTGGCACGCACGCAGCGCTGTGGCATGGATGGGGCCACGCCTTTCGCGCGGCCACTCATACAGAAATTCGAGTGCATCTTCGAGGCATGCGATCTCTTGTATAAGGCCGCAGCCTTGCTTGACGAAAACGGGGCTGTCGAACGTCCTTGTGCTCATCAGGTCCTCCTGAATCCGAAGAGTTTGCCAATTGAATGGGGTGGCGCGCCACGGCGCGGCTTCACCTTGCCAGGATATGTTAACCCTGAATCGGGGTTTCAAGGCTAAGCACGTATCGATTTGAAGGACGATAATTCGTTCCATGTTCACCATCTGTAAACCATGATGGCTCAAGCATGCCTCCCATGGCTGACTTGATTCCTTTCCCCCTTCATTCCCGCACCCGGCTTATCCGGTCCCTCGTTGACGATCTCAAGGTCGTGCACGGCCCGGCGGCCAATCTGTTCTGGCGCGAGCGCATTGCCGGCATCGTTCGTGAAATGCGGGGAGCCGGTCTCAGTGACGATGCAATCCGCACCGAGATACTTGGCTTGCAGGATGCGGTTCAGGCCGAGCTTCAGGGAAGCTACCTGCAACAGCGCGATGGTACGGCCTGATCACCGGAAAACACCTTCCGTGCAGGCCTGCAAGCCAGACGACGGTGTCTGGCTTGTCATGAGTGCGCTTGTTCGGAACGTGAAGGCGATCAGAAAGGGCTGAGGTTTCAGCGCCGGATCGAGCCTGTCATGAAGGGGTCGATCGCGGCGGGAAGGGACCTTGAAGGCTCCCTGGCCGACAGAATCGCCAGCGCAAGCAGGCCAACGAAAACAGGTGCGAAGAGCACACCGACCCGCGCCAGGCAGATCAGTGTCTCCCAGTGGCGCGGCGCTTGTTTTTCGTCATTCTGGCTCATGCTTTCGGGTATGGAGTGCAAGAGTCAATGTTCCGTTAAAACGCGCCGGGCCGCCCCGCTTGTTCACGCCTTCCTGACGAATTCGGTCTTCAGGACCAGACCCTTGACCTGCTTCGTATTGGCTTCGATCTCGCCCGGATTGCCGTTCAGGCGGATGTTCTTGACCATCGTGCCGCGCTTGATGGTTTCCGACGTGCCCTTGACCTTCAGGTCCTTGATGAGGGTGACGCTGTCGCCTTCATTGAGCTGGTTTCCATTGCTGTCACGAACCACGATGTCGGTCACAGGAATTTCCTTTCAGATATGCATGATGAAACACCCTGTCAGGCAGGGTGCTGATCCGGGGATTGAGGACTGATCAGAAGTCGTCGTCCGCGACGATCCCGCCTTCGCCTTCCAGCGTTGCGATTCGTCTCACTTCGGAAGCGCTGAACTTCAGCCTTACACCAGCGCCGCCGCCATTCTCGGGAATGAAACGGATGCCAAGCTGCTCAAGGGCAGCTTTGACAGCGCGCACATTGTTTGGAAGCCCGCCGGCCGGACCTTCGCTGGATTCCATGCGCCGCAAGGTTGTAATGGAGATATTTGCGAGCCGCGCCAGCCTGTCCTGGCCGATGCCCGCCAAAACTCTTCCGGCTGCGATCTGCCGCCCGCTGACCTGCTCTGCTTCGCTCAATTTCACAACCCGTCTTCCGCCAGCCCCATCGCGACCATATCACGGCAGGCTGTCCGATCAAACCGGACCACACGGATCGGACCAGAGGGGAGATGTTCAAGGGCGGCGCTCCCGAAGGAGCATTGCCTGAAGCCACCCCCGCAAGCTCGCCCGAAGGTCCGCCGCTGCCGAACTGATCGCATCGGCAGCCCCTGCATGCCAATGACGATTTGCAAAAGCATGTTACGGGCGAGGCTGACAGCGCACGAATCGACCGCGTGGGCGACGTACCGGATCTGGATGAAGTGCTTGAAAAATCTGGTACGCCCAAGGGGAATCGAACCCCTGTTTGCGCCGTGAAAGGGCGCCGTCCTAACCGCTAGACGATGGGCGCGTTCAGATGTTGGCGGTATATAGTTGGGTTGTTTGAAAGGGGCAACCCATCATCCGGCTCTGCGACAACTTTTTTCTCGAAATGCTTGTGGAGAAAGCCGTTTTTTCGATATCGCCCGAAAAATTCCGGGCGGGAAGCTTATTTGCGGCGACGGCAGCGCCAATCCCAGTCGCGTTCAGGGCCGACATCCACATGAACCGATTCTGTGTGGCAGTAGGTTCCAACGCCACCGCGTCCAGGCATGGAGCGCAGATACGTGGCAAGCTCCCACTTGCTGACGCCCGGAACCTGCACGTCGGCGGCTGCGCAATACATGTGCAGCGAATTCTTCGCGCCACGTGCGCGCTGGTTGCGGGAGGGGTCGCGATATCCCGAGGTGACGATCAGCTTCTTGCCGTAGTGGTTCTCGATGCCCTTGAGCACACGCACCAGCGAAGGCTTGAGACACGCGACGTCCACGCTCTCCGTCTGCTTCAGGAGGCCGTTGGGTGCAAGGCGGGCGAGACCGGCTGCCGAAGCCACCTGATAGGTGGCCGGGCCTTCATCCTCATTGATATCGACATCGCTGTCGTCATCGATACCGGATTTGCGCTTGATCTCGAAAAGGGCGTTCTGGCGAACGCCGGGAAGGGAATCACCGGAGAAATTGCTGCGCGCCGCGCTCGCGGAGGCAATCACGGGCTTCGCAGCGCCGGTCGAGGCGAGCGTTACGACCGGCTTGGCGGCGGTTTGCGCCGGAACGACCGGGTTCGACTTTGCTGCGGGGGATGCTGAAGCTGACGAGGCACCGAAGAAAGAAGCAAGGAAGCCCTTCTTCTTTTGCTGCGCCGGCTGCTGCGGAGGTTCGGTGGCGGTTACGAAAAATTCCGCGGGTTTTTGCTGGACCTCAGCCGGCTGTGCAGTCTGGACGGAGGCGGTTTGAACCGGTTTTGCGTCAGGCACCGGTTCTGTTGCCGTTGCCACTGCGAGCGTTTCCGTGGCTGGAGCCGTTTCCTGCGGCGCCTGCGTCTGACCCAGCGCTGCTGCCTGTGCCTGAAGCGTGTGCGCGGCTTCGCCGTTCACAGCTTCCATCGCTGCAACCGAAGTCGAGGGTTTCTGCGCCGGCATAAAAGCGACCTGATCGGGCAAATCGGTGTCACCCTCGGCGCTCATAAGCTGCTGCGGCTCGGCGGCGACTGCTGATTCGCTGGCGAAAGACGCAGAGGATGCGGGCGTCAGATCGGCTGCATTGTAGCCCGGCATGTCGACAGACAAAGTCGGATCGACGGTCGACGAGCAGGACGCAAGGAATATGGACAGGAGGGCAGCGGTAACGAACCGGCATTCACCTTTTGCGAGGCGCGATCCTGCTGATTTCAAAACAAAACTCCCTTGCATTCCGTCCGATGTCGTATCGACGCAGGCGTTTGAGGCGTCAGCATCGATCTGATCGTGTCCCCGGGTTCGCAAACGGGACCTGTGTCAAATCGGCAACCTTGCTGTGAATTCGGCGACTATCGACAGAATAAGATTACCAGAGAGTTGACGCAGCCATTTCACCCGCTTGGCGCCGGTCGTCAACTCACCAGACATTACAGATTGTTACACTCGCACACGGACATATGTGCCGGGCGCCTCATCCAGAGGCTGAATCCGCTGTCCGGGAAGGCGGGCATCTACGCGATCCGCATCCTGGCTTTCGATCCATCCGTGCCAGTGCGGCCACCAGGAACCCGGGGTTTCCTTGGCCTGCGCGAACCATTTGTCAAAATCGCCTTCAGGCTTGCCGCCGGTCCAGTACTGGTACTTGTTGAGATGCGGCGGATTGATCACGCCGGCGATATGGCCGGACCCTGCCATCACATATTCCACATCGCCGCCGAAGAATTTGCAGCCGAGGAAAACGGACCGGGCAGGGGCGATGTGATCTTCCTTGGCCGCCAGATTATAGACGGGGATGCTGATGTCAGCGAGCGATATGGTGCGGCCGGCAAGCTGCATCCGTCCCGCCGAGAGATTGTTCTCCAGATAGCAGTTGCGCAGATAGAAGGAGTGGTTGGCCGCCGTCATGCGCGTGGAATCGGCGTTCCAGTACAGCAGGTCGAAGGGCATCGGGTCTTTGCCGCGCATGTAGTTGTTCACGACATACGGCCAGATGAGGTCGCTGGAGCGCAGCATGTTGAAGGCCGTCGCCATCCGGGTACCGTCCAGATAGCCCTTTTCCTGCATGGCGCGTTCCAGCGCGCTGATCTGATCCTCGTCGACGAACACCTTGAGGTCGCCGGCATGGGTGAAGTCGACCTGCGTGGTGAAGAAGGTCACGGAACGTACCCGGTGGTCGCCTTCCTGCGCCATGAGGGCCAGAGCGGCAGAAAGCAGCGTGCCGCCGACGCAATATCCTATTGCATTGACTTCACGCTCGCCGGTTTCCTTCTCTATCGTGTCCAGCCCATATTGCAGGCCTTCCCTGATATAGGCCTCCCAGTTCTTGGCGCCGTGGCGTTCGTCCGGGTTCACCCATGAGATGACGAACACGCTGTGACCCTGCTCCGTGGCCCAGCGGATGAAGGATTTTTCCGGATTCAGGTCGAGAATGTAGAACTTGTTGATCCATGGCGGGCAGATCAGCAGCGGCCGCTTCAGTACCTTGTCGGTCGAGGGCGCGTACTGGATGATTTCGGCCACGTCGCTTCGGCCCACCACCTTGCCCGGCGTGACGGCGATGTTCTCGCCGATCGAGAAGCGCTTGTAATCGGATTGCCGTAGTCTGAGTTCGCCTTTGCCGGCGGCGATGTCCTCGGCCAGCATCTTCATGCCGCGAACGAGGTTCTCTCCATGTGAGGCCATGGTCTCGCGGAACAGTTCGGGGTTCGTGAACAGGAAATTCGACGGCGACATGGCTGCCGCAACCTGTTTGACGTAGAAATTGGCCTTCTGCCGCGTGTGTTCGTCCAGCCCTTCTGTCTGGTGCACGAGATCGGCGGCCCATCGCGACGTGACCAGATAGGTCTGCTTGAGAAAATCGAAAAAGGCGTTGCGGCCCCACTCAGGGTCCTGAAAGCGCTTGTCGCCGCGTTCCGGCTTTACGGCATCCTCGACCTGCGGGGCGTCAGGCGTGGTGTTCAGGCGCTGGATGGCCTTGCTCCACACGTCCATATAAGCGGCAAACAGGCGCGTCTGCGCCTCCAGCGCCCGCTGCGGATCGGAAAGCCAGTATTCGCTGAGCTTGGAGAAGGTTTTCACCATGTCGGCCACCGGCTCGGCCATGTGGTCGCGAACCTCGCCTTTTTCGCGGGGCTCCACCCATGCCGAGGCTGCCTTGCCGGCCTGTTCGATCATGCGGGCGAGATTGAGCGCGAAAAGCTCAGGATCCTTCACCAGATATTGCTCGATGGAGGATTGATTGTCGCTTTCGCCTTTGCCTTGGCCCGCTTTTTCGGACATGGTTCGCGCAACTCCTCCCTGACCCTGTGGTTGACATGCTATCATGACTAGGCGGATAGGGTCCAACACGGTCTACCCCGGATTTTACGGATTTACGATGACAGCTGGTATCGAAAAAGCGGCGGGCTCAAGGGCGCGATATTTCCTTGCAATCGCAGTGGCAGCAACGGCCCTCGGCCTCTCTGCCTGCGCCAGTAACGGGCCTTCCGGCACCAGCGCTCAGGGCGCCTCCTCGCAGGCCGGCGGCAATGTGGTGGGCCCGCGCGATACCGGCTCCTATCCCAACCTGAATATAAAGCCGGGGCAGGCGGCGCCCCAGTTCACCGATGCGGAGGCGCAGGCCAAGCTTAGCCAACTCAACGCCGAGCGCGCATCCGCGCAGAATCCGGCCCGCTCCAAAGGCGTGAAGGATGAAAGCGCGGCCCTGCGCAAGCTTGCTGCAACGCATGGTCCTGATACGCTGAGGCAGATCGAGGGCAAATGCGATCCCGCCCTCGACCCGACCTGTAAATAGGTCTATACCGCGCACCTGTTTTTACGCTTTCCGATCGCTGGAATTGCCATGGAAGAATTTCATAAAGTCCGCCGCCTCCCACCTTACGTGTTCGAGCAGGTCAATCGCCTGAAGGCGGCCGCGCGAGCCCGTGGCGCAGACATTATCGACCTTGGCATGGGCAATCCCGATCTGCCGACTCCGAAGGCGATCGTCGACAAGCTGTGCGAGGTCGTTCGCGATCCGCGCACGCATCGTTATTCCTCCTCGCGCGGCATTCCGGGTCTCAGGAAGGCGCAGGCCAGTTACTATGCCCGCCGCTTCGGCGTGAAGCTCGATCCCGACACGCAGGTCGTGGCCACACTCGGCTCCAAGGAAGGCTTCGCCAATATGGCGCAGGCCATCACCGCGCCGGGCGATGTCGTGCTGTGCCCGGATCCGACCTATCCGATCCATGCCTTCGGCTTCATCATGTCCGGCGGCGTCATCCGCTCGATGCAGGTCGAGCCGAATGATGACTTCATTCCGGCGCTGGAGCGTGGCGTTCGCCATTCGATCCCGAAGCCGCTGGCTCTGATCCTGAACTATCCGTCGAACCCGACGGCGCTGGTCGCCTCGCTCGACTTCTACAAGGATGTGGTCGCCTTCGCGAAGAAGAACGACATCATCATCCTCTCCGATCTCGCCTATTCGGAAATCTATTTCGACGGCAACCCGCCGCCTTCCGTGTTGGAGGTTCCTGGCGCGATGGATTGCACCGTGGAGTTCACCTCCATGTCGAAGACCTTCTCCATGCCCGGCTGGCGCATGGGCTTCGCCGTCGGCAACGAACGGCTGATTTCGGCGCTCACCCGCGTCAAATCCTATCTCGACTATGGCGCCTTCACCCCCATTCAGGTGGCGGCGACCGCGGCACTCAATGGCGACGGTTCCGACATCGCCGAGGTGCGCGAGGTCTATCATAAGCGCCGCGACGTGATGGTGGACGCCTTCACGCGCGCCGGCTGGCCGATCCCCGCACCTGCGGCCTCGATGTTTGCCTGGGCTCCCATTCCGGAGAAGTATCGGCATCTCGGTTCGCTGGAATTCTCCAAGCTCCTGATCGAGCACGCCGATGTCGCCGTCGCTCCCGGTGTCGGGTTCGGCGAGCATGGCGATGACTTCGTTCGCGTGGCGCTGGTCGAAAACGAGCATCGCATCCGTCAGGCAGCGCGCAACATCAAGCGCTTCCTGTCCATGGACGCCGCTCAATTTCAAAATGTGGTTCCGCTTTCAGCCCATCGCTGACGGCCAGCTACACTCTTGAACATCTGAAGAAGGGACTGAGCCTGTCATGGCTGAAGCATTGCGCGTTGGAATAGCTGGCCTCGGCACCGTGGGTGCTGCGGTCGCACGGGTTCTGGCGGAAAAGGCCGCTGAACTCACTCGCCAATGCGGCCGGGACATTATTGTCAGCGCGGTGTCAGCGCGCGATGCCAGCCGTGACCGCGGCGTCGATCTTTCCGGCGCGAAATGGTTCGATAATCCGGTGGACCTCGCACGCAATGCCGATATCGACGTTTTCGTCGAACTGATCGGCGGGGAAGAGGGCGCAGCCCGCGCCAGCGTCACCGCCGCACTCGAAGCCGGACGCCATGTCGTCACGGCAAACAAGGCTCTTCTCTCCCGTCACGGCGTGGAACTGGCCGGCATTGCGGAAGAACGCGGCATTCTCCTCAACTACGAGGCGGCTGTCGCCGGCGGCATTCCGGTCATCAAGACCATGCGCGAGGCCATGGCCGGGAATACGGTCAGCCGGGTGTTCGGCATCCTGAACGGCACCTGCAACTACATCCTTACCCGCATGGAAGCGGAAGGCCTGTCCTTCGAGGACTGCCTGAAGGACGCGCAGCGCCTCGGCTATGCCGAGGCCGACCCAACCTTCGACATCGAAGGCAACGACACCGCGCACAAGCTGTCGATCCTCACCAGCCTTGCTTTCGGCAGCCGCATCGCTCCCGATGACATCTATCTCGAAGGCATCTCCAACATCACGCAGGCTGATATCCGCGCTGCCAGCGAACTCGGCTATCGCATCAAGCTGCTGGGCGTTGCCCAGCGCACCGAAACCGGCATCGAGCAGCGCGTGCACCCGACCATGGTGCCGACGGCATCGGTCATCGCACAGGTGCATGGTGTCACCAACGCGGTGGCGATCGAGACCGATATTCTGGGTGAATTGCTGTTGTCCGGCCCCGGTGCCGGCGGCAACGCCACGGCGTCCGCCGTCATCGGCGACATTGCCGACATCGCCAAGAGCCGTCCGGGGTTCCAGCATGGGCCGGTGTTCGGGCGTCCGGCGAAGGAACTGCATCCCTATGTCAGGGCGCGCATGCGCACGCATGAGGGTGGCTATTTCATCCGCCTGACCGTGCATGACCGCGCCGGTGTCTTCGCCGCCGTCGCCACGCGCATGGCCGAGAACGAGATTTCTCTGGAATCCATTGTCCAGCACGCCAACGGCGCCAACCCTGAAACGCAGAAGACAGTCATTCTCGTCACCCACGAGACCACGGAAGCGGCGGTGCGCAGGGCGGTGGAAGGTATCGTCGCGGATGGACATCTGGTCGACAAGCCGCAGGTGATCCGTATCGAGCGGGCCGGATAGAGCATGTTGCAGTCAGACGGAATCGTCTGACGTCGCACAAATGCGGCCGGGGAAAACAAGCTGGAGCAGCGGGGGTGCGTTCGTCAGAACGCCCGCTGCTCCAGGCCTTTCAATCGATTGATATTGCTGCTTCTTTGTTGATTGTTGCGCCGGGACTTGCTGTTGTCACGCGCCTTTGACAAAAGAGGGCAAAGCTCCACGAAGGGGCATGGGAAAAGGGATTGAGCAAGATCATGAATGCGGCAGACAAGATCAGTGCGGGCCTCGACCGGGTTCTGACCATGGAACTGGTGCGCGTTACCGAGCGCGCGGCGGTGGCTGCGGCCAGGCTTCGCGGGCGCGGCGACGAGAAGGCCGCCGATCAGGTCGCCGTCGATGCGATGCGCACCGAGCTGAACCGCCTTGCCATCAAGGGTACGGTGGTGATCGGCGAAGGCGAGCGCGACGAGGCGCCGATGCTTTACATCGGCGAGGAAGTCGGCACCGGCAACGGCCCTGAAGTCGACATCGCGCTCGATCCGCTGGAAGGCACGACGATCTGCGCCAAGAACCTGCCCAACGCACTCGCCGTCGTGGCGCTGGCGGAAAAGGGCAGCCTGCTCAACGCGCCCGACGTCTACATGGAAAAGATCGCCATCGGTCCCGGCTATGCTGACGATGTGATCGACATCGATGCGTCCCCGGCCGAGAACATCGCGAGCCTGGCCAAGGCCAAGGGCGTTCCGGTTTCCGAGATCACCGCCTGCATTCTCGACCGTCCGCGCCATGCCGCCATCATCGAGGCCGTGCGCGCCACGGGCGCCGCCATCCGCCTGATCGGCGACGGTGACGTGGCCGGCGTCATTCACACCACCGATCCAGACGAGACCGGCATCGACATCTATATGGGCACCGGCGGTGCGCCCGAAGGCGTGCTCGCGGCTGCCGCGCTGCGCTGCATCGGCGGCCAGATTCAGGGCCGTCTCATTCTGGACACGCCGGAAAAGGTCGAGCGCGCGGCCCGCATGGGCGTCAGCGATCCGCGCAAGGTCTATCGCGCCGAGGAAATGGCGCGCGGCGACGTGCTGTTCGCCGCAACCGGCGTCACCGACGGCAACATGCTGTCGGGCGTGAAGTTCGCCAGCAACTACATCACCACCCACACCATCGTGCTGCGCTCGTCCTCGCGCACCGTGCGTGAGATCAAGGCGCGCCATCAGGATCTGGACAAGTTCTGATTACGGTGGCGATGCTGTCGGCCTGTAATCGCGTCTCACACAGGGAATGCGAGAGATAATGGCCGACAAGCGTTTTTTCCTCGATGTCCGGCGTTCCGCGACGGGCATCTTCTGGGAGCATCGGCTGAGCGACCGCCAGGACATGATCGCTCTGGCGATCGCGCAGGGACACGGTGTTCCCGACATCGTGGCGCGGGTGCTGGCCGGGCGTGGCGTGCAGGCGGCGGAAGCCGCGCGCTTCCTCGACCCGACGATCCGCGACCTGCTTCCCGATCCGGCCTCGCTGACCGACATGGAGCAGGCCGCCAGCCGCATCGCCGATGCCGTCGTGCGCAAGGAGAAGGTGGCGATCTTCGGCGACTATGACGTTGATGGCGCCGCCTCTTCCGCCCTGCTGAAGCGGTTTCTCGCGCATTTCGGCGTCGAATCCGAAATCTACATTCCAGACCGCATTTTCGAGGGCTACGGCCCCAATCCGGATGCGATGCGCGAACTTGTGGCGCGCGGCGCGTCGCTGATCGTGACCGTCGACTGCGGCACCAACAGTGCGGCCTCCATCGAAGCGGCGAAGGAAGCCGGCGCCGATGTCGTGGTGATCGATCATCATCAGGTGGGGGGCGCGCTGCCGCAGGGCGTGGCTGTGGTCAACCCGAACCGGGAGGACGACCTTTCGGGGCAGGGGCATCTGTGCGCCGCAGGCGTCGTGTTCCTGACGCTCGTGCAGGTGGCGAAGGTGCTGCGCCAGCGGCTTGCCGCAAGCGCGCAGCCGAACCTGCTGGGTCTGCTCGATCTGGTCGCGCTGGCGACGGTCTGCGATGTCGTTCCTCTGGTTGGGGTGAACCGGGCCTTCGTGGTCAGGGGGCTTCAGATCATGCGCCAGCAGTCCAATGTGGGGCTTGCTGCGCTGGCGAAACTGTCCCGCATCGGCGAGCCGATCAACGCCTTTCATCTGGGCTTCCTCATCGGACCGCGCATCAATGCCGGCGGGCGCATCGGCGATGCCGCGCTGGGCAGCCGGCTGCTGGCAACCGACGACCCGGTCGAGGCACAATCGATCGCGGAAACGCTCGACCGCCTCAATCAGGAGCGGCAGGCGATGGAAGTTGAAATGCTGGCGCAGGCCCGCGCCGAGGCGGACGCCGAGCTGGCCGGCGGCAATGGCCCTGCGGTTCTCGTTACGGCCGATCCGTCATGGCATCCGGGCATTGTCGGGCTTCTGGCCTCGCGCCTGAAGGATCACGCGCGCCGGCCGGCCTTTGCCATCGCCTTCAATCCAAATGGCATCGGCACCGGGTCGGGTCGCTCGGTTCCGGGTTTCGACCTCGGGCGCATGGTGCGCGAGGCGGTGGAGGCGGGGCTGCTGGTCAAGGGCGGCGGCCATGCCATGGCGGCAGGCATCACTGTGGAGAAGGAAAAGCTCGGCGCACTGCGCGCCTTCTTCGAGGAGCGGGCGGCGGCCGATGTGTTCCGGCTTCAGGATCAGGAAAGCCTGCTGATCGATGCAGCCCTTGCCGCTGAAGGCGCCACGCTGCAACTGCTCGACACGCTGGAAAAGGCTGGTCCCTACGGCACCGGCCATGTCGCGCCGGTGTTCGCGCTGCCGCGTCACAGGCTGGTTGATGCGCGGCTGGTGGGCGCAAACCACATCCGGGCGGAATTGCGCTCGGATAGCGGCGGGCGCATTCAGGGCATCGCCTTTCGGGCCGCCGACACAGCACTCGGCGATTTCCTGTTCAGGAGCCGCGGGCAGACCATTCATACGGCAGGTTCGCTGTCGTCGAACTACTGGAACGGCAATCGCAGCGCTCAGTTCAGGATCATCGACGCCGCAGAATCGTGATCAGGCGGCATGATCAGACCAGCGCGCTTTGCAGCCGCCTGAGCTGCTCCACATTGGCCATGGCGGCTTCGTAACCGAGATCTATGGCTTCGCTGGCGCGATGGAAATCGGCCAGCCCGATATGGCTGAGCCTCGGTTGCAGCGACAGATCGGGCGGGTCGCCAGCAAGCCGCGACCGCGAAATGCGATCCTGAATGATGTTGAAGGCCTCGAACATCACGCCGGTAATGCCAAGCCGCGCGTCATGCGCCGAAGTCTGCTCGGCCGCATGAGGGGAGGCGTCGGTCGCTCCGTTCCCGGCATCATGGCGGATCACGGCCGCGCGGCCGAAATTGTCGGAACTGAGATTGACGGCAACCACCGCCGGCTGCTCGTAGGCGCGGCACACCGACACGGGAACCGGATTGACCAGCGCGCCGTCCACCAGCAGCCGTCCGTTGCACTGCACCGGCGCGAATATGCCGGGCAGGGCGTAAGAGGAGCGCATGGCGGTGATCAGCGAGCCTTTCCAGAGCCAGATCTCGTGCCCGCTGTGAATTTCCGCAGCGACGCCGACGAAGGGTTTGGGAAGATCCTCGAAACGCGTTCCGTTGAGATGCTCGCGCAGGCGCGCATCGAGCTTCAGACCGCCGAACAGGCCGCTGCCGCGAAAGGTGATGTCGAGCAGGCCGAAAATGCGGCGCTTGGTGAGGCTGCGGGCGAACTCTTCGAGTTCATCCAGCTTGCCTGCAAGGTAGCAGCCACCCACCAGCGCGCCGATGGAGGTGCCGGCGATCATGGAGATCTCGATGCCGGCTTCGTCCAGCGCGCGCAGCACGCCGATATGCGCCCAGCCGCGCGCGCAGCCGCCGCCAAGTGCCAGCGCAATGCCTTTTGCCGGAGGGGGAAAGGGATCTGCGGAGCCGCTGGCCGACGACAGCCCGTTGGCTTCGCTGACCTGTGGTTTGCCACGTAATGACGCCCATTCGAGCATCACGATCTCCCTTGTGTTCCGTTCAGTCTATGCCCGTCCCGTATCGAAAAGGTGAATCAGTATAGAAGCAAGCCGGGGGGTGGGTCAGTGAGACTTTCGATAGATGGCATCTGCGTCGAACAGGGGTGCGGTTCCGTCTCCGGAAACGATGGCAGCGCCGTCGCGAACGTCCACTTTCCTGTAGAAGCAGGAACGCCTGCCCGTATGGCAGGTTGCATCGTGGCCTGCGACCTTAACGCGCAGCCACACCGCATCCTGATCGCAGTCGGTGCGCAGTTCCACGACCTGTTGCAGGTTTCCCGACGTCTCGCCCTTCTTCCACAAGGCGTTGCGCGAGCGTGACCAGTAATGGGCGACGCCGGTTTCCAGCGTCAGCGCCAGCGCCTTGGCGTTCATATGCGCCACCATCAAAAGCATGCCGTCGGCGGCATCGGTCACCACCGCGGTGACAAGACCGCTGGCGTCGAAGCGTGGGGTGAAGGCCCCGTTCTCCTGTTCGAGCGCAGTTTTGTCCGCAGGGGCGGGGGTGAAGGTCAGCGCCATGCCGGCTGCTCCCGTAAGTGCGTTGGCTGCGAAAGGGGGGAAGGCGCGTCTAGCGCGCCAGCCCGCCCCGCGCCATGGTCATGAACCGGATCTGTTCCTCGACATTGTCGCTGAACGTGCCGGTGAAGGTGGAGGTGAGGGTGGTGGAACCCTGCTTGCGGATGCCGCGCATGGCCATGCACATATGCTCCGCCTCGATCAGCACGGCCACGCCGCGCGGATTGAGCACATCCTGGATGACATTGGCGATCTGCGCCGTCATCGATTCCTGCGTCTGCAGGCGATGGGCGAAGATATCGACCACGCGCGCGATCTTGGAGAGGCCGACGACCTTGCCGTCCGGCAGATAGCCGACATGCGCCTTGCCGATGATCGGCACCATGTGGTGCTCGCAATGCGAATGAAACTGGATGTCGCGGATGACGACGAGATCATCGTAGCCGGCCACTTCCTCGAAGGTGCGGCCAAGCTCTTCGGCCGGGCACATGTCGTAGCCGTTGAACATCTCGCGATAGGCCTTGGCCACGCGCTTGGGCGTATCGATCAGGCCTTCGCGATCGGGATTGTCTCCCGTCCAGCGCAGCAGGGTGCGCACCGCGGCTTCGACCTCTTCCTGCGTCGGCCGGTCGGTAACCGGTTTGTCCAGATAGGAGGAGGCAGGCATTTTCTGCTTGATGACGGCGTCCATAAAGGCGTCTCCCGTAGTTCCCCTCGGTGGAGGAACGAGTTGAACGGACCACAGCCTGTTACGGGATCGCTTGAAAGCCCGCATGCGGCGTGACTGGGTTCCGGAAGCATAGACGCGCAAAGGCAGCTTGCCGTTCCCGGAACCTCATCATTATATATGGAGCAAGGGCCACGATTGAAAGTGTGGATAAGGCAATCGCCGTCCATTTGATGGCGAGGAACCGGAAAATCATGATCGACGACGTCTACAACAAGAAAATTCTGGCTTTTGCCGGAAATATCGAGCGCATCGGGCGGCTGGAAAATCCTGACGCAACTGCGAAAGCACATTCCAAACTGTGCGGCTCGACGGTTGTTGTCGATTTGTCCATGCGTGACGGCATCGTCACCGATTATGCGCATGATGTGAAGGCCTGCGCGCTCGGTCAGGCGTCCTCTTCGATCATGGCGCAGCATGTCGTCGGCGCGAACGCGCAGGAACTGCGCGACCTGCGTGAGACCATGCTGAAAATGCTCAAGGAAGAAGGGGCTGCGCCGCAGGGGCGTTTCGACGACCTGAAATATCTGGAGCCGGTGCGCGACTACAAGGCGCGCCATGCCTCCACCATGCTGGTGTTCGACGCCGTGGTCGACTGCATCGATCAGATCGAAAAGGCGAAGGCCGGAGAAGCGGCATGAGAAGCGGCATGAAAAAATCCCCCTCCCGGTCACGGGAGGGGGATTTTCATAAGGTCATTCCGCCAGCAGTTCGCGAACCATGGGAATGACCCGCGTCCCGTAAAGTTCGATCGAACGCATCATCTTCCCGTGCTCCATCGGACCTGACGAATATTTCAGGTCGAACCGCTGGGCGCCGAGCGCCTTGACGGTGGAGGCGATCTTCTTTGCCACCGTTTCCGGGGAGCCGACATAGAGCGAGCCCATATCGGCCTCCGAATTGAAGGCGGCGATCGTCACCGGCCCCCAGCCGCGCTCGCCGCCGATGCGGTCGTGCATCTTCTTGTAGCTCGGCCACAGTTCCTCGCGCGCCTGCTCGTCCGTCTCGGCGATGTGGCCGGGCGAATGCACGCCGATGGGCAGCGCAGGTGCGTTGAGCTGCGAGAGCGCATCGCGGTAGAGATCCGCATAGGGTTTGAAGCGCTTCGGATCGCCACCGATGATGGCGAGCATCAGCGGCAACTGGTAGCGGGCGGCGCGGATCACCGATTCCGGGCTGCCTCCAACGCCGATCCAGGTCTTCAGCGTGCCATGCTCGATGGGCGGATAAACGTGCTGTTCCTGGAGGGGCGGACGCACCGAGCCCTGCCACGTCACCGGCCCACCTTTGATCAAAGCCGCAAACAGGTCCAGCTTTTCGGTGAACAGCGTCTCGTAATCGGAGAGCTTGAAGCCGAACAGCGGGAAGGATTCGGTGAACGAGCCCCGCCCGAGAATGACCTCGGCGCGGCCGTTGGAGATCGCGTCCACCGTCGAGAAGCGCTGGAACACGCGGATCGGATCGTCCGAACTCAGAACGGTGACAGCCGAGCCAAGCCGGATTCGTTCCGTGCGCGCGGCGATACCGGCCAGCACCACTTCGGGTGCGGAGACGGCAAAGTCATCCCGGTGATGTTCGCCAACGCCGATGAAGTCGACTTTGGTCTGATCGGCAAGAACCGCCTGATCGATCAGGTTGCGGATCACCTGCGCCTGCGGCAGCAGGGTTCCGTCATCGGCGAAGGTGACGTCGCCGAACGTGTCCACTCCGAGCTCTATGATCTGCGGTTCAGTGATGTCGGGCATAGCGGCCTCCTGTCCGGCCTGTTGCCGGGCGTTGTGTTGCGCCGAAGATAGTCAGGCCCGACCGTCCATTCAAATGGCTGGGGGCGGCAACGCAGTGTTCACTTATCCTTGACGCCGCGCCCTTGAAACATTGCAAAGCCCGCCCGGAAACCGCATCTGTCTGGACGAGCAATCAGCCGGGACAAAAGCGTGACAGACGGGCACAATCATGCACCGCAGGCCTGCAGGGCAGGCCGCAACTGGGCCGGGGCATGGCGCAAAACGCCGGGCCGCGTGCTGGGCACGTCTCTGGTGCGCCTCTATCAGCTCACGCTGTCGGGTTTCATCGGCAACACCTGCCGGCATCTGCCGACCTGTTCCGAATATGCCTATGAGGCGATCGCCCGCCATGGCCTGTGGGCTGGCGGCTGGATGGGCCTGTTCCGCTTTCTGCGCTGCGGGCCGGGCGGAACGCGCGGCATCGACAACGTGCCTGAGCAGCTCGGACAGCGCTTTCGCTGGTTCCTGCCGTGGCGGTATCGCGAGATCGGCAGAAAACGTGGCTGTGGATAGCTTGCAGATCGTGTCGCCGGATGGGCAATCGTTAAAACTTTCCTCATTATTTGTTAGCAAAAATTTACCATGGTGAGGGTGGAACGGCTTCGGCTTTTTCGATCCCGAGCCTTACATTTTGCCGCGATATTTTTCAGAAATGCGATTCGTTCGAGGGGACTTGATGCAGGCTTTTCGTGCTGGGCGGGGTGTCCGCAATTTTCTTGCGGCCCTGTTTGCCGCTGGCTCCATCGTGTTGGGCGCTGGTGCGGCACTCGCAGAAACCTCGTGGGCGGTCTTCGACGTGGACAGCGGCGTTTTCGTCGGCGAGGACGGTGGCAGCCGCATCCAGCCGCCGGCTTCTCTGGCCAAGATGATGACGCTCTACATCACCTTCGAGGCGATCCGCGATGGCCGTCTGCGCTGGGAGGACCGCGTCACCGTATCGCGCAACGCTTCCATCAAGATCCCCACCAAGCTGTGGGTGAAACCCGGCGACACGATCAGCGTGCGCGAAGCCGTGGACGGTATGATCGTCGTCTCCGCAAATGATGCTGCGGCTGCCATCGGCGAGCATCTGGCCGGCTCTGAGGTTCAGTTCGGCCGCCTGATGACGCAGCGCGCCCGGCAGATCGGCATGAAGGATACGGCCTTCACCAACCCGTCGGGGCTGACGGATGGCCTGAAACAGACCACGACCGCGCGCGACATGGCTCTGCTCGGCCTTGCCCTGCAGCGGGATTTTCCGAAGGAATATCGCCTGTTTGCGCAGCCGTCTTTCGTGTTTCGCGGCAAGCTGCGCAGGGGCCACAACAACCTCATGTATCGCTATGGCGGCGTTGATGGCATCAAGACCGGCTACACCGATGCAGCCGGCTACAACCTCGCAAGCTCCCTCAACCTCAACGGCCATCGCCTGATCGGCGTCGTGCTGGGCGGAAAGACGGCCCGTGCGCGCGACAACCAGATGGCGACGCTGCTGACACGCTTCAGCAACGGTGAAACCGTCGAAGCGCCTCTGGTGGCGATGAATGTGCCGGTGCCGACGCCAAGGCCGGCGGTGGAAATTGCCATGCATATGCCCGAGATGCACATGCCTGAAATCGAGCAGGGTGACGGCGGCTTTCCGGTACCTTCCCTGACCGGCTGGCAGATTCAGGTCGCGGCGCTGCCCAGCCGGGGCGCGGCACAGGAGCTTCTGGACAAGGTCGGGTCGCTGGTGCGCACGGTCCATACGGGAGCTCTTGCGCAGATCGAAACCACATCCCGCAACGGCCGCACGCTTTATCGCGCCCGCTTCGAGGGCTTCGAGGATCAGGCAGCCGCCACCCGCGCCTGCGCGATGCTGAAGAGCAACCGGCACGACTGCATCACCATCGAAGTTCCCTGAACCGGGCGGCGGCGGATCGCGGGATGCCGCGATGCTTCGCCGCCTTTACTCAGGCCGGAACAGGCACTATCAGACCGGCTCGGCATTCAAGCCGCATCAAACCCACCCGCGCTCGTTTGCGGGACTGGATAGGAGAACACCCGTGTCGAATACCGTTTCCCTCACATTTCCCGATGGCTCGTCGCGCGAGTATGACGCCGCGACGACCGGTGCTGCACTTGCGGAATCCATCTCGAAGTCGCTGGCCAAGAAGGCCGTCGCCTACACTTTCGACGGCACCCTGCGCGATCTGTCCGATCCGCTGGGCGGGTCCGGCAAGGTCGAGATCGTCACCCGCGACGATCCCCGCGCGCTGGAACTGATTCGCCACGACGCCGCGCACGTTCTGGCCGAGGCCGTGCAGGAACTGTGGCCGGGCACGCAGGTGACCATAGGTCCGGTAATCGACAACGGTTTCTACTACGACTTCGCCCGCAACGAGCCTTTCACGCCGGACGATTTCGCGGCCATCGAAAAGAAGATGCGCGAGATCATTCAGCGCAACAAGCCTTTCACAAAGGAAGTCTGGTCGCGCGAGAAGGCGAAGCAGGTGTTCCGCGACAAGGGCGAGGCCTACAAGGTCGAACTGGTCGAGGCGATCCCCGAGGATCAGGACCTGAAGATCTATTATCAGGGCGACTGGTTCGATCTTTGTCGCGGCCCGCACATGGCCTCCACCGGCCAGATCGGCAACGCCTTCAAGCTGATGAAGGTTGCCGGCGCCTACTGGCGCGGCGATGCCAACAACCCGATGCTGACGCGCATCTACGGCACCGCATGGGCGACGCAGGAACAGCTCGAGCAGTATCTGCACATGCTGGAAGAGGCCGAGAAGCGCGACCATCGCCGCCTTGGCCGCGAAATGGACCTGTTCCACTTCCAGGAGGAAGGGCCGGGCGTCGTCTTCTGGCACGCCAAGGGCTGGAAGATGTTCCAGAACCTCATCGCCTATATGCGCCGCCGCCTCGGCGACGATTATCAGGAGGTGAACGCCCCGCAGGTGCTCGACAAGAGCCTGTGGGAGACTTCTGGTCACTGGGGCTGGTATCAGGAGAACATGTTCGCGGTGAAGTCGGCCCACGCCTTCACCCATCCGGACGACCCGGATGCCGATCAGCGCGTGTTTGCGCTGAAGCCGATGAACTGCCCCGGCCATGTGCAGATATTCAAGCATGGCCTGAAATCCTACCGCGACCTGCCGATCCGGCTTGCGGAGTTCGGAAATGTGCATCGCTATGAAGCGTCCGGGGCCTTGCATGGTCTGATGCGCGTGCGCGCATTCACGCAGGATGATGCGCATATCTTCTGCACCGAGGATCAGCTTGAAGCGGAAATCCTCAAGATCAACGACCTGATGATGTCGGTGTACAAGGATTTCGGCTTCGAGGAAGTGGTGGTGAAACTCGCCACGCGGCCGGAAAAGCGCGTCGGCACCGATGCGGCATGGGACCATGCCGAGGACATCCTGCGCCGCGCGCTGGCGCGCATGGCGCGTGAGGACAACCGTATCAAGATTGGCATCAACGAAGGCGAGGGCACCTTCTACGGGCCGAAGTTCGAGTACACGCTGAGGGATGCTATCGGCCGCGAATGGCAGTGCGGCACCACGCAGGTGGACTTCAACCTGCCGGAGCGCTTCGGCGCGTTCTACATCGGCGCGGATTCGGAGAAGAAGCAGCCGGTGATGGTGCATCGCGCCATCTGCGGTTCGCTGGAACGCTTCCTCGGCATTCTCATCGAAAGCCATGCCGGCCAGATGCCGCTGTGGTTCGCGCCCTTGCAGGTGGTGGTGGCGACGATCACCTCCGATGCCGACGACTATGTGAAGCAGGTGGTGGCGAAGCTGAAGGCCGCCGGCCTGTCTGCCGAAGCCGATCTGCGCAACGAGAAGATCAATTACAAGGTGCGTGAGCACAGCCTGGCGAAAGTGCCGGTCATCCTCGTCTGCGGCAAGCGCGAGGCCGAGGAGGGTTCGGTCAACATGCGCCGCCTCGGTTCCCGCGACCAGCAGTCGATGACACTGGACGAGGCGATCACGGCGCTTGTCGACGAGGCGACCCCGCCAGACCTCAAGCGCGCCCGCGCAGGCTGATCAGGCTGGGCTCGTGGACACGAAAAACGGCGGCGGAGCAATCCGCCGCCGTTTTCATTTCGATGAATGAATTCAGGCAGCGGCAGCCAGCTGCGCGCGGGTCCTGCCAATGATCAGCGCCGCCTCCGCCGCCTCACGGCCCTTCTTGACGAAGTGCTCGGAAAAGATGCGGTTGTGGTGCTCGGTTTCCTGATAGTGGTGTGGGGTAAGCGACACCGACAGCACGGGAACACCGGAATCCATGCCGGCGCGCATCAGTCCGTCGACAACCGCCTGCGCGACGAAATCGTGCCGGTAGATGCCACCATCCACCACAAGCGCGGCCGCCGCGACAGCCGCGTAGCGGCCAGTCTGCGCAAGATCACGGGCGAGCAGCGGCATCTCGAATGCGCCGGGAACGTCGAAGACATCGACCTGTTCGGCGGGAATGAGCTGGGTGAATCCTTCCAGCGCGCGATCGACGATGTCACTGTGCCAGTTGGCCTTGATGAAGGCATAGCGCGCGGAACGGGAAAAAGAAGGGTGAGCTACTTCTGATCGGGCTTGTGTCATGGCGATCTCCTTTCAGCAACAGACACGTCACCCAAGGCGATCACATGAAGGCACTTCGCCCGCATAGTCGGCGGTGCCCACATGTCCTCTTCCATCCGGACTGTAACCGTCGGCTCAGGCATCGCACCTGATCTGCTGACCTTTCCCCACAGGCCGGAGAAGATGGCTGGGAGGAAAGCGCTCGCGGGCTCGCAGGCTAAGCCTGCATACCGCCGGTGGGGAGTCTCACCCCGCCCTGAGAACGCTGTATTTGTGTCATGGGAGGAAAACTGTTGCAACCTTGAAAGTGGTGAACAGTCAGTCCGCGGCTTCGGGGTCCACCGCCGAGGCTTCGGACGCCACCACCTCGATCTCGCGGTTGCGACCCGGTTCCACCTTGAAATCCGTCTGGTAGATGCGGTCGCGGTTCTTGGCGATCACCGTATAGTCGCCATCGGCCAGAACCATCGGCGCGAAGGCCCCGACGCTTTCCTTGACCTGTTCGCCCGCCTCGTTCAGGACCGACCACGACGTATCGGCAATGGCCTCGCCACCGGCTTCACGCACCAGCTTCAGCGTGACTTCGGCGGCATGGTGCTCCACGGTTGCCTCGGTGAGCTTGCCGGCCTCGACCCTTATGTCGGAGCGGATGATGGCGTTCACCGAACCGTAGGTCGAAACGATGTGGTAGGTGCCGGAATTCAGCCGGACCACGGTGTTCGGCTGCACGTTGGGCAGGATCAGCGGGCGTTCGCCCGGGCTGTCGCCATCGCCCTCATAGATGGCAAAGCGCAGTTTTGCCGGCGGAATGCGCCCGCCGCCTACGGCTACAGCGTCAAGCTTGAGGCCGCCCGCATCGAGAACGAAGCTCTCGCGCTGGGGCTGCCTGCCCACGGAAATGCGCTTGGTGGCGCCCGCCCGGCCATAGGAGGCGTGGACCAGATAGCTGCCCGGTTCGAGCTCGAACGAGGTGGTGCCGCCCTGCGCCGAGGCGATCAGCGGCAGTTTGCCATCTGCATCCGGCTCGGGCCTGAAAACACGCCACACCATGCCGCGGGAGATGTCCTCTCCGCCTTCGGTGAGATGCGCGCTGAGGGTAACGTTTCCGTCCGGGACGGCAAGCTGGGCGTCGCTGTGCGGCGTCGCATAGCTGGAAATGCCGGGGAGCTTGAGTTCGCCGATGCCGTCATCGTCCTGTGCCCCGGATGGCACGGACATGGCCATGCCGAGCGCGGCGGCCAACATGATCGGGGAAAGACGGCGAACCGCTGCAAACATACCTTGCCTTGAACCGCAAGCTGGTGGCAATTTCAAGGCCCGACAGCATCCGTGTGGACGGATGCCTCCATTTTCCGGCAATGCCCGGGCAGATCGCAAGATCGGGCGCCCCAGCCGCCGGTCCCAATCCCACCGGAGGATGCGTGCCGATGAACGAGACGATCATGGACTTCCTGCTGACCAGAACCTCGGTTCCGGTTCAGGACCTGAAGGCTCCCGGTCCCGACGATGCCCAGATCGCGAAGATCATCGCGGCGGCTTCCCGCGTGCCGGATCACGGCAAGCTGGCGCCGTGGCGCTTCATCATCTATCGCGGCGAAGCGCGTGAGGAGGTCGGGCGCCGGCTGGTGGCTCTTGCCGAAGAGCTGGAAGGCCCGCTGCCGGAAGGGCGACGCATGAAGGAGCAGACGCGGTTTTCGCGCGCGCCCGTCGTGATCGGCGTGGTCTCGACGCCAAAACATCACCCGTCGATACCCGACTGGGAGAAATTCCTCTCGGGCGGCATGGCGGCGATGAATCTGATGATCGCGGCCAATGCGCTGGGCTTCGGCACCAATCTCATCACCAACTGGTATTCCGATAGTCCCGAAGGCCGGGCGGTGCTGGGGCTGGCGCCCGACGAGCGCGTCGTCGGCTTCGTCCACATAGGAACTTTCGAGGGGCCAGTACAGGACCGTCCGCGTCCCGACCCGGCAACGCTTTATGCGGATTACACCGGCCCCTGGCAGGGATGATCATGCTAAAAGCATGATCCTGAAAAGTGGTAACCGGTTTTCGGAAAAGATCATGCTCAATAAAAGGGAGAGCGTGATGGCGATTCAGGGAAAAGTCATCGCGCTCTAGCTGGTCACACCCGCGGCCCGTGCCCGTGCCAGAAGGCGCTCGGCGAGGCGCAGGTGAGGGCGGTCGTACATCTTGCCGCCGATGCCCACCACGCCCGGATTTCCGGCGGCTTCGAACGCCGCCACAACGGCTTGCGAATGCTCGATGGCCTCGGCTGATGGCGTGAAGGCGGCGTTGATGACGGGAACCTGTGCTGGATGGATCGCCATCTTGGCGGTGAACCCGTCGCGCTCGGCTTCAAGGCATTCGGCTTCCAGCCCGGCCAGATCGCGGAAATCAGGATACACGCTGTCGATGGCCGTGGTTTCGGCAGCCGATGCCGCAAGCAGGGTGACGGTGCGGGCAAGCCTGAACACGTCCGTATAGCGCCCGTCCGCATCGCGTGCCGAACGCGCGCCTATGGCTGCCGACAGATCCTCGGAACCCCATGTCAGCCCGGCAAGGCGTGTGCTTGCGCCGGCATAGGTAGCACCCGTGAACAGCGAGGCAGCCGTCTCCGTCACAATGGCGATGATGCCGATGCCGCCATCCGGCAGCCCATTTTGCGCTTCATGCACGCGCAGCTTTGCGGAAAGCTGCTGCACGTCCGCGCCGCTGGTCGATTTGGGCAGCATGATGCCGTGCGGGCGCGCGTCCGCCACTGCGGCGAGATCGCCATCGGTGAGGCCGGTCGAAAGATCGTTGACGCGCACATAGACGGCAGGCTTTCCGCCTGACTGGCGTGCGGAAAGGAAATCGGCGGCGATGCGGCGCGCGTTTTCCTTGTTGGCCGGAGCGACGGAGTCCTCAAGGTCGACGATCACCACATCGGCCCCGGATGAAAAGCCTTTCTCCAGCTTCTTTTCCGAATCGCCGGGAACGAACAGAAGCGAGCGCATCAGGCCGGTCTCTTCAGCATCATGGCCTGCCGCAGGCATTTCGCCACCAGAACGTCGTTCTGGTTGTAGGCCCTGTGTTCCATCTCCACGATGCCGCGATCAGGCTTGGATTTCGATTCACGCACCGAGACGACGGTGGTTTCCACCCGCACCGTATCGCCATGGAACAGCGGGTGCGGGAACACCGTGTCCGTCATGCCGAGATTGCCGATGGTGGTGCCAACGGTAAGGTCGTTCACCGCGATGCCGATCATCAGGCCGAGCGTGAACAGGGAATTGACCAGCGGCTTGCCCCATTCGGTCTTCGAGGCGAAGTCGAAATCGATATGCAGTGGCTGGGGATTCAGCGTCATCACCGAAAACAGCATGTTGTCGCTTTCGGTGACGGTCTTGCGCAGTGTGTGGCGAAAGACGTGTCCGACTTCGAATTCCTCAAGATAAAGACCGGCCATTGCATTCTCCTCTTCGTGCTTTCTGATAGGGCGCTGCCGCATGTCCCGCAAGCGTTGCCTTCACGCTGAAACATGGTGAACGCTTTATTAAGCCATCGAATCTATCCTGCGTTGCATGGCCGGGGCTGGCCTGGTGGGGCAGGGCATATGATAGTTGTTTCGCATTTCCTGAAGTGGATCTGCACTGCGAAGGTCTCGGAACGCGCGGCCGCGGCCGCGGCTCTTGCCCATGCCTATGTCAACAATACGCTGCCTTTCGAGGACCGCTGCGCGGCCGAGGCGGCGCTGACGCTGCTGCTCGACGATCCGTCCTCCAAGGTGCGGCAGGCCATGGCCGAGGCGCTTTCCATGAGCCGGCATGCGCCGGTTCAGGTCATTGCCACCCTTGCCGCCGACCAGCCGGAAGTGGCGGCCCTCGTCGTTGCCCGCTCGCCGCTTTTGACGGATGCCGATCTCATCGACCGGGTTGCTGCGGGAACCCTCGCCACCCAGAAGCTGGTGGCAGACCGCCCCTTCGTGTCGATGCAGGTGGCTGCCGCAATCGCAGAGATCGGCGAGGCGGACGCCTGCGTTATGCTGCTTAAAAACTGCGGGGCGGATATTGCCTCGCTGAGCTTTCGCCGCATGACGGAACGTTTCGGCCATCTGGGGCCGGTGCGTGAGGCGCTCGTTGGCGATGTGCGGCTGCCTGCGGATTGCCGCCACACGCTGCTGGTCAGGCTTGGCGAAACGCTGAAGGGATCGCCGCTGGTGCAGGCGCTGATGGGTGCTGCGCGTGCCGACCGCCTGCTGCGCGATGCCTGCACAAAGGCGTCGCTGACGCTGATAGAGGCAACCAATGCCGATGAACATGAGGCGCTGGCCGAGCATCTGCGCCTGCGCGGCGATCTGACGGCTTCCTTCCTCATTCGCACGGTTGCCCATGGCAAGATCGATTTCTTCGGCCGGGCGCTGGTGGTTCTGACCCGCCGCAGCGAGCAGCGCGTGGCCTCCCTGCTGGCCGCCGGCAACGACGTTGCCCTGCGTGCCTTGCTGGCAAGTGCCGGCCTTGCCGATGCCACCCATGCCATCATCCTGCGCGCGCTGAGAATCTGGCGCGAGGTCGCCAACGGCAAGCGAGTCGCCGGCGTTCAGGAGGTAAGCTGGCTGATGCTGAAGGAGCTCGGCGGGCAGGGAGCGCAGGGCGATCTCGCCACGCTGGTGAAATCCATCCACCTCGATGCGCTGCGCGAAAATGCGCGTGGCCACGCCCTCGCCATAGCCGCTGCCTGAATTCAGGCCCTGCGACTGAAGAAGGCCGGGTGATCCTCGATCGCCGCCGCGATAACGCGCATGGAGGCGGCGGCCTGCAAGGCCTCGGCGTTGCCGGAAGCTGCGATCCGGCCGGCTGTCCGGCGAGCGTCGGCAACCGTTCCTGCCCATGACGAGCCGGCAGGCTTCACCAAAAGCCCGCGCGCCACCTGGCGCAGGAAATCACCTGCCTCTTTCTTGTCTGCTGCCGTCAGCCCGCTGCCCAGCATGGAAATGCGCAGGCGCAGCACCGAAAGGCCGGCCGTCACCGCCGCCACGCTGCCGGCGATGAGCGCCTCGCCTTCCTTTCCTCTTCCCTGCAACAGGGGCATCAACTGGCTTATCCGGTCGTAGGCGAGGCTTTCGAAAGCGGATCGCTTTGCGATGCGCTCATGCAGGCACAGGCGCGCCAGATCCTCACGCATGACGCGCACTATGCCTTCGGCCGTGCGGCGCGGATTGGCGGGAAGCACGGTGAGGAATACGCCGATCGCCAGCAGGATGCCGATCAGTATCGAGCCGGAACCGGCAAGAAACTCCGCCGGGTCGTAGCTCATGAGCTGGTGCGGGCTCAGGAAGGCGAGGAAATTGATCGCAAATGCGGTCGCGACGCCGGTCAGGCGCGGATTGGCCATGGCAAGTGCCGCCGGCACCAGTATCGGCACGACGAACAGCGCGAACCAGAAAAATCCGGGAAAGGCGGGCAGGAGCACCTGTCCGACCACGAATGCGAAGGGCAGGGCAAGAAGAGTGCCCTTGAAGAAACCCCATGCGACCTTGACCGGAAACGGCCGCGCCGCGAACAGGCTGGCCACGACGGCGACGATGACGACGATGCCCGCCGCGCTCGACCATTGCGTTTCCAGCCAGAAGGCCGCGACCAGCGCCGTGGCCACCATGGCGCGGATGGCGTTGCGCCGTGCCGCATCGTGGTCGCGGTGAATGACGAGAGCCGGCTGCCGGCGCAGGCTTTTCTGCCGGTCCGGCTCGTGGCGCAGCATGTCCAGACCGCGCAAGGCGCCTTTCAGCGCGTGGACGAACTCCCGCACCAGCGCCAGCCGCGAAGCCGTGGCAACGGGATCGTCCCCATCCGTGGATCTCGCCATCGCCGCCATGGCTGCGATCTCGTCGAGGCGCGCGATGAAGGGGGCTGTATCGTCAAGGGCGCCGGGCGCGGCCAGATCGTCGATCAGCGATTTCAGTGCGTCGCGTATGGGTTGCAGCGCCTCGTTGTCCGGCAGCGAGTGCTGCCGCAGCATCCGGGCCGCCGAAATGGCGGACAGCAGATGGCCGATGGCGCGCCGCACGGAATGGGCGCGGCTGGCGCGTCCGGGCATTTCCAGCCGCGCATAGGCGCGCATTTCGCTGAGCGCCTGTATGTCCGTCACCAGCTTTCGGTGAACGGGCCGCAGCGTCGAAATGTCGGCGCCTGAAAAGGCCCCGCGCGCATAAGTGGCAAGGTCACTGATGCAGCCAGCCAGCCGGGTTCCCATGGCTTCCGAAGCCAGTTGCGGCAGCATGAGCCGGCTGCTGATGCCGGCGCATAAGATGCCGATGACGATCTCGCCGCAGCGCGCCAGGGCCAGATCGTGAAGCAGATGCGGTTCGGCAAAGCCGGGCAAGCCGATGATGATCGCCGTATAGCCGGCGAGGGCGGCACCATAGGCTTCCGGATTGCGCAACAGCGAGGCGAACCAGGTGCAGATCCCTATCCACAGTGACAGCACGGCGAGGAACAGCCAGGCATGGCCGCCAAACAACGGCACCATGACGAGCGCTGCAAGTGCGCCCGCCAGCGTTCCGATCAGCCGGTAGAAGCTTTTGGCCAGCACCATGCCGGCAACGGGCTGGGCGACGATGAACACCGTCATCATGGCCCAATGCGGATGCTCCAGCCGCAGGGCATAGGCCACAAACAGCGCGACAAGACCGGCAAGCGTGGTGCGAAGTGCGAAAACCCAGTCGCCGCGCGTCGGACGCATCAGGCCTGCAAGCGTGTCCCTGAGCCGGTTCATCGCTCGCATAAAGGATCAGATGTCCAGCGCGTCGGCCTCGGCGAATTCGGCACGCTCGGTGATGAAGCGGAAACGTGCTTCCGGCTTTGTGCCCATCAGCGCATCCACCGCATCGCGGGTTGCTGCTTCCTCATCGATCACATCGACACGCAGAAGCGTGCGCTTCTTCGGGTCCATGGTGGTTTCCTTGAGCTGATGCGCCATCATCTCGCCAAGGCCCTTGAAGCGGCCGATCTCGATCTTGCCGCGCCCGGTGAACTGGGTGCGCAGCAATTCGTCCTTGTGGGCGTCGTCGCGCGCATAGGCGACCTTGCCGCCCTGCCGGATCGAATAGAGCGGAGGCACCGCCATGTAGAGATGCCCGCCATGTATGAGCTGCGGCATCTCCTGATAGAAGAAGGTGATGAGCAGCGAGGCGATGTGCGCGCCGTCGACGTCGGCGTCGGTCATGATGATGACGCGGTCGTAGCGAAGGTCCTGATCGCGATATTTCGAGCGCGTGCCGCAGCCCAGCGCCTGGACCAGGTCGGAAATCGTCTGGTTGGCGGTGAGCTTGTCGTGACCGGCGCTGGCGACGTTGAGGATCTTGCCGCGCAGCGGCAGGACGGCCTGCGTGGCGCGGTCGCGCGCCTGCTTGGCGGAGCCACCGGCCGAGTCACCCTCGACGATGAACAGTTCTGCACCTGCGGCGGCATTCTGGGTGCAGTCGGCCAGCTTGCCGGGCAGACGCAGCTTGCGCACGGCGGTCTTGCGCGACACCTCGCGCTCCTGACGGCGGCGAACGCGCTCGTCGGCGCGCTGGATCACCCAGTCGAGCAGCTTCGAGGCTTCCTGCGGGTTGTCTGCCAGCCAGTGGTCGAACGGATCGCGGATAGCGCTTTCGACGATGCGCACGGCTTCGACCGTCGCAAGGCGATCCTTGGTCTGGCCGACGAATTCCGGTTCGCGGATGAATACGGACAGCATGCCGGCGGCCGAAATCATCACGTCTTCCGACGTCACCACCGAGGCGCGCTTGTTGCCGACCAGATCGGCATAAGCGCGCAGGCCGCGCAGCAGCACGTTCCGCAGTCCGGTTTCATGCGTGCCGCCTTCACCGGTCGGAATGGTGTTGCAGTAGGAGTTTAGGAAGCCGTCGCCGCCATACCAGGTCACGGCCCATTCGACGGAGCCATGACCACCCTGACGCTCGGTTTTGCCGGCGAAGATTTCGCGCGTGACCTGAAAATCGCCGCCCAGCGAGGCGGCCAGATAATCCTTGAGACCGCCCGGATAGTGGAACTCGGCCTTCGGGGGCGTGGTGTCCTTCTCGCCGATCAGCAGGGGATCGCAGTTCCAGCGGATCTCGACGCCGCCGAAAAGATAGGCCTTGGAGCGCGCCATCTTGTAGAGGCGCGCCGGATCGAACTTCGCGCCCTTGCCGAAAATCTGATCGTCCGGCTTGAAGCGGATCTTCGTCCCGCGCCGGTTGTGGATGTCGCCCAGATGTTCGAGATCGCCAAGCGGCTTGCCGCGCGAGAAACGCTGCCGATAGAGCTTGCGCCCGCGCGCAATCTCGACTTCCAGTTCCTCAGACAGGGCGTTGACGACGGAGACGCCGACGCCATGCAGGCCGCCCGAGGTTTCATAGACCTTGGAATCGAATTTGCCGCCGGAGTGCAGCGTGGTCATGATGACCTCGATGGCGGGGCGGTTGTATTTCGGGTGCAGATCGACGGGAATGCCGCGGCCATTATCGGTCACGGTCAGAAAACCGTCGGCGGAAAGCTCCACCTCGATGAAGGTGGCGTGGCCGGCAACGGCCTCGTCCATCGAGTTGTCGATGACTTCGGCAAACAGATGATGCAGCGCCTTTTCGTCGGTGCCGCCGATATACATGCCGGGCCGACGCCGCACCGGCTCCAGCCCTTCCAGAACTTCGATGTCGGCCGCGCTGTATCCGTCGCCGATTGGCGCAGGCGCGGAAGGCACAGGCTTCGGCGGCGGAGAGGCTACCGGAGCAGCAGCCGTTGCCGCCTTGCGGGCCGCTTCCACAAGCGGATCGGCCGGGCGTGCAGGTGCGCGCACCGGCTGCGGCTTGTCATCGATGCGGGCGAAAAGATCGTTGCTGTCGTCCATGCGGGTCCGTGAGCGGAGGCTGCGAATCACCGGTTAGTCTGCCACGCTTTGGGGGCAAGCGCGACCAAGGTTCCGGTTCTGTTCAGGATCGTTTCCACGCAATACAGAGGATTGGCGCGGGGAGCAAGGGCCGGACGGTTCCAAACGCTGTGTTGAAAAGCCAGACACTGCCCTGAAAAGCAGGAGGCCGGCATTTTGCGCCGGCCTCTGCCATGTTTTCTACCGAATCGGCTTATTCGGCCGCGTCGCTGTATTCGGACACGGGCGGGCAGGAGCAGATCAGGTTGCGATCGCCGGCCACGTTGTCGATGCGCGACACCGGCGGCCAGTATTTGACGATGCTGTCGGCATTTTCAGCCGGGTAGGCGGCTTCCATGCGCGAATAAGGATGCGTCCACTCGCCGACCAGAACCTCGGATGCCGTGTGCGGCGCATTGACCAGCGGGTTGTCATCGGCCGGCCATACGCCCTTTTCCACCTTGGCGGCTTCGTCCGCGATGGCGATCAGTGCTTCGCACAGACGATCCACTTCGGCCTTCGGCTCGGATTCCGTCGGCTCCACCATCAGCGTTCCGGCAACCGGGAACGACATGGTGGGAGCGTGGAAGCCGTAGTCGATCAGGCGCTTGGCGATGTCGTCGACGGTGATGCCGGAACGGTCCTTGAGCACGCGCGTGTCGAGGATGCACTCATGCGCCACGCGTCCGCCACGGCCCCGGTAGAGCACCGAGAAGTGGTTGCCGAGCCGCGCCACCAGATAGTTGGCCGACAGGATGGCAATCTCCGTCGCTTTCTTCAGGGTGGGGCCCATCATGCGGATATACATCCATGTGATGGGCAGGATCGATGCGCTGCCGAAGGGGGCTGCCGAAACCGCATGAGCGGAGCCTTCCGCAACATGGCCCGGCAGGTGCGGAGCCAGATGCGACTTGACGCCGATCGGCCCGACGCCCGGGCCACCGCCGCCATGCGGGATGCAGAAGGTCTTGTGCAGGTTCATGTGGCAGACGTCGGCGCCGATGTCGCCGGGGCGAGCGAGACCGACCAGCGCATTGAGGTTGGCGCCGTCGAAATAGACCTGACCACCATGCGCGTGCACGATGTTGCAGATGTCCTTGGCGCCTTCCTCGAACACGCCATGCGTGGACGGGTAGGTGAACATCAGCGCCGCCAGATTGGCGCCGTGCTGTTCGGCCTTGGCCTTCAGGTCGTCGATGTCGATATTGCCGTCATCGGTGCAGCGCACCACCACAACGCTCATGCCGGCCATCGCGGCCGAAGCCGGGTTGGTGCCATGCGCGGAGGAGGGGATAAGGCAGATGTTGCGGTGCCCTTCGCCGCGCGACTTGTGATAACCGCGAATGGCGAGCAGGCCCGCATATTCGCCCTGACTGCCGGCATTGGGCTGCAGGGTGACGGCATCGAAGCCGGTAATCTCGGCCAGCCAGCTTTCGAGCTCCGTGATCATGTCGCGGAAGCCGAGCGTATGTGCCTTCGGGGCGAAGGGATGCAGGTTGGCGATGTTCGGCCAGCTCACCGGCATCATTTCCGCCGCCGCATTGAGCTTCATCGTGCAGGAGCCGAGCGGGATCATGGCGCGGTCGAGCGCCAGATCCTTGTCGCCCAACCGGCGCAGATAGCGCATCATGTCGGTTTCGGAGCGGTTTTCGTGGAACACCGGCTGGGTGAGGAATTCCCCGCCGCGCGGCTTGCCGGGCAGGCTGTCCGAAGCGGCGGCCGTGGCCTTGGCGCCGAACAGCGCGGCAATGGCTTCGAGATCGGCCTCCGTGGAGGTTTCATCGAAGGCGATGCCAACATGGTCGGCATCGATGACGCGCAGCAGACGGCCGCCTTTTTCGGCTTCATCGGCAATGGCCTGCGCCTTGCCTTTTACCTCGGCCGTGACGCTATCGAAGCGGCTGGCGCCAAGCACCTTTACACCTGCGGCGGTCAGCCCTGCGGCCAGTCCGTTGGCGAGCCTGTGGATGCGGGTGGCGATAGCCTTCAGGCCGGACGGACCGTGCCAGATGGCATAGGCGGTGGCCATATTGGCGAGCAGGGCCTGCGCGGTGCAGATGTTGGAGGTCGCCTTATCGCGGCGGATGTGCTGCTCGCGCGTCTGCAGCGCGAGGCGGAAGCCGGGACGGCCATGCGCATCGACTGACTGGCCGACGAGCCGGCCCGGCATCAGGCGGGTGAGTTTTTCCGACACGGCGCAATAGGCCGCATGGGGACCGCCAAAGCCCATCGGCACGCCGAAGCGCTGCATGGAGCCGACGGCTATGTCCGCGCCGAGGCTTGCCGACGAACTGGTGACCGTCAGCGACAGCGGATCGGAAATGAAGATGACCAGCGCGCCGGCTGCCTTCGCCTTCTCGATCGCCGCCTTGTGGTCGCCATAGACGCCATTGGCGTCCGGCCATGAAACGACGAGTGCGGCGGTGTTGTCGTCGATCGTGTCGCCGTCGATCACGATGTCCAGCGGCTCGGCGCGGGTGTGCAGAACATCGAGCGTCTGCGGCAGCGGCACGCCGGCGAGCGCAATTTTGCTGCGCTTGTCGCGATGATGACGCACGGCAATGCCGACGGCCTCGGCGGCAGCCGTGGCTTCATCGAGCAGCGAGGCGGACGCCACCGGCAGACCGGTCAGTTCCGACACCAGCGTCTGGAAATTGAACAGCATTTCCAGACGTCCCTGGCTGATCTCGGCCTGATAGGGCGTATACGCCGTGTACCAGGCCGGATTCTCGAACATGTTGCGCTGAATGACCGGCGGCACCTGAACGCCATGATAGCCTGCGCCGATGAAGCTCTTCATGACGATGTTGCGCGACATGGTTACCGAGAGTTCGGCAAGCGCTTCGGCTTCGCTGGCCGGAGCCGGCAGGGCGAGGGCGCGATCAAGGCGGATCGACTTCGGAACAGCCTGATCGATCAGTTCATCGACCGAAGCGACGCCGATGCGGGCGAGCATGGCGCGCACATCGTCATCGCCGGGGCCGATATGGCGATCCGTGAAAGTAAAGGGTGCCGTGGTCATTGTCTTGTCCTGTCAGCCGATATGGGCGTTGTAGGCCGCTTCATCCATGAGACCGTCGAGCTGGCTCGTGTCGGAAAGCTTCATCTTCCACAGCCAGCCGTCGCCGGTGGCGGCGGAATTCACCAGTGCCGGGTCTGAGGAAAGAGCCTCGTTGGCTTCGGTCACTTCGCCATCGACGGGGGCATAGACGTCCGACGCCGCCTTGACGGATTCCACCACGACGGCCGTGTCGCCCTTGCTCAGGCTCTTGCCGGTCTCAGGCAGTTCGACGAAGACCAGGTCCCCAAGCTGCTCCTGCGCATAGTCGGTGATGCCGACGGTCGCCACATCGCCCTCGACGCGCAGCCATTCGTGGTCTTCGGTGTAATAGGTCGTTGCCATGAGAATTATCCTTTGCGGTAGCGATGCGGTGTGAAGGGCAGGGCATGTATGTCGACCGGCACTTTCGTGCCACGCACATCGGCATACAGCCTGTTACCAACGGCTGCCTGAGTGGCGGGCACATAGCCCATTGCGACCGGATGTCCGGCCGAAGGACCGAAACCACCCGAGGTGATGCGGCCGGCGGGATTGCCGTCCGTATCGAAGAGGGAAGCGCCGGCGCGCACCGGCTGGCGCCCTTCCGGCTTGAGACCGACGCGCTTTTCTGAAGCGCCGCGGGCAATCAGGTCGCGCAACGCGTCTGCGCCCACGAACCGGCCTTCGGCGCGCACGCTCTTCGGCACGGCCCACATCAGCGCCGCATCCACCGGATTGGTGTCGGGCGTGATGTCGTTGCCATGCAGGCACAGACCAGCTTCGAGGCGAAGGCTGTCGCGGGCGGCAAGGCCCACCCACATCACGCGCTCGTCGGCGAACAGTTTTTCGAGCAGTTCGCGGGCGTCCTTTTCCGGAAGGCCAATCTCGAAGCCGTCTTCGCCGGTATATCCCGAGCGTGTCAGGAACCAGCCGTCGCGAGGTTCGATCCCGTGCATGAAGAGGAGCGCGCCGGTTTCGACGCCGGCCTTGTTGAGGGCGGCTTCGGCTTCGGGACCCTGAATGGCGAGGAAGACGCGATCGAGCGGATCGATGGTGACGTCGAGCCCTTCAGTGAGGCTGCGCAGATGCGCCTCATCCTGTGCCGCATTGCCGGCATTGGCCACCAGCATGAAGCGGTCATCACCAAGACGGGTGACGATCACGTCGTCGAGGACGCCGGCGGCATCGTTGAGCAGGAAGGAATATTTGGACTGAAGCAGCGGCAGCGCCACAGAATCGAGTGGACACGCACGCTCCAGCAGAGCGCCGGCACCGCTGCCGGAAAGCTCGATCAGCTTCATGTGCGAGATATCGAACACGCCGACATGTTCGCGCGTATGCAGATGCTCTTTCATGACGCCGGCCGGATAGGTCAGCGGCATGGACCAGCCGGCAAAGGCGCCAAAGCGCGCTCCGGCCTGTTTGTGCAGATCTTCAAGGGGTAGGTGCTTGTCTTCAGGGCCTGCCATAACTTCTCCAGAACAACACGAAACCGGCCGCAACGGCGACCATTCGTGCCCCTCTGTCTGAAGCCTGAGAGACTCGTGCAACCGGAACTCTGTCGGCGGCACTTACACCTTCGGCGCGAGGCAGCAATGCCTCGACTTTCCAGAGTGTCGTTCCTGCTTACGGTTCTTTTGCCTGAGAGATTTCGGGCGATTTCCCCTTCGGCGGCAGCTTTGCGCTGCTCTCTCCCGCAAACAGTTGAAGCCCTTGTGAGGCCCCCCGACGCCCGAATGCATAGACTAGTCGTGCAGACTTGTCACCTGTGTCGCGGATGGTCGCAGAAGATTGTTTTCGGCATCGGCCGATGCTGGCCGGATGCCGTTCTCAACGTATCAGGGAGGCGAGGGCAGGTTGACAATTGTAGCATCGGTATAATGCGACAGCATATGTGCTGATCCGCAGCCGGCAGATCACAGGCTCAAACATGCCCGGACAGGCACCAAGCAAAGCATACCAGATAATCGAAGGGATAATTCACATGCCTTTGCCACTTGAAGTGGCTCCCCGGGACGGATTCGAACCATCGACCAACCGGTTAACAGCCGGTTGCTCTACCGCTGAGCTACCGGGGAACAGCAGGCTCTTGCGTGAACGAGGCAGCCTATAGCAAACCCTTTTCGGCTTTGCAAAGAAGCATTTCGCTTTTTTTACACCATTTTCACAGACCTGCTCGAAATGTCGCAGGCCTGTGGCCATATTGACCCCACAGCCAGCCGTCAGGAGCCGGAGGTTAAGAGTAGAAACATGGGCTGAACCACGGATTTGCCGAGATATCGTGTTGCCGGATACGCATCTGAACGGTGCATGGAGAAGTATGATTCAGGACGATTCCTCAAACGGTTGTGAAGAGACGCGCCGCAAGATCACTTTGCTGGGCAAGGAGTTTACCTTGCCGCGGTCGCGCCGTGCGCGCATCGCCATCGGCATAAGTCTGATGGTGCTCGGCTGTTTCGGCTTCCTGCCGGTGCTGGGCTTCTGGATGATTCCGCTCGGGCTTCTGATACTCTCCTATGAATTCGCCCGTGTGCGCCGCTGGCGCAGACGCGCCGCCGTATGGTGGGAGCGTCGCCGCCGCCGCTAAGGCGTTCGCTTTCATGATACATGGGGGACATGAGCAAGCTTTTTACACTTATCGACACGGTATCCGCGCGGCTCGAAGTCAAAAAGAGCCGGTTTGTCGCCGTGGCAGGGCCCGTCGCCGATGAAGCTGCGGCTAGAGCCTTTATAGATATGCATGCCGAACGCACCGCAAATCACAATTGCTGGGCGTGGCGTGTGGGGCAGAACTACCGTTTCAACGATGACGGAGAGCCCAGCGGGACGGCGGGAAAACCGATCTTGCAGGCCATTGACGGTCAGTCGCTAGACAATGTGGCGGTGGTGGTCACGCGCTGGTTCGGCGGCGTGCTGCTTGGAAGCGGTGGGCTGATCCGTGCCTATGGCGGAACGGCGGCGTCATGTCTGCATGAGGCTGCTAGAAAACCGCTGGTGGAAACCTTGTCAGCCACTGTCGCCTGCGGATTCAGCGATCTGTCGCTTGTGCAGTCGAGGCTGGAGGCTGTGCCGGATGCGAAGCTTCACGCACCCCGGTTCAATGAGAGCGGGGCCGAGCTTTGCTTCGATGTGCCGAAGGATGCGGCATTTGACATAGAGCGCCTGCTTGCCGACCTGACCGCAGGTCGCGCGCGTGTTCAATGGAGTGGGTAGCCGGGGGAGTGGACAGCTGGGGAGTGGATAGCCGGAAGGAGCGCTGTCCTGCGGGAGACTTGTTCCTTCCGGCTGACTGCGGCGTTGTCAGCTGTCGCGTTTTGCCTGTGCAATCGCACCGGCCTTGCGCTGGCGGCCGAGTTCCATGGGTCTGATCAGGTTCTTGGGCCGCTGGGACGCCGCATTGCGCATGCCCTGATGGGCGTGCCGCGTGTTGAGAGGCACTCCCTGATCCGTGGAAGCCTGCTTGAGCTGGAGTGCCTTGCGCGCCAGCTCGGCTTGCGAGACCTGCGCGGCCATGCGCTCGCGCCGTGTGCGTTCTGCATTCAGACGGCGTACTGCCTGCGAAAGCACTTCCTGCTTCGTGCTGTTGCCAGCCGCGGATGTTGCCGCTTCCGCGCCTTTGGCGGTTGCCTTGCCGCGCATCTCCCGCCGGCGTCGCTGGACTTCTCCCTGCGCCTTGTCCCGCCGTTCGCGCAACAGCTTGATATGGTGGGAGAGATCCTTATCCGAAAGCTCCTGCAATGCAGGATGGCGGGTATTGGCTACAAGCTCCTGCTCGGCCTTATCCAGTGCCCGTTCTTCCTCTTTGCGGCTAATGGCCATGATATCTCCTTCTGTCTTTAACGCCTCAGCTAACCATACCCGCCGGCTATTGCAAAACCGCCGCATGAGGTGAGGTGAACCGGCAAGACAAACGTGCCGGAGGGCGAGGCGGTTCCATTCCTGCGGGATAATCACGATTGCCCTGAAATGGCTCGAAGGGGGGATTGCGCTTTCGGTGACATTTTCCAGCGTGATGCCGGCGCACCGAAGACGGCTCTTCAGAATGAAGCAAGGAAAACATTGAGAATGACGGAGAGCGGCTTGACTGGGAAATGGGGCTAACCTATTGAGGCCGCTGGAACGCTTGCACAGCGTGGGGCCTCGTGGCGGAGTGGTTACGCAGAGGACTGCAAATCCTTGCACCCCGGTTCGATTCCGGGCGAGGCCTCCAGTTTTTCAGGGCATCCTGCCGCATTCGGCAGGATTTGTTCGTTCCAACGTACTGAAAGCGCGCAGTGCGCGCCAGAGCGGGGCAGCTTGCACATGAGCGCTGATTTTACCGAACGCCGCGTCAAAATGGTCGACGGACAGATTCGCACGACCGATGTGACCAATGTTCCGCTGTTAGAGGCCTTCCTTTCGGTTCCGCGCGAACTGTTTGTCGACGAGTCGGTTCGCGAGCTGGCCTATATCGACGAGGATATCCGCATCGCCGACGGTGATGGCGGTGCCCGCTTCCTCATGGAACCTTCGCCGCTCGCCCGTCTTCTCCAGGCAGCCGAAATCAGAAACAGCGATTCGGTCCTCGATGTGGGGTGCGGCACCGGCTACTCATCGGCAATTCTTTCGCAGGTCGCCGCCTCTGTAACCGCGCTGGAAAGCGATCCGGAACTGGCCGGCAAGGCGCGCGAGACGCTGGGGGCGCTCGGTTGCGGGAATGTTTCCGTGGTGGAAGGCCCGCTTCGTGATGGCTGGAAAAGCGCCGCGCCTTATGATGTAATCGTATTGCAGGGCAGCATTGACGAGCTTCCGGAGCAGTTGCAGGTGCAGCTTGCCGAGGGTGGCCGGCTGGTTGCCGTGGAGGGCAGGGGCAATGCGGGCGTCGCCCGTATCTTCCTGAATACCAATGGTGTTGTAACCGGCAGACGTGCCTTCAATGCGGCAATTAGGCCACTACCGGGATTCGAACGCAGCAGAGTTTTCGAGTTCTGAATGGATTTAACTTGCAGCCGAAGCCTAGGCATGATGGCTTGGCGCCTGAACCGAATCTGATGCGGGCCGTGAGGGTCGTATCTGCGGTGTGTATGAGCGTAAGGGCGCAACAAGCCTGAACCGGATTTCAGTTGCGTCGTCATTGATTTGTAAAGTTGAGGGTCGACGTGCAGTCCTTTAGCAAGACCGTTTTTGCCGCCCTTTTGATCACAGCAACGGCTTTGTCGCCGGTTGCAGCTTCGGCTGAAACTATCACCGGAGCGTTATCAAAAGCTTACCGCAACAACTCCCAGCTTAATTCTGCGCGCGCCGGCGTTCGCGTGACCGATGAGGACGTGGCCATCGCCAAGTCCGGATACCGGCCGAACGTCGTGGGCTCTGCCAGCATCGACTACACGGAAAGGCGGCGCAACGACATGTCGACCCGCCTGACCTCGGGAAGCTTCGGCGTTCAGGTCAATCAGATGCTGTTCGATGGCTTTCAGACCAAGAACACCGTCGCTGCGGCCGAAGCGCGGGTTCGCGCCTCGCAGGAAAGCCTGCGCAACACGGAAGAGAACATCCTGTACAGTGCCGCACAGGCATATATGAACGTCATTCACGACCGTCAGGTCGCAGCTCTCACACAACAGAATCTGGAATTCCTCAACGAGCAGACACGTGCCGCACGTTCGCGCCTTGAGGTCGGCGAGGGCACCCGCACCGACGTCGCGCAGGCTGATGCGGCGCGGTCGAACGCGGAGGCCCAGCTCAGCGCCGCCCGCGCGCAGGCCCTGTCCAGTGCGGCTGCCTACCGGCAGCTGATCGGTGAGGAGCCGGGACAGCTTAAGGCCGCCGTACCGCTGGCCAGGCAGCTGCCACGCAGCCTCGACGCAGCGGTTGCCGTCGCTTCCCAGGAGCATCCGGCGATCATCGCAACCAGCCATCTCGTCGATGCCGCCGCTTTTGGCGTGAAAGCCGCTGAAGGAGCCTTGTTGCCGTCGGTGACTGCATCCGCCGGCATTTCGCGCAACTACAGCCACACCTCTCCCGGTGGCATCAGCAATACCGACGGATATTCCAACGCCGCCAACATTGGCGCTACGCTTTCTGTGCCGATCTATCAGGGTGGCCGCACATCCGCTCAGGTGCGCAAGTCCAAGGAACAGCTCGGTCAGGCCCGTATCGAGGTCGATGTCAGCCGCGATCAGGTGCGGCAGGCGATCACCGCAGCCTGGACAGGCTATACCGCCGCGCAGGAAGCCGTTGCCGCCAATCGCACCGTGGTGAGCGCCGCCCAGCTCGCCCTGAACGGCGTTATCGAAGAGCGCAATGTCGGCCAGCGGACCACGCTGGAGGTTCTGGATTCGCAGCGCGACGTGATCAACGCCAAGATCAACCTTGCCAGTGCGGAGCGCGATGTCGTTCTCGCCAGCTATGCCATTCTTCAGGCCATGGGCAGGCTGTCGGTCGAGCGTCTGGGCCTGCAGGTCACCAAGTACCAGCCGGAAGAGCATTACAATGCGGTCAAGGACAAGTGGTTCGGCCTGCGCACGCCGGATGGCCGCTGACGCGTTCCGGGCTTTTTGAGCTTCAGAGAAAAGGCGCTTCAGCGCCTTTTTTTGTTGTGAACTGTATATCTGACAGGGACTGACTACCGTTGGGGGTGTGTCGTTCGGCTCTATTCTGTTGAAACAGGATGCTGATAACGTTTGGGGATTCTCCCCGGTCGCAGGGTCCGTTACGCTAAAGGCAGATGATTCGGCCGGCACTGACCCGGTGAGCCGCGGCCGATGCTGACCAGAATAGCGAATCGCGGGGGCGGTGGACGTGACGATGGCGACGGCAAGCAGTGTGCAGCGTGAACCTTCGATGGAAGAGATCCTTGCGTCGATTCGCAGGATCATCGAGGACAGCGATTCAGGTCGCAAGCCAGCCGAGGCTTTTGCTCAGGCTGGCGACGAGGCTGGCATTCCGGATGAGCCGGCTCCAGCCGTCGTAGATGTGTTTCGCAATGAGCTGCGCTCGGGCCCGCAACCCGTATCGCTTGAGGCTCCTGCGAATGTCGAGGCGCCAAAGCAGGCTGAGGTTGAACCTACGCATCAGCCGGAGGCGGTGGTGGCAGACAGCAAGACGGACGAGGAGCCGTCTGCATCCTCCTCGTTCAAGAGAATTGATTTCACGCGTACCGATCTGTCCAGCCCGGCAGCTCCTGCGTCGGAAAAGCCTGCGACGAAGTCTGATGACTGGCTGGTGCCCCTTGATGTCGGCAGCGGTGACAAGGGCAGGCATTCCGGCCATTCTGAGAACCGGCCTGCGGATCCGGTATCGTCGGCATCGCTCCACAGCGTGCAGGATATTCAGGGCGAAGAAGCTTCCGCCATGGAAACAGAGGCGGAGCCAGCGCCTCTTGCGAGCGCTCCTTCCGCTGCCGAGGCGCATGATGTCGCTGCACCCAAGCCTGCTCTGGTTTCCGAGAAGACCAGCCGGCAGGTTGCCGCTGCGTTCGGCGAATTGTCGGATGCATTCGCGGCGCGCAGCAAGAAATCCCTCGACGAGATGGCGGAAGAGATGCTGCGCCCGATGCTGCAGGACTGGCTCGACAACAATCTCCCCACATTGGTCGAGCGACTGGTGCGCGAGGAAATCGAGCGGGTGGCACGGGGCGCCTGAGACGCCCCCGGCCGATTTTCAGCCGGCTGCCTGCATCCGGTTTGATATAAAAATCAACGCTATGCGTTTATTTGATGAATCGGAATGAGAGCCGCTTGAATCGGTTTGTCAGGCACAGGTGACGGGCTCTATCCTGCCACCCTCTCCATCAGGGCCATGGCACCAAATGGCGCACGGACCTTTCCCTCGGTGATGAAATAGACAAACACGTCGCGCGGTATTTCCGGTGCTGATGTCGTGGGATCCGCCAGCGGCAGATCCTGAGGCACTGCGCCTGCCGCGAGAATACGCGCGCGCTCCGCCCATTCGTCCAGTGCCTGCGGCGTATAGCAATCCGGATTGTCGTCGCTTCCGGTTTGCAGGCGCAGATAGGCGAAATCGCCGGTCAGATCGCCTATCGCAGGATATTTCGCGTGGTCGGCATAGACGATGGCGGCACCATATTTCCGCGCCAGCGTGACGAAATCGGGGGTGACGAAGCTGTCGTGCCGTACCTCAAGCGCGTGGCGCAGCTTCACGCCATCCTGACGCTCTGGGAGCAGCTTCAGGAAAGCCTCGAAATCCTGCGGATCGAATTTTTTGGTCGGTGCGAACTGCCACAGGATCGGTCCAAGCTTTTCGCCCAGCGCAGCGATTCCTGAGCCAAGAAACCGCATCATCGATTCTCCGGCCTCGCCGAGAACCTTTCGGTTGGTCACGAAGCGGTTGCCCTTGAGAGCATAGATAAAACCTTCAGGAGCCTCATTCGCCCATTTTATGAAGGTCGGCTCCTTGAACGACGAATAATAGGTGCCGTTGACCTCAATGGTTGGCACCTGATGCGTTGCATATCCGAGCTGCTTGGCCTTCGGCAGTTTCTGGGGATAAAAGGAAGTGTCCCATGGCTCGAAGGTCCAGCCACCCATACCGGCGCGGATCGTTCCTGATTGTGTCATCTGTCGCTCCCGGGATGTTGATGGAAAAGGGCTGGAGAAAGAAGGCTGGAGGAGTATTTCATCATGGGGGATGGGGTGCAAACGGTGGCGCGTCTTCTGCTGACAATGCAGGTTCTGTCCGCATGCCGCCCAAGGTGAAGTCGATGCCGCATGGGGCTCGCCCTGTCGACCCGATATATGACATGCTGCCCGTGCGTTCCGGTTTCCTGAAATGGGGGCTGGTGTGACCGATGGATGATGTCACGACAAGGATTACCCTGACGCTCATCGGGCCAGCGACGCTGGCCGTCTTCGGCAGTGCGTTCGTGGGAGCCTGGGCGATCGAGCGCAAACGGCACTATCTCCTGTACCTGGCGGTTGCCTGCGCGCTCTTTATCATCGGCGCCTGCGTGCAGATCGTCTACTGGCCGCGTGATCCCGGACTTAACGCGGTGATCTCCTGTGCGTTCCACAACGCAGCCGTGCTGCTTGCATCGGAGGGGCTGCTGCGGCGGGCGGGCAAGCGCATGGGATTGGGCACGGGGCTTGCTGCAGGAACCGCCATCCTCGGGCTTGTCTGGTATTTCTATTATGTCGACCGCAATCTGCTGGCGCGCATCTATGTCATGAATTTCGGCTATGGCGCGATCCTGCTGTGGACGACATGGCGGCTGCGGAACATGTGGAGCAAGCGGCTCGTCGACAGGGCGCTTTTCACAGTCCTCGTCATTTTCTCGTTGCAGTTTTTCGCGCGTACGCTGCTGACCATAGATTTCGGGGCACCACCTCCCGGTGGTGCGCGGGGGGCGGCCAGACGCTGTTCTGGCAGGCCTTGCAGCTTTCCCTGGCGGTTCTGGGCGCGGCACTTTCCGTGCTGATCCTTGCCGCGGCGGTCATGGATGTGATCGATGACCTGCGCCACGAGCGCGACACGGACCGGTTGACCGGCGTTTTCAACCGGCGCGGCTTCGATGAACGGGCCAGAGCCGTTCTGGAAGGGCAGTGGAGTGTGCCACTGTCGCTGGTGTTGTGCGACATCGACCATTTCAAGCGGATCAACGGCACATCGGGCCATGATGCCGGCGATGAGGTTCTGCGGCTTTTCGGAATTCTGCTCGCCACCGCGGCGGGACCGGGCAATCTCGTCGGGCGCATCGGAGGAGAGGAATTCGCCATCCTGCTGCAGGGGCAGACGAGCGAAACAGCCTTGCGCTGGGTGGAACTGCTGCGGGAGGCGATCTATGAAACCCGTTTCGACGCGCTGGATGGCGTGCTGCATGTTACCGCCAGTTTCGGGCTGGCCGAGGCGATGGAGCGCGATACGCTCTCCACGCTCATGAAACGGGCCGACGCGCGGCTCTATCGGGCCAAGCAGTCAGGCCGGAACCGCGCCGTCGCGTTCGAAGGCACGCCGATCATCGCCCTGCCTGATGGGGAGCAGGCAAAGGAGCAGAACCACCGAAACCCTGCCGACAGGCAAGACGACGCAGCTTCTTCCTGACAAGGGAAACCGGAATCTGGGGAACCGGAAGCGCCTGCCGTTGCCGTCCTACTCCGCAGCGACCTGCTTGCCGCCCGGCCGCCGTTCCAGAAGCTCTTTCAGGAACTGGCCGGTGTAGCTGCGTGGTTCGGCCACGATGTCTTCCGGCGTGCCGGAAGCGACCAGTTCGCCGCCGCCATCGCCGCCTTCCGGTCCAAGGTCGAGAACACAGTCGGCGGTCTTGATGACCTCCAGATTGTGCTCGATGACGACAACCGTGTTGCCCTGTTCGACCAGTTCCTGCAGCACTTCGAGCAGCTTTGCCACGTCATGGAAATGCAGGCCGGTGGTCGGCTCGTCGAGGATGTAGAGCGTCTTGCCGGTTGCTTTGCGCGACAGTTCCTTGGCCAGCTTGATACGCTGTGCCTCGCCGCCGGAAAGCGTGGTCGCCTGCTGGCCTATGCGAATATAGCCAAGACCGACATCCTTGAGCGTCTGCAGCTTGTCACGAACGCCGGGCACTGCCGAAAAGAATTCGACACCTTCCTCCACCGTCATGTCGAGAACGTCGGCGATGGACTTGCCCTTGAAGGTGACGTCCAGCGTTTCGCGATTATAGCGCTTGCCGTGGCAGACATCGCAGGTGACGTAGACATCCGGCAGGAAGTGCATCTCGATCTTGATGACGCCATCGCCCTGACACGCTTCGCAGCGGCCGCCCTTGACGTTGAAGGAAAAGCGGCCTGGCTGATAGCCGCGCGCCTTGGCCTCCGGCAGGCCTGAAAACCAGTCGCGGATCGGCGTGAAAGCACCCGTGTAGGTGGCGGGATTGGAACGCGGCGTGCGCCCGATCGGGCTCTGGTCGATGTCGATGACCTTGTCGAGGAACTCCAGCCCTTCGATGCGGTCGTGCTCGGCCGGATGCTCCCGCGAACCCATGATGCGGCGCGACGCGGCCTTGAACAGCGTCTCGATCAGGAAAGTGGACTTGCCGCCGCCCGAAACGCCGGTGATGGCGGTGAAGGTGCCGAGCGGAATTTCCGCCGTTACATTCTTCAGATTGTTGCCGCGCGCGCCCACGACCCTGATGCGCTTGCCCTTTTTGCCTTTGCGACGCTCGGCCGGCGTGGCGATCTCCATTTCGCCGGACAGATATTTGCCGGTGATCGAGTTCGGGTTGGCCATGATCTCGCGCGGCGTTCCCTGCGCGATCACGCGTCCGCCATGCACGCCGGCGGCGGGACCGATATCGACCACATAGTCGGCATGCAGGATCGCGTCCTCGTCATGCTCGACGACGATGACCGTATTGCCGAGGTCGCGCAAATGCTTGAGCGTATCGAGCAGGCGGGTGTTGTCGCGCTGGTGCAGGCCGATGGAGGGTTCGTCCAGCACATACAGAACGCCGGTGAGGCCGGAGCCGATCTGGCTGGCGAGGCGAATGCGCTGGCTTTCGCCGCCCGAAAGCGTGCCGGAATTGCGCGACAGGGTCAGATAGTCGAGGCCGACATCGTTGAGAAAGCGCAGACGCTCGCGGATTTCCTTGAGGATGCGCAGCGCGATCTCGTTCTGCTTGTCGTTGAGAAGCCCCGGCAGCTCGTTGAACCACAGATCAGCCTTGCGGATCGAAAGCTCGGTGACTTCGCCGATATGCCTGCCGGCGATCTTCACCGCCAGCGCTTCGGGCTTGAGGCGATAGCCGCCGCAGGCCGGGCAGGGGGTGGCCGACATGTAGCGCTCGATCTCCTCGCGCATCCACGCCGATTCCGTCTCCTTCCAGCGCCGTTCCAGATTGGGAATGACGCCTTCGAAGGTCTTGGTCGTCTTGTAGGCGCGCAGGCCGTCATTGTAATCGAAGGCTATCTCGCGCTTGCCGGTGCCATGCAATATGGCGTTGCGCCCTTCCTCGGGCAGCGCGCTGAACTTGTCGGCGAGCCTGAACCCGTAAGCCGCGCCCAGCGCCTCCAGTGTCTGTGCATAATAGGGCGAACTGGATTTCGCCCACGGGGCGACGGCGCCATCACGCAGCGTCACATTGTCGTCGGGAACGACGAGATTGGGATCGATGGCGCGCTGGTTGCCCAGCCCGTCACAGGTCGGGCAGGCGCCGAAGGGATTGTTGAACGAAAACAGACGCGGCTCGATCTCCGGGATGGTGAAGCCGGAAACCGGGCAGGCGAATTTCTCGGAAAACAGGATCCGCTCATGGGTGTCGTTGGCCGACTTATTAGCGCCGCCACCACCGGCGGTTTCTTCCGGAGGCAGCGGCTTGTCGGCAAGTTCGGCCACCGCCAGCCCATCGGCCAGCCGCAGCGCGGTTTCCATGGAATCGGCGAGGCGCGTCGCAAGATCGGGCCGCACGACGATGCGGTCCACCACGACATCGATGTCGTGCTTGTACTTCTTGTCCAGCGCCGGAACGTCGGCGATCTCGTAGAAAGTTCCGTCGACCTTGACGCGCTGGAAGCCCTTTTTCTGGAGTTCCAGAAGCTCCTTGCGGTATTCGCCCTTCCGGCCACGAACGATGGGGGCAAGGAGAAAAAGCCTGGTGCCTTCGTCCAGTGCCAGAATGCGATCGACCATCTGCGAAACGGTCTGGCTTTCGATGGGCAGGCCGGTGGCCGGCGAATAGGGAACGCCCACGCGCGCGAAAAGCAGGCGCATGTAGTCGTAGATCTCGGTGACCGTGCCGACGGTGGAGCGCGGGTTCTTCGAGGTCGTCTTCTGCTCGATGGAGATGGCCGGCGACAGGCCGTCGATCTGATCGACGTCCGGCTTCTGCATCATTTCGAGGAACTGCCGGGCATAGGCCGACAGGCTTTCCACATAGCGGCGCTGGCCTTCGGCATAGATGGTGTCGAAGGCCAGCGATGACTTGCCTGAGCCCGACAGGCCGGTCATCACGACCAGAGAGTCGCGGGGCAGGTCGAGATCGACATTCTTGAGATTGTGCTCGCGGGCACCGCGAATGGAAATAAACTTATGGTCGGCCATGGCCGCTCCGCCGCCTCGACTGGATGTTTCGGAATGGCGGGCTTGCCCGTCCTCCGTGAATATAGGTCGTTCCTGCGCGGTTTCGAGAGATGCCGCGACTTTCCGCCTGAGGGTTTACGCGCCTTTCAGCGGGGCAGGCAAGTGAAAAGAACAAAAAATGAACAGCCTCCTGACATAAAGGGCGGGTATGCTGTTATAAAGTTCACATTTTGGCTGCTGGCGCTTTGGGCGGTTGACGTAGGGTAACAGAAGCGCCAGATTTCAGGAACGGAAGCCGATCGCCTTACGGGGCTGATCTCCGGAAGGCGCATGGCATCTGCGAAAAGTCGCGGGATGGATGGTGCGCCTGCGGATGAAGTGCTTTCGATCATGCGTGGAAACGAACAGAAGGAGCGAGGTATGACCCCACCTGACAGTTCGAACTGGTTTCGCGCCTGAGCGGAACCGCGGTCAGCCATCTGGCAGGTGAAGATTTTCATCGTGAAGCCGGAGCCTGGCCGTTCCCCCGAAAATCAGAGACTTTAGTCGGATCGTCGGTTGAACGCCGCGAAGCATCCGAGGAAAAGCCGGTAAAATGCTCCCGGCATTATGGGAAAGCCCATAAAAAGCTCCTGATGCTGCAATGCCAGCGTCAGGAGCTTGTCTTTTTGTGAAGGCATGAGGAGCAGACTGCTGCTTTGTCGCCTCTGGAGAAGTTTTTTCGGCTGAAGTTCAGCGTTTGGCTGGAGGCAGGTTGCCGACGCCGACATCGAAGGTGAGTTTGCCTGAAACCTTCACATCGAAATTCCCGACCCTGAACTGACCGAGTTGGCCGGGACGGGGCGTATCGTCCGGTTCGGGCGGCAAAGGCGTTACGATGCTGAAACTGAGGTCCACGCCGGGCAGGTCGGTGTTCGTCTGAGCGGGCGTTGTCGCCGGTGTCTGCCTGCTGCCGGAAAGGGCCGGGCTGGCAGCCACAAGCACGGGCAGGACGCAGAGGAAAGCTGCTGAAACGTGGTTCATGAGCCTGATATAAGCGGATGTGGATGGCTGTTCCAGAGCGCTGGTCTCCTTTATGGTTCACAGAGACGTGTGCCAGAGTGCCAATCGGCATTGACATTGGTTGAAAAATAACGAACAAAAAGAGAACAAAAAAACCTTTTGGGGAAACAGCAGGACCGTGCGGGCCAAACGGCGCGGCAGACTGTAAGGTAAGCGACTTCCAATTTAGGACGAGCGTGGAGACAGCGTCATGGCGGGCAGCGTCAATAAGGTCATACTGGTTGGCAATCTGGGTGCTGATCCGGAAATCAGGCGCCTGAACTCCGGTGATCCGGTCGTCAACCTGCGTATTGCCACCTCCGAAAGCTGGCGCGACAAGATGTCGGGCGAGCGCAAGGAGAAAACCGAATGGCACAGCGTCGTCATCTTCAACGATAACCTTGCCAAGGTGGCCGAGCAGTACCTGAAAAAGGGCATGAAGGTTTACATCGAGGGCCAGCTCCAGACCCGCAAATGGCAGGACCAGAACGGTCAGGAGCGCTACACGACAGAGATCGTGCTGCAGAAGTTCCGCGGTGAACTGCAGATGCTCGACGCGCGCGGGCAGGGTGAAGGCGGCGGTCAGGTCGGCTACGATCGCGGCGGTTATTCCGGCGGCGGTGGCGGTGGGCGCGGTTCCGATTTCGGCCAGTCCGGCTCCGGCGATTTCGGCGGCTCGCGTGGCGGCGGAATGGGTGGTGGCGGCTCGCGCGACCTCGACGACGAAATTCCGTTCTGATCGGCTGCCGGCAAACCGAGCAATGCCTGAAGGCGTGACCACTGGCCTGAGGGGCTGACCCCGGCATGGGGCGACTGAGATCAAAACCAGAAAAACGCCGCCGACCGAAAGGCCGCGCGGCGTTTTTCATTCTTTTGGGTCAGCGATAGCCGGAAAACTATGTCCAGCCGTCATTTGAGCAGCGCGGAAACGCTTATTCTTATAAAATTGTTTGGAAAAACAAAGGCCTGCAGATCTCACGTCCGGTGACGGAAGTTCCGGTGATAATCAGGCCGAACGTGATCTGAAACTTGGGAAGGATGATGTTCGCTGGACCACGACTTTAGATGACTTGATTTACTGGCCGGTTTCGACTGGGATAGGGGACAAATAAAAAGACCGGGCGTTCAATGTTCCGGCGCATGCCATCCCCGGATGGCAAGACGAGCCCGTTCACAGCCTTGGGAGGGGCTGCTGTGATGACGGACATTCTTATAGTCGAGGACGAGCCGGCGATATCGGAATCGCTTGAGTTCATTCTCACGCGTTGCGGCTGGTCCGTCGGCGTGGCGCGCGATGGCGAGGCCGCGCTTGAGGCCGCGCACCGTTTTCGGCCGCGTATGGTTCTGCTCGACATCATGCTGCCCAAGCGTGGCGGGCTGGAAGTGCTCAAGACCTTGCGCGCCAATGAACTGTTCGCCGATACTTTCGTGGTGATCCTGACGGCGCGCGGCCAGCAATATGACCGGCAGGCCGCCATGGACCTGAAAGCCGACGGCTTCATCACCAAGCCTTACGCAAATGGCGAGGTCGTGGATGCCGTCAGGCGCATTCTCGACAACCAGCCGCGCCCGGCAGCGCATGTCTAGCACTCCGGCACCCAGGGAGGAACGGACCGAGCGCGAGGACGTCGCGGCTCTTGTGCCTTTCTTCGGAGTGGTTCTGCTGCTGCCGCCATTCCTCAACCTGTTTGCAGGCATGCTTGGTCCGTTCGGCGTGCCTGTTGAGGTGCTGTACCTGTTCGGGGTCTGGTTTCTGGTGATTGCAGGCGCTGTGCTGCTGTCGCGCGGGCGTCAGTTTCGGGAGACACCTGCCAAATCCCTGCCGGAAACGGGTCCGGCTGTGCCACCCGAGCCCCCGGGGCATGCCTGATGCTGTCGCCGGACTTCGTCATCCTGACGGCTGTCGGCTATGTCGGGCTTCTGTTTCTGCTGGCCTATATTTCAGATGCCCGCGCCAAGAGCGGCAATGCCGGTTTCCTCAGCTCTCCTGCCATCTATACGCTGTCGATATCCGTCTACTGCACAAGCTGGACCTTCTATGGCGCGGTCGGAACCGCCGCCCGAAGCGGGCTGGAGTTCATGGCCATCTATATGGGGCCGACGCTGGTCTTCGTCGGCTGGTGGTTTTTGCTGCGCAAGCTGATCCGCATCGCCCATAGCCAGCACATCACTTCCATCGCCGACTTCCTGTCGTCCCGCTACGGAAAGTCGAGCCGGCTTGCCGTGCTGGTCACGCTGATCGCGGTGGTGAGCATCACACCTTACATCGCCCTCCAGCTCAAGGCGATCACCACCTCCATCCAGACCGTTTCGGTCGCCAAGGGAACCGGGGCGGATCATCTTGCCACGCTGGACGAGGTGACGCTGGCGCTGGGTGTCGCCATCGGCATGGCCGTGTTCACCATTCTCTTCGGCACCCGTAATGTCGACGCGCGCGAACAGCACCCGGGCGTTGTGGCGGCGATTGCCTTCGAGGCTGTGGTAAAGCTGCTGGCATTGCTGGCGGTCGGCATTTTCGTGATCTACGGCGTCAGCGACGGCATCGGCGACATTTATGCCCGCGCGGTCGAGGCCGGCGTGCGCATCCATGAAGCGGACACTTTTGGCAGCCGCTGGGTGGCCGTTCTGTTCCTGTCGGCCTGTGCCGTCATCTGCCTGCCGCGCCAGTTCCAGATCACCGTGGTGGAGAATTCGAACGAGGATCATCTGCGCACTGCGAGCTGGGCCTTCCCCTGCTACATGCTGGCAATGAGCGTCTTCATCCTGCCGATTGCGCTCTATGGGCTTTCGACCATGCCCGCGGGATCGAACCCCGACATGTTCGTTCTCACCTTGCCGATGATGACGGGCCACGATGCGTTGGCGCTTTTTGCCTTCATCGGCGGTTTTTCCAGTGCCACATCGATGATCATCGTTGCGTCGATCGCTCTCTCGATCATGGTCTCGAACCATATCGTGGTGCCGCTTGCGCTGCGCAGAACCTCGCCCGGTGATGAAAAGGGAGAGCACGACATTGCCCGGCTTCTGCTGCGCAGCCGGCGTATCTCCATCGCGCTGATGCTGGTGCTCGGCTTTCTCTATTTCTGGCTGACACAGGGGTCAGACGCGCTTGCCCCCATCGGGCTGATCTCCTTCGGTGGCGTGGCGCAGTTCTTTCCCGCCATGATGGCGGCTCTCTACTGGCGCACCGCCACCATGAAGGGGGCGCTGGCGGCGATATCGGTGGGGTTCATCGTCTGGGCGTGGACGCTGTTTCTGCCGTCTTTCGCTACCTTCAGCCCGGTGGTTAAGGATCTCATCGCCGAAGGTCCCTGGAATATTCGTGCGCTGCGGCCGCAGGCGCTGTTCGGCATGGAAGGGCTCGACCCGCTCGTGCATTCCGTGTTCTGGAGCATGCTCGCCAATGTGTCCGTCCTTCTGTGCGTGTCGGCGGCAACCAGCCAGAACGCGCTGGAGCGCATTCAGGCCTCGCTCTTCGTCGACGTGTTTCGCCGTTCAGCATCCTATCAGCCGCGCATATTGCGTGGCTCTGCCACCACCAGCGAACTGTTCTTCGTTGCCGAGCGCGTTCTGGGGTGGAGCCGGGCGAGAGCGCTGTTTGATTCAGCTGGGGTGCCGCACAGGCAGGCCGCTCCCCAGCAGGGCGTTTCAGCGGATTTCATCGCGCGTCTCGAAAGGGAGCTTGCCGGCTCCATCGGGTCGGCATCGGCTCATATCCTGCTGACCAAGGCGGTGGCCGGTGATGCCATATCGCTGGAGGAAATGATGCAGATCGCCGACGAGACCCAGCAGGCAATCGAATATTCGCATGCGCTGGAGGTGAAGTCGCAGGAGCTTCATTCGACCGCTCAGCAGCTCAAGGAAGCCAATGCGCTGCTGAAGGAACTTCATCAGAAGAAGGATGAGTTCCTGTCGCAGGTCAGCCATGAGGTGCGCACGCCGATGACCTCTATCAGGTCATTTGCCGAAATCCTGATGGTGCCCGATGAACTGACACAGCAGCAGAGGGCGCGCTTTATCACCACCATTCATAATGAAAGCGTACGCCTGACCAAGCTGCTCGACGAAATACTCGATCTGAGCGCGCTGGAGCAAGGCGAGCGGGATTGGGAAAACGTGCCGGTCGATGCGGAAGCCATTCTCGATCAGGCGATTGCCGTGTGCGAGGCGCTTGCCAGAAAGCGGCTGGTGACGATTGAAAGCGGGCCGCGGGCTGGCGCATGTGTGGTTCTTGGCGATGCGGGACGACTGAGTCAGGTTTTCATCAACATCATCGCCAATGCGATTTCGCACAATGATGCGAAGGAGCCGGTCGTCCATATTTTGTCCTCACTGGAGAACGATGTCTACAGTGTCGAGATTTCGGACAATGGATCCGGCGTGCCTCCGCTGTTCCACACCAAGATATTCGAGAAATTCGTGCGGGCCGAACCGGATGGGACGCCGGATTCGCAAGGTCTGGGGCTGGGCCTGAACATCAGCCACAAGATCGTCGGCAAACTGAATGGGCGTCTGGAATTGACCACCGGCACGCTGCCCGGCGCCTGCTTCCGCATCATCCTGCCGGTGTGGCAGGAGGCGCAGACAACGCCTGCGCCACTGGATGCATGAAGGGGAGGCAGCAGTGGTGTATCAGCCGGGCCGCTTTCCTCACACGGGGATTTCCTGCCGGTGGCTGCAGCCAAGCCGGGGGCAGGGCACGCAGGAGGGGCCGACTTCCACCGGCATGCCGCTGAGATCGAGCCCGTCGCCATATACCGTGCGATCGGCACGCACGATGTCGCAGGCCAGCATGATGGAGAAGGTCAGCGGTTTCTGGCCGAAGCGCGTGGCGTGCTTGGTCACGGTTCTGGCGATGAGCAGGAAGCGTCCGCCTCCGGGAAACGCGGAGACCTGCCGCACCACGTCATTCGTCGCGAATGCATCGTAGATCGGCCACAGCAGGCAGCCATGCCCGAAGCCCGGAATGGTCAGGCCGGGCAGGGGAAAACGCTTGGTGAGGCGTCCCGAACGATCCGCGCGCAGATAGCCGAAGGGCAGGCCCTCGCGCCCCTTGCGGCGCAGCGTGACCAGACGGTGAGCGGCCTGCTCGAAGCTCACCCCGGAAAGGGTGCTGATCAGCTCCACATCGTAGCGGCATTCCTCCGCCATGGACAGAAACTCGTCGTAGGGCATCATCATCGCCCCGGCGACATAGGAGGAGAGGGCACGCGATGCGAGTTCGCGCGCCTCGTCGGTCGAAAGCTCAAATCCGTTCGTCGTCTCTTCGAGCACGCCGGCGGCGGCGCGCGCCGCATAGGCATGCAGCATACGGAAAATCCGGGCTGGTCGCGGCATCGTCGGAGGAAAGATGAGGGACAGTGCGCCAGCGGCCGGAGATCGGGCGGCAGGCGCTTCCGTGCTGATAGTGCAGCTTACCCCGAACTTTTCGGCGAGCGCAGCTGACAACTTGTCTTCCTCTATGCCCTGAGCGCTGGCCAGATCCCTACGCAGGTCGGTGGCAATGTCTTCAAGCCGCGGAAAATGATTGTTGTGGATGATCAGCGCTTCATCGACTTCGCGAAGTGGTGATACGGGCCGCTGCCGGGCGGAAGTCTGGTCGAAATAGGCAACGAGATTTTGCGTGACGGGTACAAGATCGCGCGCTTCGGCATTGATGTTGCCCACAAAACGGCTGCGTTCATCCTCGGTGAGATCGGGAATGTCGGCCAGAATCTCGGCGCCGGATTTGATGCCGGCAATGCGATTGAGGATTTCGTGCAGAAGCTCTGAAAGCAGCGGATCGGATTTCAACCGGTGCTGAAGCATCTCGATTTCCATCGTCGCATCGGCATAGGTGCGATGGAGGCGCACGAGCGCGGCAGCGGCCTCGGGAAAGCGGGCGACAAGATCGCGGATGGCCGCAGCGTCAAGTTCGATGCCGCTCATCAGCGAATCGGCCATCAGATCGCCGATGGCGGCTATGTTGCGCGCCTCGCTGTCACCGGAAAGATGTTCGAGATCGATGCCCAGCCGTTCGCCGATCCGCAGAAGAAGCTTTCCGCCGATGCTGCGCTTGTTGTTCTCTATGAGGTTGAGATAGCTGGCCGAGATGCCAAGCATGCGCGCAAGCGCAACCTGCGACAGGCCTGCCGCCAGACGCTTTCGCCGGATACGCGCTCCGATCGGTGTTCTTACTTTCGGCATTGTAAATTATTTACAAAAGTGAATTTACTAATATCCAATTTTTGACAAAAAATGCATTTAATGTCAAATACTTATTGAGAATATAACAATCTGTGACAGTCTCTTGATGCGAAACCGAAATCTCGGACGCGTGGAGGAGATGAAATGGCTATTTTTAAACCCACCAGGCGCAGCCTGATCAAGGGCGCGGGTGCTGGCATTGCCGCGCTCGGCACGCCGTACATATTCACCAGGGGGGCCTGGGCGCAGGATTTCTGCAACGACCCGACAAACGGCAAGATCGTGCTGGGCTTCAACGTGCCGCAGACCGGATCCTATGCGGAGGAGGGGCTGGAGCAGCTCAAGGGTTACGAGCTTGCGGTCAAGCACATCAACGGCGAAGGCGATGGCGGGCTGATGAAGACGCTGAAGCCGATCGCCCTGAAGGGCAACGGCGTGCTCGGGCGCAAGGTCGAATATGTGACCGGCGACACCCAGACCAATACCGACGCGGCGCGCGATGGCGCACGGCGCATGATCGAGCGCGACAAGGCCATCATGGTCACCGGGTCCGTCACCTCCGGTGAGGCGATCGCCCAGCAGAGCCTGTGTCAGGAAATGGGCGTCATCTACATGTCCGGCCTGACCCACTCCAACGACACCACCGGCAAGGACAAGCGCCGCTACGGCTTCCGGCATTTCTTCAATGCCTATCAGTCTGGTGTCGCTATCGCTCCGTTCCTGGCTGAGGAGTATGGCAAGGACCGCCGCGCCTACCACCTGACTGCGGACTACACCTGGGGCTGGACGCAGGAAGAATCGATCAAGAACGCCACCGAGGCGCTCGGCTGGGAAACGGTGGCCACCGTGCGCACCCCGCTCGGCCTCGGCGACTATTCGCAATATCTGACGCCGGTGCTCAACTCCGGTGCCGACGTGCTCATTCTCAACCATTATGGGCACGATATGGTCAACTCGCTGCCGCAGGCGGTGCAGTTCGGCCTGCGTGACCGTCAGGCCAACGGTAAGAACTTCGAGATCGTCGTGCCGATGTTCTCCGAACTCATGGCGGTGGGTGCGGGTGAGGCGGTCAAGGGCATCATCGGCACCTCGAACTGGCAATGGTCGCTGGATGATGAAGGCACCAAGGCCTTCACCAAGTCCTACGGCGAAGCCTATGGGGAGCCGCCGTCGCAGTCGGCCCACACAGGCTACGTGCAGACCATCCTCTACGCGGATGCCGTTGAGCGCGCGGGAACCTTCTATCCGCCTGAAGTCATCAAGGCGCTGGAAGGCTTCGAGTTCGACGGGATGGGCAATGGCCACACCGTCTATCGCGATAGCGATCACCAGTGCTTCAAGGAAGTTCTGGTGGTGCGCGGAAATGAAAATCCGTCGAGCCGATTCGATGTGCTCAACGTGATCGGCAAGACGACGCGCGAGGACGTCACCTATGACGCTTCGATCTTCGGCGGGGAACTGGGACCTTACGAACCCAACAAGTGCTGACGAAAATGAAGGTATCTGCCCCGCCTGTGTGAAACAGGCGGGGTAATGCCCTTTCGTCCGCTCCCTGACATCTGAACTGCGTTGCGTCTCGCATCGAAGGAATATTCTGATGAACGTGTTCTTGGCCCAGTTGCTCAACGGGCTGGACAAGGGCGGCGCTTATGCGCTGATAGCCCTTGGTCTGACGCTGGTTTTCGGCACGCTCGGCGTGGTCAATTTCGCCCATGGCGCCCTGTTCATGCTTGGCTGCTTCTGTGCCGTTACCTTCCGTTATCTCATCACGCTGGAAACGGTGACGGTCGACCCTGAAAAGCTCTCGCCCTGGGGCGCTCCCGTGGAAGTGCGCACGCCGCTGGTGCAAAACTGGTTCGGCGATTTCGGCGCGGTTCTGGTCGACTATTCGGTCCCGATTTCCATCCTGCTGGCCATTCCGACGATGCTGATCATCGGCATTGCCATGGAACGCGGCATCATCAAGCATTTCTACAAGCGCACCCATGCCGAGCAGATCCTGGTGACCTTCGGTCTCGCGATCGTGCTGCAGGAGATCGTCAAGAGCTTCTTCGGCGCCAATCCGGTGCCGCAGCCGATCCCGACCGACCTGCGTGGCGCGGCCGACATCGGCGTGTGGTTCGGCATGGCCCCGCATGTGCTGACCTACCCGTGGTGGCGCCTGATCTACCTGCTGTTCTCCGGACTGGTGATCGGCGGGGTGTTTGCCTTCCTCCAGTTCACCACCTTCGGCATGGTGGTGCGCGCCGGCATGGCCGATCGCGAAACCGTCGGGCTGATGGGCATCGACATCGACCGGCGCTTCACCATCGTCTTCGGTCTGGCCGCCGTCGTCGCCGGTGTTGCCGGTGTGATGTACACGCCGCTGCTGGCGCCCAACTATCATCTGGGCATGGACTTTCTCGTGCTGAGCTTCGTGGTCGTCGTCGTCGGTGGCATGGGCTCGCTGCCCGGTGCCGTGGCCGCCGGCTTCCTGCTGGGCATCTTGCAGTCCTTCGCATCGATGACCGAGGTGAAATCGCTCATCCCGGGCATCGACCAGGTCATCATCTACCTCGTCGCAGTCATCATCCTGCTCGTGCGTCCGCGCGGCCTGATGGGACGGCGCGGAATCATGGAGAGCTGATCCACCATGTTCTCGCTTTCTCGCAAGGACCTCGTCGCACTCGTGGTATTCTCTGCCGTGGTGCTGACCATGCCGATCTGGCTGTCGCCGCTGGGCGCTGCCTATCCCGGCCTCATGCAGAAGTTCGCGATTTACGCGATCTTCGCCATCGGCTTCAACATTCTGTTCGGCCTCACCGGCTATCTGTCCTTTGGCCATGCGGCCTTCATCGGTGTCGGTTCCTACACAACCGTGTGGTCGTTCAAGCTGCTGACTATGGACATCGTGCCGGCCATGATCTTCGCGATCATCACCACGGGCGTGTTCGCGCTGGTGATCGGCTATTTCAGCCTGCGCCGCACAGGCATCTACTTTTCGATCCTGACGCTGGCCTTCGCCCAGATGTGCTACAGCCTTGCCTACTCGGTGCTGACGCCCGTCACCAATGGTGAAACAGGGCTTTTGCTGGCGCGTGACGATCCGCGCTATCTGGACGCCATGCTGGGGGCGCAGGCGAACGTGGCCGGCCTGCCGCAGCCGACCCTTTTTGGCAACTCAGTCACCGGCTACACAGGCTTCTATCTTTGCGCGGTGGTCCTGATCATTGCCTTCTTCGTGTCGCAGAAGATTTTTGCTTCGCCCTTCGGCATGGCGCTGCGCGGCATCAAGTCCAACCAGACGCGCATGAACTATACCGGCTTCAACACCAAGCCCTACATGCTGGCGGCCTTCGTCATCTCCGGCATGTTCGCGGGTCTGGCTGGTGGTCTTCTGTCCATCACCGATCCGCTTGCGGGTGCTGAGCGCATGAAGTGGACGGAGTCCGGCAACGTGGTTCTGATGACCATTCTCGGCGGCGTCGGAACCCTGTTCGGCCCGGTGATCGGCGCCTGGCTGATCAAGTATTTCGAGAACATCTTCTCGGCCATCAACACCAACATGCTCAACAACTTTTTCTCTTTCCTGCCGGATGGGGTTCAGAGCTTCGTGGTGACGGTGCTGTCCAAATTCGTGGGTGAGGGATGGCACCTCACGCTCGGCCTGATGTTCGTGCTGATCGTGGTGTTCCTGCCGGGTGGTCTGGTTGAAGGTTTCCAGCGGCTGATGGCGCGCCTGAAGCGACGAAAGGCGGTTCCGGATGGCGCCACCTCGGTCCAGCCGGCGGAATAGGGGAAAGACCATGAGCGATACACCGCCCAACATCATTCTGCACGCAGCCGACGTTCACAAGAATTTCGGTGGACTGCGCGCCCTGTCCGACATCGACCTGCAGATCGAGGAAGGCAAGACCCACGCCATCATCGGCCCCAACGGGGCCGGCAAATCGACGCTTCTCAACGTTATCATCGGCCGCATACCGCCGAGCAGCGGAGCGGTGATTTTCGACGGCACGGTGCTGACCGGCAAGGCGCCTTACGAGATCAACCAGCTTGGCATCTCACGGGTGTTCCAGACGCCGGAGATCTTCCCCGATCTGCCTGTTCTGCAAAATGTCATGGCGCCTGCATTTGCACGGCGCGATGGTGCCTTTCGCATCAACTTGTTCCGCAGCGTCGATTCCGAAGCGGAAATTCGTGAAGAAGCGGAAGACATGCTCAACGATATCGGCCTGCACGGCCGGCGCGGGGACCACGCCGGCTCGCTGTCGCGCGGCGACAAGCGGCGGCTGGAGCTGGCCATGTGCCTGATCCAGAGGCCGCGCCTGCTGCTGCTGGACGAGCCGACGGCGGGCATGAGCCGCCATGACACCAACAGCACCATCGATCTTCTGCGCAAGATCAAGCTGGGCGGCATGACCAAGGTCATCATCGAACACGACATGCATGTGGTCTTTTCGCTGGCCGACCGGATCTCGGTTCTGGCGCAGGGCCGCATCATCGCCTCGGGACTTCCGCAGGAAATCAAGGAAGACCCGCGTGTGCAGGAAGCCTATCTCGGCGGGAGCGTGGAATGAGCGTCGCGACAATGAAACGGGAAGCAATTTCGGCCGCGACCGAGGCCGATCCGTCGCAGGCCTTCTTCGCGGTGCGCGATGTCCATGCCTACTACGGCGAAAGCTATATCGTGCAGGGGGTGACGCTCGACGTGAGGAAGGGCGAGATCCTTGCCCTTCTGGGGCGCAACGGGGCCGGCAAGACCTCGACGCTGCGCACCATCGCCCGAATGGACGACCCCGAGCTGCGTTCAGGCGAAATCTGGCTGGAGGGAAAGCCGCTTCATACGATGAAGTCGTGGCAGGCGTCGCGCGCCGGGATCCAGCTCGTTCCGGAAGACAGGCGCATTATCCCGGGCATGACGGTGGAGGAAAACCTGATCCTCGCGCAGGTGGCGCCGGGGCATGGCATGTCGATCGACGAGCTCTATGAGCATTTTCCGCGGCTGGCGGAACGCCGCAAACAGGAAGCCGTCACCATGTCCGGCGGCGAGCAGCAGATGCTGGCCGTGGCCCGTGCGCTGGCGCGGGAGGTAAAGCTCCTGCTTCTCGACGAGCCTTATGAAGGGCTTGCGCCGGTCATCGTCAGGGAGATCGAGACGATCGTCCACGGCATCAAGGAGCGCGGCATCACCACGATCATCGTCGAGCAGAATGCGGTGGCGGCACTCCGGCTCGCCGACCGTGCTGTCATCCTCGATACCGGCGAGCTTGTCTTTGCCGGTGCTGCAAAAGACCTGCTTGAAAGCGAGGAACTGCGCAACGAATATCTGGCGATCTGAGCGGGACCGGTGGCGGACTGCAAGCTTGCCGGTGACGAGATGGCATCACCTTCCTGGTGAAGCCTGAAAATGAGGGTGGCGGGTGAGGGAGGCAGCGTTTCCGACGCTGTCTCCTTTGCGTTTCCTGCAGCTTTCATAAAGGTGAAGGTGCTGGTCCGGCCTCCTGTTCGCGAAGAGTTGGCCAGTTTCAACGAGCGCTGGCAAAGTTGACGCCTTCATCGTCTCCTTCGGGCCCTGTTTCGCATGGCACGCGCGCATTTACGCTTTCCGGCGCGGTCGGAGGACTGTGCAGGGAGCTCATGGGAGGGCTTGGATGAAAAACTTTTCCATTCTGAATATCATTCGACATTCAAATATCAATTGACATTTTAAATTGAAGTCCTAGCTTTCCGGATGTGTTCAAAAGGCTGATGCCGTTCCGGCACGAAAGGATTTGCGATGAGCGACGTTCCCTTCACCGACAAGAAAACCGTTCAACTGGAAAAGCAGCCGGATGCAGGAGCGGCCTACTGGCACAATTCGCCCGACAACACCGTTCCGCCGCCGGACATGGTCGGCGCCTATATGCGCAACCGTCCCATGCCGGTCGAAGGGGTGGAGAAGCGCAAGGCCTACATCATCGGCAGCGGCATTGCCGGGCTGACGGCGGCGTTCTACCTGATCCGCGACGGACGCATGCCGGCAAAGAACATCACCATCATTGAAAGCCTCGACATCGAGGGCGGCTCGCTCGACGGCGCCGGCAATGCGCAGGATGGATATATCGTGCGTGGCGGCCGCGAGATGAACTGGAACTACGATAATTTCTGGGACGTGTTCCAGGATGTGCCGGCGCTGGAACTGCCCGAAGGCTACAGCGTGCTCGATGAATACCGTCTGGTGAACGACAACGATCCCAACTATTCAAAAGCCCGCCTCATGCACAGGCAGGGCCAGATCCGCGACTTTTCCACGCTCGGGCTGACCCGCTCCCAGCAATGGGAACTGACGCGCCTGCTGATGAAACGCAAGGAAGATCTCGATGACCTCACCATCGAGGAACATTTCAGCGCGGGATTCCTTGAGAGCAATTTCTGGTTCTTCTGGCGTTCCATGTTCGCCTTCGAGAACTGGCACAGCCTGCTTGAGATGAAGCTCTACATGCACCGCTTCCTCGATGCGCTCGACGGCCTCAACGACATGTCGGCGCTGGTCTTCCCGAAATACAACCAGTTCGACAGCTTCGTGCGTCCTCTGATCAAAATGCTGCGCGACAAGGGCGTGAAGGTGAAATTCGACACCCGCGTCCATGATCTCGAGATGGAGGAGAAAGACGGAAAGCGCACCGTCACCGCCATTCGCTGCAAGGTGTCCGGCAAGGAAACCACAATCAAGGTGGGGCCTCAGGATCTGGTCTTTGCGCTGACCGGCACCATGACGGAAGGCACGGCCTATGGCGATCTCGACACGGTTCCCGTGCTTGAACGCGGCCGCACCGAACCCGGCGATGACAGCGACTGGACCCTGTGGCGCAATCTGGCAAAGAAGTCGCCCGTCTTCGGCAAGCCTGAGAAGTTTTATGGCGATATCGACCGGTCGATCTGGGAGTCGGCGACGCTCACCTGCAGGTCATCCGCGCTGGTTGTGAAGCTGAAGGAGCTGTCCGTCAACGATCCATATTCGGGCCGCACCGTTACCGGGGGCGTCATCACCTTCACCGATTCAAACTGGGTGCTGAGCTTCACCGCCAACCGGCAGCCGCATTTCCCCGATCAGCCGAAGGATGTGCTTGTGCTGTGGGTTTATGCGCTGCTGATGGACAAGCAGGGCAACTATGTGAAGAAGACCATGCCGGAATGCACCGGGCGTGAGATTCTGGCCGAGCTCTGCTACCATCTTGGCATCGTCGATCAGCTGGATGACGTGGTCGCCAACACTAGGGTTCGCACGGCACTGATGCCCTACATCACTGCTCAGTTCATGCCGCGTGCTGCGGGCGACCGTCCCGAAGTCGTGCCGGCAGGCTGTACCAATCTGGCGCTGATCGGCCAGTTCGTGGAAACCCGCAACGACGTGGTGTTTACGATGGAAAGCTCGGTGCGCACGGCGCGCGTCGCGGTTTATACATTGCTCGGCCTCAACAAGCAGGTTCCCGACATCAGCCCCACGCAATATGATATCCGTACATTGCTGAAAGCGGCCCGAGCGCTGAGCAATGGCGAACCTTTCCCCGGCGAGCGGCTCTTGCATCGAATTCTCGACAAAACCTATTTTGCGCATGTCCTGCCACCCATCAGGGAACAGGAAACGACGTTGAAGGAACGGTTCGAGGACGAACTGGCGGCTCTGCTTGGAAAGGGCAGCCAGTCGCTGAAAGCCGCAGCAGACTGGTATGCGAATCTGCGGGAAGGCTTGCGCCGCAAGGATTGAGAAAAACGGACCTACCCATGACGATTCAGCCAGGGCACAAACGTCGAACGCGTCGCGAGATGCAGCAGGATACCCGTGCCCGTCTGCTGGAGGCTGCTTTTCACATCATCGCAGAAAGTGGTGTGGCGGCGGCTTCCATAAGAGGCGTGTGCGAAAGGGCCGGTTTTTCGCAGGGCGCCTTCTATTCCAACTTTGCTTCCAAGGACGAGCTTCTGCTCGTCCTTATGGAGCGATATATGAGCGAGATCGCCACCGTTCTCGATGGTGCGGTCGATCAGGCGAGTGACAGTTCTCTTGAGGAAAGCCTGCGGGGCATTGCAACACGTCTTGCAGAGCTTGCACGCCGCCCGGTGCTCTCATTGCTGGCCATCGAACTTCAGATTCATGCGTTGCGCGATCCCGTCTTTGCGGCCCATTTCGAGCGCGTGAAAGCGGCTTATCACCGGGAGTTCGCGCAGGTGATCGCCAAAGTGATCGAGCATTACCAGCTGCGATCTCTCATCCCGCCGCTTCAGCTTTCGATTGCGCTGCATGCGTTGTGGTCAGGCTCCATCGTTCAGGCAACGGCCGCAGATGCCTTGCCGGTCGAGGATCTGATCATGCTGATGTTCAAAACGGCGACCGGCTGTGATGTACGCAGCCCATCCGGCAAATAAACCGGCAAATGCCGGATCGTGTCACCCGGACGTGAGAGCCGGTTTCACAACAACGACATGCGTAAAAAACCGGAACCTAAAGCGTAAGGCGCGAATCTTATGGATCGCAAGACACTTTAGCGGCAGCGGCCGTTGCCAACCATGATTTTCATGTTGCCGGGCCCGGGGCGGCGGGTGTTTTGCCGCTCGATCGTCACGTCCACGGTGCAATCCCTGCTTTTCAGCCGATAGCCGGATCTGGTGGTCTCGATGGAAGAGACGGGCTGCTGCCTGAGCGCGTCGGCCACTTCGTTGCTGCCCAGAATAGCATGCAGAACCTTGGAGCTTTCCCAGTAGCCAGACAATGCGGCCTGAGCCGGCTGAGATAGGGTACCGGCAGCGATCAGTCCGACAGCAAGCGCTGATCTGAATTTCATTCGTTTCTCTCCGTTCACAATTACCGCGAGGCAGCGCTGCTTTTAGGCAGCCTCCTGAATGACATCACGGTTGAGTGGTGTCTCCAGTTTGCGGTGCTTCGAAATTCAGTTGCAGAGGCGCAACCACGGCCTTCGCGTCAGGTGTCATATCGGGCGTGAACGGAGGCATCGGCGAGGCCAGTGGCGGAATCTGGACAGCAAGCTGGTCCACGGCCGCATTTCCCGAGGACCCGGCAATCTTTACATCCGTGATCGTTCCATCCGCGGCTACTGAAAATCCGACCTTTGCCGTGAATTGCCCGGAAATACCACTCTCGCTGCCCCTCGCCACCACTTCAGTTCCCGCTCTCTGCAACCGCGCGCTGACTGCCCGATTCCAATCCTGCTGCACCAGAATGGGAGGTGCCTCCGAAGGCGGCGACGTCTCCTGAGCTGCCAAGGGGACAGCCGCAAGCAGCGCGAAAGCAAATGCCCGGATTGAAACAGGGATGACGTCAGTTTTTTTCATGTCTGCAGAATAACCGACTGAAAGCCAGGAGCAATCCCGCCAAAACCATCTGCCGCATGCAGTTTCAGTTCCGACGGAAAGAGCATGCACACTGAAACGAAGCTCCGGGGAAAAGGATTGGTTCTGTGAAAATGGCGGAGAGAGAGTCCGCTAAATCCTAATCCCACAAGCATCCATCACGCCCCACGCAAGCATATAATATCAGTATCTTAGGTGGGTTACTGTCCCACGGTGCCCAGCCTAATCTCACTCTATCTCATTTACGAAGTGGGGATGAAAGTGGGGACCACCATTGCATCCGCCATGCGCTCCGAGGTAGCTTTCGGTCCTGTTAAACAGGGAGGTGCGCCCGATGGCCCGGTCACTGCACAAGCTCACAGATGTTTACGTCAGGTCCACAAAACTGAAGCCCGGCCGCCATAGCGATGGCGGCGGACTCTATCTCAACGTCGGCCCCACTGGCGGGAAGTCGTGGCTGTTCATGTGGGTCCGCGACGGCAAGCGACGGGAAATGGGCATTGGAGGCTACCCGTCTATCGGCCTAGCTGCGGCAACACGCGCCTAGGCTCAGGACCTATTAATTTGGTTTGATCTGTGATTCACGGTCTTTGCTGAAGGAGGCCGTGATGGGTGATTTGTTTCTGCTGAGCGAGTGCCAGATGGCGCGCATATCGCCGTACTTCCCGTTGTGGCACGGG
>NZ_JCAKKP010000015.1:0-80856 GCF_059509755.1 Aquamicrobium sp. YD-1-mutant5
CGAGAACCTGTTCGCCAAGCTCAAGGACTGGCGCCGCATCGCCACACGCTACGACCGATGCGCTCACACCTTCTTCTCAGCGATATGCATCGCCGCAGCCGTCATCTTCTGGATCTGACCAATGAGTCCTGAGCCTAGAGGGCTATAGCGAAACCGTAGTTATCATCTTCGCCTCTGCGCGCCAGTTTTCCATAGAAACAAGCATTTGCGCGATACCAGTTACGTCCTGTGTGCCTCACGCTGGGCTATCATAGCACTATGTTAGCTGGTCGAACCGTGGGCGGCGAATCCCCCGTCCTAAGCATTGCGTCCCGTGCCCGACGCCCAAAGCATGGCCTTGAACGCAGACGGCTCCTTGGTGGGAGGATCACCAAGATCCGCGCGAATCTCCCAGACCAACAGAGACCAAAGCTTGTCATGACGCTCTTTGGAAAAGTGCTGACTGTTGGACGTTGCAGTTTCGGCAGTGAAAGCGTGAAGTGCCTTCAGGACGCCATTGCTCCCAATCAAGTGAAGATTGTTCACCGCCGTGGCGAATCGCATCTTGGCTTCGGTTGGGGCGGTTTCGCCCACTATGCCACTGGCTGCGGCGAAGAACTCCTCATAGTAGGTGAGCTTCTTGCCTCGCCAGATCGCTTTTCGTTCCTGATGCTTGGTAAGATAGATGGCACCGCCGGACGCGACGATAGCTGCCAAGGCTGAGATGATTGCGGGCCACATACGTTGTAATTCTAAAGGGTTTTTGGCTGTGTGGCGAGTGTCACGAACCACCTCGCCCCGAGCGGCAAGGTGCTGGACTGGAGGAACCCGCTGTGATTTCGGCGAGTTCCGGTCGATCTTTGGTCTGTATTTTATAGGGTTATAGCGTAGATGTAGTTGTCATCTTCACCCGGTTGGGTGCGCCATTTGTTTACAGTAGAATCAAATATTTCGACGGGCATGTTTTGCGCGCATAGTCTCTATGTTGCGCTGAAGCGCCACCGCGAGCCGTCTCGTTTTGTCCAAAGCACTTTGCGTTTATGCAGAAACAGGCGATATGCTTTAAGTTCTTATTCTTAATGTATGCCGCATTCCCAAGGCTGGCTCCTACTTCGGGCGGCAGGCTTCAGGTGAAGCGGCCGCCGATCAGGCGGCTCCATTCTTCGCCGGCCAGTCCGTTCAGAAACGCCTCGCCGTGTGCCATGGCGTTCAGCAGGGCGGGGTCGCGCGAATGGGCAATGGTGGCGGTTGCTGGCAGAAAGGCCGTGCGCCGCGTCAGCATTGCGGCCAGCAGTTCCGGCTGAGTGCGCCCGCGCAGCGCCGCGACGCCACGATTTGCTGCATGTTCGACCAGGCAGTCGATCACCGCGCCGGCCTGCCCGGAGCGGGACATGATCTGGAAGACACGCCCGATGCCGCCTTTCAGGACATGATATGCGAAAGCGCCGACGCTTGCGCCGCTCGCGGTGGTGACGCTGGCCATGACGAACTGGCCCCAGTCCGGCTTGTCGGCGGCATCCGAAAGAATCCTATCCAGAGCGACGGCCGGCCAGTGTGGTTTCAGTGCAAAGTGGGCTGTGATAGGCTCCACCAGTTCCGCAAATTCGGCCCGGTTGATTTCCTGGGTACGCAGCGCGACCGGAGCCATGCCGGTAAGGGCGGTGGCTGTCCAGCGTGCCTCTCCCGCCTTGAGCCTTTTGCGCCAGAAATTGTCTGTTGCGAATGCCAGCGGATTGAAAAGCCGGGCGGGAGAGAAGCGCTGGCCGATCATGCTCATCGCAAATGAGCAGGGGCGGATGATGCGTATCCAGTCGAGGCTGTACTGGGGCAGGGTTATGCCGCGCAACCTTGTCCACATCTGGGTGGATATGTGATTGGCCGTTTCGCTGAACGAGAGGTCCTGCGGCCCGTCCATGAATGCCTTCATGAGGCGGGCGCCTGCCATGGGATCGCGGTTTCCTTCCGCGACCATGAACGAGCTGCATATGGCGGCGCGCAGTTTCCGGTCGTTCCATGCCATCGGCAACACATGCACGCCGATGAACCCCGAAACTTCACCCGCATCCGTGACGTGGACGAGCGAGGTGATGTCATCACCGCAACCGGGCGCGCTCAGGTAGAAACTGCGCATGTAGTCGAGGAGCGAGGCCGGCGCCGGACTGTTCTTGTGGCGCAGAACCTGCTGCAGCATGTTTGCCACGACGGGAAGATCCTGCTCAGTCAATGCACGGATAGTGCTCAATGCCGATCTCCCAAAGCGCCGCGCAACGCAAATTTCCGTTGCGCACGCACCTGTTCCTGCAAGTTCACCCACGTCCTGCGGGGGGCGGAAACTGGCCGGTGTCCTGACATTGATCCCCCAGTCTGCTTTTTCCTGTATTGCCGGCAGCAGGGCTACCAGCAACGGGTAAACGGCTTGTAGCATCTATCGTTAAACAGAGGCTTATCGCTGTTTCCGTCTGTCCGCGGTAAGGACGATTGCAAGGTTTGGGAGCGCGGCCTTTCCAGCATCCGCCGGAACCGATATGAGATGCCACTACAGACAAGAGGATGAGAGCGCTCGCATGACGGTTTTGGTGACGGGTGGTGCTGGCTACATCGGCAGCCATATGGTGTGGGAACTGCTGGATTCCGGCGAAAAGGTCGTCGTCATCGACAATCTGTCGAAGGGTTTCGACTGGGCGGTGGCGCCCGAGGCGCTGCTGGTACAGGGCGATGTCGCCGATTCCGCGCTGGTTGGCGGCCTCATTCGCGAGCACGGCGTGGATTCCGTCATTCACTTCGCCGGATCGATCGTGGTTCCGGAATCCGTGGCGGATCCGCTTGCTTATTACCAGAACAACACCTGCAAGACGCGCACCCTCATCGAAACCGCTGTGCAGGCGGGCGTCGGCAATTTCATCTTTTCCTCGACCGCCGCCGTCTATGGCGATGCTGGCATCGAGCCGGTCAGAGAAGAGGCACGTCTCAACCCTGAATCGCCTTATGGCCGCTCCAAGCTGATGAGCGAATGGATGTTGCGTGACGCGGCCGCTGCGCATGATCTGCGGTTTACGGCGCTGCGCTATTTCAACGTTGCCGGTGCCGACCCGCAGGGGCGCACGGGCCAGTCCACGCCGGGCGCCACGCATCTGATCAAGATTGCCTGCGAAACGGCACTTGGCAAACGCCCCTTCATGCAGGTTTACGGTACGGATTACCCGACAGCCGACGGAACCTGTGTGCGGGACTATATTCATGTCAGCGATCTTGCGCGGGCGCACCGGCTTGCCCTGCAACGGTTGCGGGCGGGCGGAGACAGCATGATCGCCAATTGCGGCTATGGTCACGGCTACTCGGTTCTGGAAGTCATCCAGGCGGTCAGGCGCGCCTTTGGCGGCGATTTCGAATTGCGCAATGGCGATCGCCGTCCCGGCGACGCGGCCTCCGTTGTCGCCAACGCGGATCTGGCGCGCAGCGAACTTGGCTGGGCGCCGCAACATGACGACCTCGGGCAGATCGTTTCCGATGCGCTCTCCTGGGAACGCCGGCTTCAGACCATGAATTCGGTGCGCGGCTGACGATATCGTTCCTGAAAAGGATGACGGGGCATCCGGTGCCTGAAACGCTGACTTAACGTGATTTTAAGTCTGTTTGCGCATAGGTTGTTTACCATCCGGCAAATTGCCGTCATCGCTTTTCGGGGCTCGTGCGCATGGCATCTCTTTCGGGCAACAGACCCGGCAGACAGATCGATTCCACCGTCGATCTCTACGATCTGGGCAGGACGCTCCTGCGCCGGCGCTGGACGATACTCTTTTGCGTGGTGGCTGTGACCGGTCTGGCCTTCGCTGCACTGAGCACGATAGCGCCCCGCTATTCCGCCACGGCGCGCATTCTCATCGATCCGCGCGAGCAGCGCGTGGTGCAGAACGAAATCGTCCAGCAGGGGCTGGGCGGCGATATGGCGCTTGTCGACAGCCAGATCGAGGTGATCACCTCCGAGACCGTGCTTGGCCGCGTCGTGGAAAGCATGAATCTCGCTGACGATCCCCAGTTCGGAGGGCAGCCCGGTGGAGGGCGCACGGCTGCCGACATCGCGATGGAAGGGCTTGCCCGGGCCACCGAGGTGACGCGCCGCGACAACACCTATGTGATCGAGATCAGTGTCACCACCCGGGAGCCGGCCAAGTCCGCGCGCCTCGCCAATGCGATTGCGGCTGCCTATGTAGCCGACCAGATTTCGTCGGCCGCCAATTCCGCACGCGATATCAGCGCTGCCATCCGCAGCCGGCTTGCCGAGCTGCAGAAGCAGCTGAACGATGCCGAGGAAGGGATCGAAACCTTCAAGCGTGAACACAATATTTCGCTCACCGAAGGCCAGACGCTGGGCGATCGCCGGCTGACCGATCTTTCCGCCCGGCAGTCGGAGGCGCTGGCACGCGTCAATGAAGCCAATTCCCGCCTTCAGGTGCTTGAAGAGAGCCTGCGCACCCGTGGGTATGTGGGCGCGACGGTTTCCGATGCCGGCAGTGCCATGGGCGCGTTGCGTACCCGTCTGGCGGATGCAAGGCAGCGGCTTGCCGATCTTCAGAATGTTCTGGGCCCCCGTCATCCACGCGTCACCGCCGCCATCCAGGAGGTGACGCAGGCCGAAACCGCCATTCGCGAAGAAAGCGGCAGGCTGGTGGCAAGCGCGCGTGACGATCAGCGGATTGCAGTCGATGCGCTGAACAAGATCAACGCAGAACTTCAGAGCGCCACCACTGCATCGTTCTCGACCAATCAGGATCTGATCAGGCTGCGCGAGCTTGAACGCGAGGCGCAGTCGATCAGGCTCGTCTACGAATCCTTTCTCGTACGCGCGCAGGAAACAGCGCAGCAGGAAGGCATTGCCGCGCGCACCGCCCGCGTGATCGCGGAAGCGGCAGTGCCAGCCGCTCCCTCGTTCCCACCCCGCATGCCGCTTCTGATCGCCGCCGTCTTGATGGGGCTGTTCACCGGCATACTGATGGCGATCCTGCTCGACTTTTTCGCGGGTCTTCTGGGACGGCGCGCAAACAGCGCAGCGCTGATGCCGAGACCCGGCGCGGAAGTTCAGCTCAACGGCCTCGTTCTGGTGACGACGCTGCATGATCCGGTCACGGCCCGTCAGGGTGCGCTGGACCTTGCGCAGGGAGCCGCATCGCGTGGCCGGCGCACGATCTTCATCGATCTGGCCGAAGACGCACCCAGAACGGTTCCCGGGCTGGCCGACATCGCACTCGGAGAAATCTCCGCTTTCGGTGCGGTAGAAGCCGATCAGGACAGTGGGCTCCATGTCCTCAACATCGGGCGCTCGCGCGCCGTCGAACGTCTTTCCCGTCGTGAGGTTTCCAACGTTATCGAAGCCGTCACAGCCGAATATGACGACGTCGTGGTCAATATCGGTGAACTCGAAACCGAGCACGGCCTGCCTGCCCGAACCGTTGCCGAACTGACCCGCAACGCGGCTCTTGTGGTCAATCCCGGACGCGTCGATGCACGCGAACAGCGCATGGTCGAGGCATTGTCAAATGATGGTGCCGTAACTGTCTCACTGGTGGCACGCGGTGAAGCCAGCCGCTTCGACAAGGTGGCCTGAGCCGGACTTCCGGCTTGATGGTTGCTTAGATATGTGATGCCACGGGGTTCATGCCGTGGCGATCTCGTTCATCCCTGCGAGCAAGCGGACGCTGCTCGCAGCAATGTGCAGATCGTTCACTCGTCGTCGAGCGCGGCATGGGTGTCATACCATCCCGGAAGGCCGATGTTCCCCAGCTTGCCAGCATGCCACAGGAATTTGTGCAGACCGGGAACCCGCATCAGGGGTGACCCGCTGCCAAACAACCGGTACTTCCTGAAAATGGTTCGATAGTCGTCCAGAATTCCTTCGTAGCTGACCCAGCTTTGCCTGACATCGTCGCCAAAGGGACCGGACGAGTCTGCGGGGAACGTGTATGAAAACTGCTCGCCGTTTTTCCGGGCGAACACACCTTGCCTGCCGGGGATGTATTCCTGCTGGACGGCCTTGAAACGGCTGTAGCCCAATGTCCGCAGCCGATCGCATTCTGCGATAACCTCGCCAAGATCTTCCTTCGAGGATTCGATGGAAATGTATTTCGGCCTGTCAGGAAAACTGGCCAGAACCTCCAGCACGTACTGATCCGCACCCTCGATGTCGATCTTCATGTAAAAAGGCATCCCGAATTCGCGAATGACTTCCTCAACATCGATACGTCGCGCGGTAATCTTTTTTGACGTGGCTCCGGCTTTCTCGTTGCGTTCGACCCAGTCCTTGTCGATTGTGCCCCAGACCGAGCGTTCGTTGACAAAGAATGTCAGCGTATCGCCTGCCGAAGCAGGAGCCACAGCGCCTTCCATGATGGTAAGCGTTCCGGTTTCGGTCTGCGCGGAAAAGCGGTTGCGGCATGCCTGAGCCAGTTCCGGGTTTGCTTCGAACGAGACCACCCGGAAGCCTTTTTCCAGATAAAATGCCGTATCTTCGCCCTTGTGCAGCCCGAAATCGAACACCAGATCGCGTTTCAAAAGCTGATCTCCCCGCAAATCAAATTGTTGGCCCATGTTATGAGCACCTATAGGCTCCGGGCTTTACGAATTTCATAAGCATGGCCACTTTTGCCATTCGCTGTTTCAGGATTCTTTGCTCCGCAGCCTTCTGATCGAGAATGCGGCGAACGCAACATAGGCAATGAACGACATCAGCCACGCTATAACGCGGGCGATGACGATGCCTTTCGCGCCCTGATCCTGCAAAAGCCATGTGCCGATGATGAAGGTCGCCGCCCAACCGGCGGTGATGGTGAGACCCGTCCACATATGGCCGGATGAGACGGGAACCTGTCCGAGCGGCAGGGCGCAGGCGATCATTGCCGAGGCGAAGACCACGATCATGAAAACGGGCCAGTCGCGCGCGGGATCGAGCTTGAACACCAGCAGGAACCAGTCGCCGAACAGTATCATCACCGACACGAAGCCTATGGCGATGACAAGGTTGGTGCTGATGCTCATCGCCAGTATGTTGAGGACGCGCCGGCGATTGCCCTCGCCGAAGCCGGTGGACAGCATCGGGATCAGCACCTGCACCACGATCTGCGGGGCAAACAGCAGCAGCGTCTCCAGTTGCATGGCGATGAAATAGAGGCCGACCTGCTCCAGCCCGTCCGGCTTGTTGACCACGATGGTGGTGCAGATCCAGTTCACCGGCTCATACAGGATGCTCGCCAGCAACGCCGGTATGGCGTAGCGCGTGATCATCCGCCATTGCGAGAGCGCCCCCCGGAAGGCGAGCGGGACGCCATGGGCTTTCAGCGCCCGCATCATCGCCGGCATGGTGATGAAGCAGCCGGCGAGATAGGCGCAGCCAAGCGCGATGAATGCGCCGGTCAGGCCATGCAGATAGAGGCCGGCCGGCACCGCCGCTATCATCAGCGCGCCCATGATGATGTTGAGGCGGGCGATCGCTCGGAATTCCTGAAGACCGCTCAGTATGGCCGTCTGGACGCTGTTCAGCGCGCTGACCACGATGATGGGAGCGATGACCCTCAGGTAGAAGCCGAGCTGCGGCTGCCTGAGCAGGCGGTTGGCGATATCGTCTGCGAGGCAGAAGATGACCAGGCCCAGAAGCGCGCTGGTCGCGGCGACCAGAATGAGGGCCATGCCGGCCAGCCGCCCGGCCGTTTCCGGATCGGTCGTGGCATAGGCGGCGACATTGCGGGTCGCCATCAGGCTGACGCCGGTGGCTGCCAGCATGCTCGCCGAAACCAGCGTACCGTAGGTGACGCCGAATTTGCCGACCGCTTCGATGCCGAACCAGTGCGAGATCAGAATGGTCGTGATCATCGGGGTCAGCCGCACGGCCACCGTGCCGAGTACGGACCAGACAAAGCCGAAGCTGAATCTGCGCAGATCGGCCGACTGGCTGATCAGTGTCCGTATTGGGCGCATCAAGATATCTTCCCCGTTTCAGGTCCCCGTGCCAGCTTTCTATCAGCAATTTATGAGGCAGCCGTTATCGGCTGCTTTATTGTCGGCAAAGACGGGTCGGGCCAGAGCGGGCTCATATCTGCCGCAGGCTCGCTACATGCGGGCAGCTTGCCCGTGCTGAGCAGATAAAGGTGGGTTGCGCCGCTCCTGAGCATTAAGCCGGCCTTAGCATTTGAAGCCCATTACTATCGACCGGGGTTGGGAGCATTGGAACAGTCCGGACATTGGCCGGTTCGATGCTTAACAAAAAGGTATTGGAGCATGTTTTTGCGTGTCCAGGAGGGCGTGCGGGGCTCTGAGGGGCGATGATAGTCTTGCTATGAGCACGATTGATGTCTTGGTGCCCGCACAGGCGGTATGTCGTATACATCTGGTGATCGCAGAACGGCTTCGCGAAAAGGGTCACGATGTGACGCTTGTCGGCGTGGACGCGCCAGGCGTGCCGGGCGTGCTCGAGAACATATTGTTTCTGGAGCGCAGGATGCTTTGCATCCGTTCGCACAAGCTGATGGAGCGCATCCGCGATGTGCAGCTTCATCCGGCGCGACCCGAAGCAGGCCTGCGCATCAACCTTTCGGGAAGCGGTGAACAATTCACATCCCCGGTGCTCACGCCTAAATTTGCCGGCTGCAATTCGATCGCTCAGGCGGCCAGGCTCCTGATGATGGGGCGCCTTCCGGACGTGGACATCGTGCTCGACGAGGGCCGGTCTGTCGCCCACGCCGCCCCGATGGTCGATAGCCGCCTTTCTGTCTTCCGCGGAATCAACGACGTGCTTGCGCGGGTGGCAACGCTGATGGTCGATACGGCGCATCGCTATGTTTCCGGCGAACGGCTGGGCTTCGTGCCGCCAGGCGCTCAGGCTGAACCGTCTCCGACGAGTGCCGATATTGTCGGCTCCTACATCCTGTCGATGATGCCGAGGCAGGCGCGTGGCGCGTTCATGCGGATTGGTTTCCACCTGCATCGCTGGAACGTCAGCTACAGGTTCCACAAGGGCAGGCGGGTCGCCGACACCGGTCTTCTGGCCGGAGAGCCATGGATAACCCTGCCCGACGATGGCAAGCGCTTCTATGCCGACCCGTTCCTCTTCGAATGGCAGGGACGCTATTTCATCTTCGTGGAAGACTGCCCCCATGGCAGTGACAAGGCAGTGTTGTCGGTGGCCGAGATATTCGAGGATGGCACGGCGACCGTTCCCAGATGCGTCATCGACGAGCCCTATCACCTTTCCTATCCGCAGGTGTTCTCCCATGACGGCGAGATCTGGATGTTGCCGGAGAGCGGATCCGGAAACAATCTGGTTCTCTACCGGGCCGAGCATTTTCCGGACCGGTGGGTGCGGCACTCCGTGTTGCTGCCCGACTGCGAGATTTTCGACGCCACCTTGCTGAAGCACGGCGGGCGGCTGTGGCTGTTCGCAAGCCAGCGCGACGGCTATGGCAGCGCCTCCGATACGATGGCGGTGTTCCATTCCATCTCCCTGCACGGCCCCTGGATTCCCCATGTCGCAAATCCGGTCAGGATAGATCGCGCCGCAGCCCGGCCCGGAGGACATTTCGTGCAGGTGGGCGACCGGATCGTTCTGCCGCTGCAGGACGGAACGCATGATTACGGCGGGGCGCTTGGTCTGGCCGATCTCGTGGAACTCGACGAAAGCAAGGTGCGCCTGACGCCGCCGGTGCCGGTTCTGTCTTCTGGCAAAAACCCCTATCCGCGGGTTCATACCCTCAACAGCACCGCTCATCTTGAGGCCATCGACTGCATTTCGCCGATGATGCGCAACAGGCTGCGCAGGGCAGGGTGAGCATGCCCGCTGCGATCCGCGTCCTGTGCATCGTGCCGCGCGGCCTGAAGGGGCGCGGCGGCATCGAAACGCTGTTCTCGCATGTCGACGAGGAACTGCGTGCGCATCCTGAACTGGGCCTCGTAATGGAGTTTCTGGCATCACGCGGTGACGCATCCGGCGCGGGCTGGGTGCTGCACTTCCCTTTCGCTTTCCTGCGCTATGTGTGGATGGTAGCGACCCGACGCTACGACATCGTCCACCTCAATGCCGCGACCAATGCTTCGGCGTGGCGCAAATGGATGATGCAGGGCGTAGCACGCCTCTTCGGCGTGGCGACCGTGGTGCATTTCCATGGCTCGGCCTTTCCGAAGCCGGGTGAAAAACAGCCAGGCTGGGTACCGGTTCTGAGGCAGGTTTTCGAGCGTGCGTCGGCCATCATCGTGCTTGGAAACTACTGGCGCGAATTCGTCGCCCGCTTCTATGGCATGCCCGCCTCACGCTTCGATGTGGTCGCCAACGGCGTCGCCGATTTCGCACCGGATGCGCCGCTGCCGCGCAAGGCGGGTGAGCCCGTGCGGCTGCTGTTCGCCGGCAATCTGACCGATGCGAAAGGGGCCGGCGCACTGCTGCAGGCGTTGTCGCTTTTGCCGGCCGACCTGCCCGGCTGGCATATGACCTTTGCGGGCACCGGCGATGTGCAGGGCTTTCGTGATGAGGCTTCAAAGCTTGGCCTGTCGGAGCAGGCTAAATTCAGCGGCTGGATTGCGCGCGATGCGATCCTGCCGCTCTACAGGCAGGCCGACATCGTCGTGCTGCCCTCCCGCAACGAGGTGCTGCCCGTCTGCCTTCTGGAAGGCGCATGCGCGGGCGCAGCACTCGTTGCGACACCGGTGGGCTCCGTGCCGGACGTGCTGCATGAAGGCGAAAACGGCCTGCTGATCCGACCGGACGATCCGGCAAACATCGCCGAAGCGCTGGCACTGCTGATTTCCGATACCGGGCGCAGGGAAACGTTCCGGAAAGCGTCGCGCGCGATCTATAAGGATCGTTTCGGCCTCGAATCGATGGTTGCCGCGCTGAAGGGCGTCTATTCCAAAGCTCTCGAAGGTCGCAAATGGCGATCTTCGGGTGATTAACCCATCTGTTCCGGTTCCGAATCGATCTCTCAGGCGAGCGTCGGGCGGAAGATGCGGAAGAACTGTTCGAGATTGGCGAGCGCCCACAGAACCTTTTCATGGTTCTGCACGCCGCCGGTGTGCTCGGCCATCAGCCGGTCGATTTCGCGCGCTTCGCAGACCTGCCGCACGGTTGAATCGCCGGACTGCAGAAGGTCGCGCATCTGGTCTGCCATGCCGGTGCGGAACCATTGTTCAACCGGCACGCGGAAGCCAACCTTCTTGCGAGTGACGATGGCCTCGGGCAGCATCCGGGATGCCAGCACGCGCAGCACGCGCTTGCCCTTCGGAGCGCCGGTCAGGAACGCATCGGGGAAACGGGCGACGAGTTCGGCCAGCTTCACATCCATGAACGGCATGCGACCTTCTATGGAGCCGGCCATCATCATACGGTCGCCACGTTCCAGCAGATTGTCGGGCAGCCATGAGGTCTGGTCGAAATGCAGCATCCGCTTCAGGAGGCTGGCAGCGCCGGCAGCATCGAAGGGCAGGGAATCGGGCTGGCGCGAAGCCGGTGCTCCCCGGTAGAGCGCTTCCGCCAGATCGGCGTCGCCGCCGCCGAACCATGCCACCATGCGCGCCTGATAATCGCGAATGCCGGCCACGCCCGCCACGGTCTTCACGCGCCTGAGCGAATAGGGCAGGGCGCGCGCGCCGGGGGCGATAATCGCATCATGCAGGAAGCCCGGCATCAGCCGCTGGTATAGGGCCACCCATGGCTCGGCGCGATGCTTCGGATAGCCGCCCAAAAGCTCGTCGGCGCCTTCGCCCGTCAGCACCATCTTGACGCTGTGGCTGGCCATTCTGGACAAAAGCAGCACCGGCAGGTCGGAAGGCTCGGCGACGGGCGCACCGCGCCGTAGCACCGCTTCCTCCCACACGGAGGTGAAGTCGTTCAGGCCGACGGAAAGTTCGTGATGATCGGTGCCGAAGGCTTTGGCGACCTGCGCGGCATAGGGCAGTTCGGAAGAGCCCGGCACATCGAAGCCAACCGAGAAGGTGGAGACCGGCTTGCTCACATGCCGGCTCATCAACGCCACGATCATTGAGGAATCGAGCCCGCCCGACAGATAGGCGCCGAACGGGGCGTCCGAGCGCAGACGCAGTTGCACCGCCTCGTCGAGCTGTGCGGAGAACAGGCGCAGCGCCTCGTCGAAATCGGTGACGTCCGGCGAGGTTCGCGAAAACGGCGTGGTGAAATAGCGCGTCGTGGAGACGGTGTCGCCATCCAGCACCATGAAGGTGCCGGGTTGCACCTTGACAATGCCTTTGAAGAAGGTGGCCGGCCCCGGCACATAGCGATAGCTCAGATATTCGCGCAGCGAATCCCGGTCGAGCCGGTCATCGATGCCCGGAAACCTGCGCAGCGGCTCGATTTCCGAAGCGAAGGCATACACGCCTTCGGCCCGGGCGACGAACAGCGGCTTCTTGCCGAACGGATCGCGGGCCGCGATCAGTCGGCCGCTGTGGCTGTCCCACAGCAGGAAGGCGAACATGCCGTTGAAGCGGGAAAAGCATTCCTCGCCCCAGGCACGCCACGCCTCGATCAGCACTTCCGTGTCGCCCTGCGTGGCGAAGCGATGGCCACGCTCCACGAGTTCCGCGCGCAGCTCGATATAGTTGTAGATCTCGCCATTGTAGACGATCGTGTAGCGACCATCATGGGAGTGCATCGGCTGCGCGCTGCCTTCGATGTCGACAATCGACAGGCGGCGGTGGCCGAGCCCGACCTGCCAGTCGCCATCGGGGCTGCGGGCGGTAAAAGTACCGCGTCCGTCAGGTCCGCGGTGGGCCAGAAGGTCGGTGGCCGTGTTCAGTTCGGCATCGAGCGACAGGCGCGATCTGGCATGAAATCCGAAGATGCCGCACATGGCGCGCGCCTCTACTGTTTGCCGTGGGTTGCCGCGGAACCGTTCACGGCATCCCCGGCGGCAACAGTCTTCCTGCCCGTGAACAAGGCCTCATAGGCCGCCAGCAGCTTGGGAGCTTCGTAATTCCAGGCGAGCTCCTTGCGGACCCGTTCGCGTCCGAACGCGCCCATGGCAGCGCGGCGTTCAGGATCGTCGAGAAGGTCGGCGATCTTGTCACCGAAGTCTGCCGGATCGGTGCAGGTGGCGTAGAGCGAGGCTTCCTGCGCCGAGAACCGCCCCTCGCGCAGATCGTACTGCACGATCGGCTTTCCGAGCGCCATGTATTCCATGATCTTGTTCATGGTCGACTTGTCGTTCATCGCCGTAGGCCGGTCGGGGTTGACGCAGACATCGGAGGTCGAGAGCGCGGAGAACAGTATTTCGTCCGGGCAGCGTCCGGTGAAAGTGACGTAGTCGCCCAGCCCCATCGCCACGCTTTCGGCCCTGATCGCCTCCAGCTCCGGGCCGCCGCCGCAGATGACGAACTGGATGTCGTCGCGCTTGCGCAAATTGACCAGATGGCTGACCGATTCCAGCAGGAGGTCGAGCCCTTCCTGCTTGCCGATGACGCCGACATAACCGACGACGAAGCGGCGGCCGTTGCGCCATTTCGCATCCGGCTCCACCTCGCGCACGCGGTCGAGATTGGGACCGGAGCGCACGATATGCACCTTGTCCGGGTCCATGCCGCCCCGGGTGATGGCGATCTCGCGATAGCTCTCATTGGTGGCAAGCGAGCGGTTGGCGGTGCGGAACGACAGCTTCTCCAGCCACACCATCAGCTTCCAGCCGAAATCGCGGCGGCCGAACTTGGCTTCATAAAGCTCGGGGTTGATGTCGTGGTGATCGAACAGGAATTTCTTGCCGAAAAGCCGGTAGAAGCCGCCGATCAGGAAGATGGTGTCGGGCGGATTGCAGGCGTGGATGACATCGAAGCCGCGCTGCCACAGCACCTTGAGCGACAGCAGGAACTCCCAGAACAGGGCGGCACTGTATTCCACGGCATAGCCCAGCACGCCCTCGGCATCGAGCGGCAGGGAATGGCGGTAGATGTGGACGCCGTCGATCACCTCGTGGGAGGCGGTCGAGCCCTTGCCCTTCGGGCAGATGACCGAGACCTGATAGCCGGCTTTGACAAGCGTGGTTGCCTCCGACCAGACCCGCCGGTCGAAGGGAACAGGCAGGTTCTCGACGATGATGAGGACGCGCCTACCAGTTGATGCCGTCATAAGTCCCCGCAATCGCGTCGGTGTTCGGCAGCCGCGCCATGTCGAGCAGCACCTGGCCGGGCCGCATCTTGTTCACCACCGCCTCATATTCGGGCGAACGGCTGGTGGCGACCAGAATGTCGGCATGCTTAACCACGTCGTCAACCGACGGCACCATGAGCTGGGTGACATGCGGGATGGCATTCATCAGATAGGCCTTGTTGGCGCCGACCAGCTTCGCCAGCGAGACGTTCTGGTCGAAGATGCGGATGTCGCAGCCCTTGCCGAGCAGGCGCTCGATCAGCTCCAGATAGGGGCTTTCGCGCAGGTCGTCGGTGCCGGCCTTGAAGGAGAAGCCGAGGAAGCCGATGTTGCGCTTGCCGTGGCCGAGCACCCATTGCAGCGCGCGTTCGATCTGCTGCTTGTTGGACGGCATCAGCGATTTCAGCAGCGGCGCCTCCACGTCATGCTGAATGGCATAGGCGTTGATGGCGCGCACGTCCTTGGGCAGGCAGGAGCCGCCGAAGGCGAAGCCGGGCAGCAGATAGGCATTGGAGATGTTGAGCTTGGTGTCAGCGAAGAACACCTTCATCAGCTCATGACTGTCGACGCCGGCCGCCTTGCAGATATTGCCGATCTCGTTGCCGAAGGCGACCTTCAGCGCATGCCATGTGTTGTCGGTGTACTTCACCAGTTCCGCCAGCCGTGGCTCGGTGATGATCGTCTGTCCGGGCAGGCCGGCATAGAGGTCCAGCAGGCGCTGGCGGGTCTGTTCGTCGTCGGTGCCGATCACGGTCTTGGCGGGGGTGTTGAAGTCGGCGACCGCCGAGCCTTCACGCATGAATTCGGGATTGGAGGCGACGCCGAAACCGACGCCCAGCTTCTTGCCGGAAGCTTCTTCCAGTGCCGGCACGACGATGTCGGCCAGCGTGCCCGGCAGCACGGTCGAGCGGATCACCACCGAATGATAGCTGTCCTTTGTGGCAAGCACCGCGCCGATCTGGCGGGCGACGGCTTCCACCGCTGAAAGGTCGAGTGAGCCGTTTGGCCGCGAAGGCGTGCCGACGCACAAAAGCGACAGGTCGCTGCCCATGACCGCTTCTTCCGTCGAGGTGGTCGCCTTCAGGCTGCCTGCGGCGACCTTGGCCGCTACCAGTTCGCCAATGTCCTTCTCGATGATCGGGCTCTGGCCCGCATTGACGAGCGTGACCTTGGACTCGCTGACGTCGCAGCCGATGACCTCATGGCCGCGTTCGGCCAGGCAGGCAGCGCAGACTGTTCCGACATATCCCAGTCCGAAAATAGAAACTTTCATTTATGCTCGACCATTTGCCCTGTTTCCGCAAACGTGGCGGAATTACCTGTCCTGCCCATTGGCAACCCATGTACCTGTCACAGGTAAAGGTCACGTTACGGGTGACAGGATTATCGAACAGCGCCACCGCAGCGCCGACGCCGGCGCGCGCACAACAACGGTTGCGGCCTCCTGCAGGATGCCGAAGCCGGGAGAATGAAAACCGCGCCCCGAGACCGCGTCGGCGCGGATGATTTCGATGGCCGCACCTTCCGGCGCGGCGAGCGTGAGTTCATGCCGTCCATTGCGGCTTGCCTGCACCTCACCCTGCGCGGCCGACACGTCGAGGCCCGGCGCGAGCAGGAATGCAATCTCAACCTCTCCGGCAGGTTCGGTTCCGCTCAGGCTGTCGGTGATGTCGAAGCCGGTGACCGTCTCCGTGATCTCGCGGCGATGGATGACCCCGAAGCGCTTTTCATACCCGTCATGGGAGGCCGAGATGGCGAGCGGCAAACTGTCCGCCTCTTTGTCGAGCGTGGCCCGCGCCCGGCGCGGCATCCAGTTGAAGGGGCCGGATGGCTCGCTCTGGCTGACCCCGCCCAGAGTGAGGGTGTTGTGCACCGGCGTCACGCGAAAGCGGCGGCGGTTCTCGCCTTCGGAGTGGTAGAGATAGGTTCCCGCATCGACCAGCATCGGCCGGCCGTCGAGCGACAGCCAGACCGAAAGCGCATCGGCATGGCCATGCGCGGCAAGCGCACCGAACCCCAGCGGGCCATGATCGAAGGTGAAATGCACGCGCCGGCCGGCGATCTCGCCGCGCCGGATGGTGTAGCCGCCTTGCGCGAAGATCGTCGTGCCGTCCGCGGGGACGGGGCCGGGTGGCGGCGCTGCGAAGAGGATGTCGCGCCAGTGCGGATCGCGGATATGCGGTGCAACATCGGGACGTTCGAGGAAGCCGGCGATTGAGGCCGCAATGGAGGCGGCATAGCGCGGCTCGTCGCTGCCATGTGCCATCAGAACGCGGCTCTGGTCGTCGTCGCCGATCAGCGGCACGATGCCGTCATCGTCGAGGAAGGCGCAAAGCGCCTGCGCGGCCTTCGCCAGTCGCTCGCGCACGGCGGGCGAGGCGGCGTCCGCGCCGATGGCAGCGAAGCCGACCAGCAGCATTTCCAGCGTGAAGGCCGAATAGGCGGGCGACTGTTCCTTCCCGATGCCATCCTCATGAAAAAGTGCGAGCGCCCTGTCTTCGAGACGCGCCCGGCCCTGCGCCAGCCATGCCTGCGCCTTCGCATGACCGGGCAGCAGGCGCGCAGCCAGGGCAAGCCCCATCGCCTCGGCGACGAGATGGTTGTTGGCAGAGGAAAACAGCGAGGGAAAACGCGCCAGCCATGTGCCATGCGCGGCCACGAAAGCGGCGAGCTTCTCGCCTGTCGCACTGTCGATCCACGGATCGAGGGCGCTGACGATCACGCTCAATGAAACAAGTCTGTAGCCAGCTTCTATTCCCGAATACCAGTTCACGCCCCGGCCGGGCGGATTGACCTCCATCCATGAAAGCACAGACCGTATGACGGCACCGGCAAGAGCGGCGTCCTGCGCGCGGCGGGCATGGATGGCGGGTGCCGCCAGAAAATGCAGACGGTTTGCCTCGGCGACATATTTGACGTCGCGTTTGTCCCCCTCAAAGCGGAAATCGATGTCGAAGGCCGACACTTCCGCGCCCGGCCAGCCTGTGCCGCTGACCGGATCCAGCGTCCAGATGGACGGGGCGATGCCGCCGCCGGCGTCGAGGACTGATCCCGGCCAGTCGCGGTTGAGCAGCCTCAGCTTGCCGGAGCCGAACGTGTCGGCGGCATGCGCCAGCTGCGCCGAAATCATTGCCGGCAAATCGTTTTCGAACAGCGGGGCGAACATCGGCAGCACCTGCGGCCGCGCGCCCGGCATGGCGAACTGCACCCAGCCGCCATTCTCGCGCCGGGCGGCACGCCGTGCAATCTGCTCGCGAATCCGATGGCCGATCTCGCCGCGTTCCATGACGGCGAGGCGACGTGCGTACCAGCTTAGCCGTCCCAACATGAAAGTGCCTTAGCAGGGTGCGGTTGCGTTAGAATTAATGTGCCACGGCCCCGCTGGGGAGATGGGTCAGTTGCGGATCTTCTTCCGTCTCGCCAGCAACCCGGCGTAGATCTCTTCCACGGTGTCCGCCAGATGCGCATATTCGCGGTTGGCCTTGATCCATGGGGGGCCTTTAGCTCCCATTGCCTCGGCCTTTTGCGGGTCGTCGAAAAGCCGCGCTACGGCCTGCGCCATGGCCTCACCTGAAAAGGCGGTGATGTACCCGGCGCCGCTGCAATTGATGACTTCGCTCTGGTCATAGTGAACGGTCGCCACCACCGGCCTGCCCATGGCCAGATACTCGACCAGCTTGGTCGGGGTCGCGACCTGCTGGGCGGCGTCCATCTCAAAAGGCGACAGGCACACATCCACCCGCTTGACCCAGCCAAGCGCTTCGGCAAGCGGCAGGCGTCCGGTGAAGATCACCCGTTCGGATATGCCAAGCTTTTCCAGCTGTTCCATGAAATTGTCGCGCTCGAAATCGGGCACTGCGCCGATGATGACCAGCACTGCGTCGTAGCCTTCGGCCACAAGTGCAGCCAGCGCCTGAAAGGTCAGGTCGGTGGTGATGCTGAAAACATCCGCGCACATATAGGCCATGCTTTTCCTGCCCGTCAGGCGCGGATCGTCTGTCGGGACAATGGATTGCGCATTGTAACGCCCGGTGGAGACGCCCATCGGGATCGGCGTCATCTTCTGCATGGGTATGCCGCGAAAACCGACGCGCTCGCGCATGCGTTTCGACTGCACGATGACGTGGTCGGTGAGCGGCAGCCCGACATGGTAAAACAGAACGCTGCCCAGGGTGGCGTAAAGCATCCGCAGCAGCCGCGAGGGCCAGCTCATCGGAACGAGATTTTCCACGGCGATGCGCAGGCGCGCTTCCAGCACCGGATAGCTCATCCAGAACAGGCAGGGCGTGCCTGAGATTTTCGCGGCGAGAGCGTAGGTGATCACCCACAGTGGCTGGTCGCGGACCTGTACGAGGTCATAGCGGCCGCGCGCGACCTTCCACGCCAGTTTCAGCCGCAGCCAGTTCTCAGCCAGCATGTACCGCACGGAGCCGAGGCGCTTCGCCTTGGCGCGGTGAGCCAGATAGAAGCGTTCGTTTCCACGCTGTTCAACCCGGGCCGGGCCGTCCTGATAGGGGCGCAGGCTCCAGTCTATCTCAAGCCCGCGACCGACCAGATGGTTGGAAAACAGCTCCACCAGATCGACACGGAAGGGCGGATAGTCGTCCGGTGCGACGAACAGCATGCGCACTCCGGCCAGAGGGGCGTCGGAGGCAGGGGATGGTTCAGGGACAGTCGCGGAAGATGGGGACCGGCGCGTCATTGCTTGCTCATCTGGACAGGCGGCGAGAAACGTAGTCCTTCACGGTTTTCAGGCTCTGCCATAATTGTCTGTTGCGCCGGATGCGGTCTTTGACGGCCTCGCCGAGGCGCATCGTTGAAACCGCTACTGATCCAAGGGGAGTGAAAACAGCATAGGCATCGTCGAGTTCGTGAATGATATCGCACCAGTGTGTCTTGTAGTCTTCATAGCCGATGCCGAGATCGTAGACAGTCATGCCACGTTCGCAACTGTGCTCGATATGACGGAAGGTGAGTACGTTGCCGGGGCTGTGTTGTGCAAGCTCATCGAGCGCGAATGCCGTAAAATAGCTGTTCATATGGCCGCGACAGATGCCCGATCCGGTAACGGCCCGCGTTTTCCCGTCGACTGAAAGCGAGGCAATCTCCAGGAGAGGCTCATCCGTGCCGATGGAGCGATCTATGAGATCGTGAAAGAAGGCGGTAACGCCCGGTTCTGCGAAACTGTTGGGTTTGCCCTGCTCGGCAAGACGGAGCGCTTTTTGCTCGAAGAAGAAATCGAGAGCTGCATGTTCCTCTGCGGGGTCCAGCAGCATCTGATAGCGGACCTCGCCGGTTGCGCTCATCTTGCGCTCCTTGGCCTTCACTCTTTTCCGGCGATTGCGCCCGTCACGGCTGTGAAGAAGGGCGTCGAAATCGCGGGACAGCGCGAACGCATAGCCTTCGGTCGCGCATGGGATTGAGGACAGTGCGCCGAGAGGCTGGGCGATATCGTCGAAACAACGCGGCATCTGCCCAAGCAGCGCACAGTCCGCGTTACCGAGTGCCTTTCCAAGTATCCGCTCGATGACGGGACGGGACAGGCTGCGCATTCTCGCCGCGCCCTCCCGGCTCCACAGTCCGAAATTGTAGCTCGTATGCTTGCCGCCAATCCATCTTGCGATGCGCAGCGGTCCGGTCTTCGATATGGCGAGCGGCAGGATGAAGGCCGGTTCTCCATCGAGCCGTCCAAGCAGGATGGACGCCCTGGCATTTTCATGCGGCAGGACATGGCGCACATAGGCATCGACCCAGTCGTAACGCTGAAAGACCGTGCCGCAGCCGGTTGCCTCCATCTGCCTCCATTCCGGCTCGATCAGCGACGGCATGTCAAACGCCTGCACCTCAAAATGGGGCGACCCGGAACTCTGCCGGGTCGTTTTCACCGGTGCGGACGCCCGCATTTCCTGCGGTGGTGTCATCTCCTGTGCTCCGTAAGTGCGCTGTACGGCCGAGATACGATGCATCCTGTGAAACCCGCCCCGACTATGCTGCTCCCGCCCCACCCCTAACCTATACGTTTTAAGGAATGGTCTAGGAATACGGGGGTCAGCGTTTCTCAACTCTGACTTGTCCTGCCTCCGGCTGCATTTGTGGTGCGTCGTGGTTAACCGACAGGGTTAAGTTCGTTTTAACATTTTTAAATCATTATCCATGTCGCGATCAGATGGCAGCCGTTGCGCCGTCGTTCTGGTGATCTAGGGGTGATGTATGTCTGATCTTTCCATAAAAGCGGCACTTGCCGTGATTGCAACTTTCGCCGTCGCGCCGGTCTTTGCCGCCGACTATGTTCAGCCGCCGGTTGTCATAGAAGAGCCTGTGGTCGTGGAGCAGCCGGTGGAGTTCGGCGGCTGGTACATTCGCGGTGATGTGGATTATCACAAGTCGAAAATGCGCGGCTCGGAGTACATCACCTATGGTGCGCCGTGCGGCCCCGGTTGTGGCGGAGCGGGCGGCACCAAGAGCTTCGACAAAACGGAACTCAAGAGCACATTCTCGATCGGCGCCGGTGTCGGCTATCAGCTCAACCGGTATTTCCGCACGGATCTTACGATCGATTACTGGTCGAAGTCCAAGTTCAAGGGCAGCACGTCCGATGATGGCAACTATGGTTGCGGCAGCCCCACCATTCCCTGCCAGTCCGTCGACCGTGCAAAAATGTCCGCGCTCGTGCTGCTTGCCAATGCCTATGTCGATCTGGGCACCTGGAACGGGCTGACGCCTTATGTCGGCGCAGGTATCGGCGGCGCCCACATCAAGTGGGGCGATCTGGAGAATGACGCCAATGTCGGCTACGCCGTTCACAAGGGCAGCAAGAACTGGCGCTTTGCTTATGCGCTGATGGCCGGTGCATCCTACTGCCTGACCGAAAACACCATGATCGATGCCGGCTATCGCTTCAGCCGCATCAATGGCGGGCGCATGTTCGAATATAATGGCGCCGGTCCGGGCTTCGACAAGGGCTTCAACACCCATGAGGTGCGCGCCGGACTGCGCTACAATTTCGGCGGCGCCAGCCAGTGTGCCCAGCCGGAAACCACAGTCTATGTGCCGGAGCCGATCTACACCAAGTAGGCTGGCCAAAGCTTTTCAGATCAGGAGGCCGGGCGGCAGTGCTGCCCGGCCTTTTTCAATTCGGCGTCGGGTGTTGCCGGCCCCTGGGCGGCCGATCTCAGATCACCACCGTGACCCATGCAAACGTCTGTTCCGCATGTTCGGCCATGGCGTCGCGCGCGGCCGCCGGCTGACGATTGCGGATCGCTTTGACGATCCTGTCATGATTGTAGGGAGTGAGGTTCTTGGCGGCCGCCGGCTTGGCTGCCGACAGGATGAAATTCGTCACCTCGACCTGAATTTCCGTTTCCTGCTTGAGAAGCCGCGACGATCCCGACACTTCGGCGATGACCATGTGAAAGCGGGCATCGGCGAAACGCATGTCCGGAAATTTGGGCAGCAGATCGTCATATTCCCGTGCCGCCTGCTCGATGCGGACGAAATCTTCCTCCGTACCGCGCTCGGCGGCCAGATAACAGGCCTCGCCGGAAATGGCGCGTCGCCAGTCGGTCAGATCGCGCAATTCCTCTCGCGTCAGCCGCAGGCGGCGCGCGGCATCGGCCAGACGCTCGCCCACGTCCTCAGCGATGAAATTGCCGCCATTGCGGCCGCGTACCGTGGTGAGCAATCCCATGTCGCGCATGGCGCCGAGCGCGATGCGGGCCGTCATCGGGGCGACGCCCAGCATTCTGGCCAGCTCGTTTTCGGGCGGAAGCTGCTCGCCGGGGCTGAGTTCGCCCATGGTGATGGCTTCGCGCAGGCGGCGGAACACCATGTCCGGCGCGCTGTTTCCTTCAGCGGAAAGGGGCTTCAGAAATTTCATTTGACCATTAAACTATAGATGTTAAATGTTATTTGATTAACAGTTGGAATGCAATGCCCCAAACTACCTCTGAACACAAGCCGGCGGGTCCCCGCATTCTCGTCTCCGGCTCCCTCGCCTCTCCTTATGCGAGCGATTATCTGGCCTGCACCCTGCGGGAGTTTTCGGATTCCGCCTTTGCCGGGCTGAAGGCCGCCGGCGCCTCGGTTTCCTTCGTCGAGGCGTCCGCGCCGCAGCTCACCCCGCGCGAGGCGCTCGAAGACGTCGACGGAGTGCTGATGCTTGGCGGCGCCGATGCCGATCCGCAGACATACGGACAGCAGGTCGTGGCCGACAGCGTCTACGGCATCCATCGCGCGGCCGATGACTACGAGATCGGGCTTCTGCAGCTTGCGCGGGAGAAGGATCTTCCCATTCTGGGCATCTGCCGTGGCATGCAGCTTCTCAACATCGCTGCCGGTGGCGATATGGTTCAGGAGATCGGTGGCGGCACCATGCACTATCTCAATGCCGACAATTCGGTGATGACCGCGCATCCCACCGAAATACTGCCGGATACCCGCCTTGAAGAGGTTTACGGGGCCGGCGAAATCATCGTCCGCTCCGGCCATCATCAGGCCGTGTCGAAGGTTGGCGAGGGGCTTCGCGTCGCGTCAAGGGCGGCGGACGGCATTGTCGAGGCACTGGAGGGCACCGGCGACGCGTGGGTGGTGGGTGTTCAGTGGCATCCTGAAGACCCCAAAGCCTCGCATGAAGATTTCGAGCGGCTTGTGGGCGCGTTTCTCGCTCATTGCTGCCGCGCATAACAACATAAGACAACGATCAGGGAGATCACTTCTATGAAGTCATTTGCATTGCTGGCCGCGGCCGGCGCGTTTGCCGTTTTTGCCGGTGCTGCCGCTCAGGCGGCCGAATATGGCAAGTGCGAGCCGCAGGGCGAGCGCGGCAGCATCAAGCTGGAAACCATTGCCGCCGATACGCTGACCGTGGCGACGGTGCTGCCCAATCCCGGCTGGTACAACGGCGTGTCGCCCGAAAAGATCGAGGATGGCTTCGAATATTGCATGAGCGCCGAGATCGCCCACCGTGCCGGCCTCGACAAGGTGCGCCTCGTCAATATGGCCTGGGATCAGTACATCTCCGGCACCGCTTCCAACTATGACATCGGCATTGCCGGCACGACCATCACCGAAGCCCGCAAGCAGGTCTTCGATTTCAGCCAGCCTTATTTCTCGTCCAATCTCGGCGTTGCCGTGAAGAAGGGCGCCGACGTGACGGCTGAGAACATCCGCACCAAGCGCATCGGCGTTCTGCAGGGCAATATGGGTTCGGACTGGGTCATCGGCACGCTGAAGCCCGAGCAGCAGCCGGGGCTCTACCAGTCGCAGCCCGACATGGTCACGGCGCTGATCGCCGGTCAGGTGGATGCCATCATCTCCGATACGACGCTGGTTCTCTCCGCCACCAACGGAACCAATGGCATGATCGAAGTCATCGGCCAGTTCGAGCTCGATCAGGGTTATGGCATCGTGCTGCCGAAGGGCTCGGCCAATGCCGCCACGATCGATCAGGCGGTCGCGACCTTCCGGGAAGACGGCACGCTGGCCGGTCTGTCCGCCAAATATCTGACGCCCCTGTTCGGCGTCGATCCGGCGACCATCCCCGTCTGGAAGCAGGACTGACTTTATCCCTTCCGCCCATCGGTGCGGATCTGATTCCCAACAGCGCTGCCCGGATCGTCATGCGGTTCCGGGCAGCCGGTTTATCAACTGACAGATTGGAGTTGGCATGACCTCGCTGAGCCCTGCACCGCGCAGTCGCGGTCTGGCGGTTTTCGCCACGCTGCTGGCCATAGCCTTGCTCGTTGCCGTTGCTGCGGTGGGAGAAAGTGTTCGCGCAGGCATAACCACCAGCCCGGAGCTTTCCACGTTCAGTCTCTGGGTGATGGCAGCGGGATTGGCGCTCGGCGCCGTGACCCTGTGGGCCGCCGTGAGCGCGCTGCGTCATTCTTTCCGCAGTGCCCGTGAAGAAGCCGCCGGTGAGGTGCTCGCCTCCCGCGCCAGCGCTGCGCAGTCGCGCCAGCAGAGCTTCGTCACCTTCGGGCTGGCCTTCGCGATCGTGATCGCCTTTGCCCTGATCCAGCTCGTGCTGATCAACGACGGCAATATCCAGCGCACCTTCCTGCGCGGCGACCTGATGGCCTCCAGCGCGCTCGACATTGCGCGTGCCTTCATCGTCAACATCCGGCTGGCCTTCATCTCGGGCGTCATCGTTCTGGTGTTCGGGCTGGTTCTGGCCATTGCCCGCATGATCCCGGGCAAAGCCGGCGCGCCGGTCAGGTTTCTGGCCGTCGCCTATATCGACCTGATGCGGGCGGTACCGGCCATCATCGTTCTCTATCTGATAGGTTTCGGCCTGCCGCTGACCAATCTGCCGCTGCTGAGCGGGCTCAATGCCGAATGGTTCGCGATCATGGCGCTGTCGCTGACCTACAGCGCCTATGTGGCCGAGGTTTACCGCTCCGGCATCGCCTCCATCCACCCCTCGCAATGGGCGGCCAGCCGCTCGCTCGGCTTCTCTTATCTGCAGACGCTGCGCTTCTTCATTCTGCCGCAGGCCATGCGTCTGGTCATCCCGCCGATGCTGAGCACCTTCATCGCCCTGCAGAAGGACACTTCGCTGGTCAACGTCATCGGCACGCTCGATGCCTTCAACCAGGCGAAGTTCTACGCGTCGAGCACGTTCAACCTGTCGTCGGTGACAGTGGTGGCGATCCTGTTCGTCATCATCACCATTCCGCAGACCCGCTTTGTCGACTGGATGCTTGAGCGTGGCGCCAGCCGCCGCAAGGGAGCTTGACCATGGCTTTCATCGAACTTTCGGGCATCGAGAAGAGCTATTTTGGCCATCAGGTGCTCAAGGGCATCGACCTCGATGTGGAAAAGCATCAGGTGGTGACGCTGATCGGTGCATCGGGCTCCGGCAAGTCGACGCTGCTGCGCTGCATCAACGCACTGGAGACGATCGACCGCGGCACCGTTTCCGTGGACGGCGATGTCGTCTCGGGGCCGGGCGTCGATCTCGACCGCCTGCGCCGCAAGGTCGGCATGGTGTTCCAGTCGTTCAACCTGTTCCCGCACATGACGGTCGAGGAAAACATCGCCGTCGGGCCGATCCGCCTTCTGGGCGAGGATCGCGGGGCGGGGCTGAAGCGGGCGCGCGAATTGCTCGAACGGGTCAACCTTGCGCACCGCGCCAGCTACTACCCCGACCAGTTGTCCGGCGGCCAGCAGCAGCGCGTCGCCATCGTGCGCGCCATCGCCATGCGGCCGGAAGCGCTGCTTCTGGATGAGATCACCTCCGCGCTCGATCCAGAACTGGTGGCAGAGGTGCTCAACATCGTGCGCGATCTGGCCCGCGATGGCATGACCATGATCCTTGCCACGCATGAAATGCAGTTCGCCCGCGAGGTCTCCGACGTCGTGGTGTTCCTTGAACAGGGCAGACTTCTGGAAAAGGGGCCGCCCGCGCAGATCTTCGGCGAGCCGAAGGAAGAACGCACGCGCGCCTTCCTGAAGCAGATCATCGAGGCGGGACGCCTCTGACCGGTTGGGGCCGCGCACAGTGCGGCCCCTGCCTCGTCAACAGCCGGTAGCCGGTGGCTTTGTCTCGACTCGGGCCCCGTTTCATGCCAAGTCCCCGCCATGGCACTGGACATCAAGATTTGCGGGCTGAAGACGGAGGCGGCGCTGGCATCGGCCATCGACGGCAGCGCCAGCCATGTCGGCTTTATTTTTTTCCCGAAAAGCCCCCGCAACGTGACTCCGCAGGAAGCCGGCAGGTTACGCGCACTGGCGCGCGGCAGGGCGAAGACCGTCGCGGTCACCGTTGATGCCGATGACGCTTTTCTGGACGCCATTGTCGATGCGATGCAACCCGACATGCTCCAGCTTCACGGCTCGGAGAAGCCGGAACGTGTGGCGCAGGTCAAGGCGCGCTATGCGCTGCCGGTGATGAAGGCCTTCGCCATTCATGATGCGTCGGATCTGGCGCGGATCGGGCCTTATCGCGGCATCGCCGACCGCTTCCTGTTCGATGCAAAGCCGCCGCCGGGCTCCGAGCTTCCGGGCGGAAACGGCGTACGCTTCGACTGGACCATCCTTGCCGGGCTTGACGCTGGTGTCGATTACATGCTTTCCGGCGGGCTCGACGCTGCCAATATCGCAGAGGCCCTGCGGCTTGCTAATCCGCCCGGCATCGACATATCGTCAGGCGTCGAAAGTGAGCCCGGCGTCAAGGACACGGCGCTCATCGAAGCTTTTTTCAAGGCGGTTGCAGCCGCGCGCGACGACCGTGCAGCCTGAACCGCAGCCTTTTGCCCGAGGAGATCGGCGATGAACAAGCCGGCCACGCCAAATTCATTCCGCACCGGCCCTGACGAGCAGGGCATGTTCGGCATTTTCGGGGGCCGTTTCGTGGCCGAAACCCTTATGCCGCTGATCCTCGATCTGGAGGCGGAGTGGAACAAGGCCAGGACCGATCCCGAATTCAGGGCCGAGCTTCAGGCGCTTTCCACTTTCTATGCCGGGCGTCCGTCGAAGCTTTATTTTGCAGAGGGGCTGACCCGGCATCTGGGTGGCGCGAAAATCTATCTCAAGCGTGAGGACCTGAACCACACGGGTTCCCACAAGATCAACAACTGTCTTGGCCAGATCCTGCTCGCCCGTCGCATGGGCAAGACCCGCATCATCGCCGAGACGGGTGCCGGCCAGCATGGCGTCGCTTCCGCCACCGTGGCGGCGCGCTTCAACCTGCCATGCGTCGTCTATATGGGCGCCACCGACGTCGCCCGCCAAAGCCCCAACGTGTTCCGCATGAAGCTTCTGGGCGCGGAGGTGCGGCCGGTGGAATCCGGCCACGGCACGCTCAAGGATGCGATGAACGAAGCCCTTCGCGACTGGGTCACCAATGTCGAGGACACCTATTACCTGATCGGCACCGCGGCCGGGCCGCACCCCTATCCGGAACTGGTGCGCGACTTCCAGTCGGTGATCGGCACGGAAGCGCGCGCGCAGGTGCTGGAACAGGAAGGACGCCTTCCCGATGTGATCATCGCCGCCGTCGGCGGTGGCTCCAACGCCATAGGCCTGTTCCATCCTTTCCTCGATGACAAGGACGTTCGCATTATCGGCATCGAAGCCGGCGGTCGCGGCCTCGACGGCGTCGAGCATTGCGCGTCGATGAATGCGGGGCGCCCCGGCGTGCTGCACGGCAACCGCACCTATCTGATCCAGAACGAGGACGGCCAGATCATCGACGGTCACTCCGTATCCGCCGGTCTCGACTATCCGGGCGTCGGCCCCGAGCACAGCTGGCTGCGCGACACCGGCCGGGTCGAATATGTGCCGATCCTCGATGACGAGGCGCTGGAGGCGTTCCAGCTCTGCACCCGCACCGAAGGCATTATCCCGGCGCTGGAATCGGCCCATGCCATTGCCCACGCCGTCAAGATCGCGCCGTCGATGGACAAGGACCAGATCGTCATCGTCAACCTGTCCGGACGTGGCGACAAGGACGTGCATACCGTGGCCTCGATGATGGGCATGGAGATCTGAGATGACCGATACCCGCATCGACCGCCGCATGGCGAAACTGAAGTTAGAGGGCCGGCCGGCGCTCGTCACCTATTTCATGGGCGGCGACCCCGACTATGACACCTCTCTGTCGATCATGAAGGCACTGGCGCGCTCAGGTGCCGACATCATCGAACTGGGCATGCCGTTTTCCGATCCGATGGCCGATGGTCCCGCCATTCAGGCAGCTGGTCTGCGTTCTCTGAAGGGCGGGCAGACGCTGGCGCGCACCCTGCAGATGGCCGCTGATTTCCGCAAGGATGACAATGAGACGCCGATCGTTCTGATGGGCTACTACAACCCCATCTACATCTACGGCGTTGACCGCTTCCTGGCCGATTCGAAGGCTTCCGGCATCGATGGTTTGATCGTGGTCGATCTGCCGCCGGAAATGGACGAGGAACTGTGCGTTCCCGCGTTGAAGGCGGGCGTCAACTTCATCCGCCTCGCTACGCCGACGACCGATGACAAGCGCCTGCCCAAGGTTCTGCAAAACACCTCCGGTTTCGTCTACTACGTGTCGATGACCGGTATCACCGGTTCGGCGTTGGCCGATACCGGCAAGGTTTCCGAGGCGGTGAAGCGTATCAAGCAGCATACCGATCTGCCGGTGTGCGTCGGCTTCGGCGTCAAGACGGCCGGGCAGGCCCGCACCATCGGCGCCTCGGCTGACGGCGTCGTGGTCGGTACGGCCATCGTCAATGCGGTGGCCAATGTTCTGGGCGCCGATGGCAAGCGCACCGCCGATCCGGCCGAGGCGGTTGCAACGCTGGTTTCCGGTCTTGCACAGGGCGTGCGTCAGGCCCGCCTTGCTGCTGCCGAATAGTTGCCCTAACCCAAACAGAATCAAGTCGCGGTCAGGAGCCGAACGATGAACTGGATCACCAACTACGTCCGCCCGAAGATCAATTCGATGCTCGGACGGCGCGAGATGCCCGAAAACCTCTGGATCAAGGATCCGGAGTCGGGCGAGATGGTCTTCCACAAGGATCTGGAAGAGAACCAGTTCGTGATCCCGGCCTCCGGCTATCACATGAAGATCGCCGCGAAGGAACGGCTGAAGTTCTTCTTCGATGGCGGCAGCTATGAGGTCCTGGAAAACCCCAAGGTCGTTCAGGATCCGCTGAAGTTCCGTGACGAGAAGCGCTATGTCGACCGCCTGAAGGACGCCAAGGCCAAGACCGGCATGGACGATGCCATCCTGAGCGCGACCGGCCAGATCGACGGCCTTCCGGTCGTCGCGTCAGTTCAGGATTTCGCCTTCATGGGCGGTTCGCTCGGGCTTGCCGCCGGTGAGGCCATCATTCACGCTTTCGACACGGCACGCCAGAGCCGCAAGCCGATGGTGCTTTTCGCTGCCTCGGGCGGTGCGCGCATGCAGGAAGGCATCCTGTCGCTGATGCAGCTTGCCCGCACCACCGTCGCCGTCGACCGCCTCAAGGAAGCCGGTCTGCCCTATATCGTGGTGCTGACCAACCCGACCACGGGCGGCGTCACTGCTTCCTATGCCATGCTGGGCGACGTGCACATTGCCGAGCCCGGCGCTCTGATCGGCTTTGCCGGACCGCGCGTCATCGAGCAGACGATCCGCGAAAAGCTGCCTGAAGGCTTCCAGCGTGCCGAATATCTGATGGAGCACGGCATGGTGGACATGGTGGTGTCGCGTCTGGAGATGAAGAGGACGGTCGCCAACCTGCTCAAGCTGCTGCTCAGGAAGCCGGAAACGCAACAGGAGCAGATTGCGGACATGCTACCGCCCGTTCCGGTTGCCCCGGAAGCGCGGCCGCAAGCCTGATCGCGCGGCATGAACACGCTTTCCGCCGAGCGCGAGATCGAACATCTGATGACGCTGCATCCGAAAGGTTTCGACCTTTCGCTGGATCGGGTGTCACGGCTGCTCGACAAACTGGGCAATCCGCAGGATCACATGCCGCCAGCGATCCATATCGCCGGCACCAATGGCAAGGGTTCCTGCGCCGCATTCACCCGCGCCATTCTCGAAGCGCAGGGCCTGCTGGTTCACACCCACACCTCGCCGCACCTCGTCAACTGGCACGAACGCTATCGTATCGCCGCCGACGGCGGGAGCCGGCTGGTCGATGACGCAACGCTGGCCGAGGCAATAGCGCGCGTGGCGAAGGCCAATGACGGACAGCAGATCACCGTGTTTGAGATTCTGTCGGCGGTCGGGTTCCTGCTGTTTTCCGAGCATCCTGCCGACGTGGTGGTCATGGAGGTCGGCCTTGGCGGGCGTTTCGACGCCACCAACGTCATTGCACGGCCTGCCGCTTCGGTGATCATGCCGGTTTCCATGGATCATGAAGCCTATCTCGGCGACCGGGTCGAACTGATCGCTGTCGAAAAGGCCGGTATCATCAAGCAGGGCTGCCCGGTGGTGATCGGCTCCCAGCCGCATGAGGCCGCCCTTGAGGTGCTTGCCGACACCGCCGCGCGTCTCGGCTGTCCGACGCATGTCTACGGTCAGGACTTTTTTGCCTTCGCGGAACATGGCCGCATGGTCTATCAGGATCAGGATGGCCTGATGGACCTTTCCCTGCCGCGCATGACCGGCCGCCACCAGCTCGCCAACGCATCGGCTGCCATTGCGGCGGTCAAGGCCGCCGGTTTCGATCCGCGCGAAAACGCCATCGACCGCGCCATGACGACGGCCTCGTGGCCGGGCCGGATGCAGAAGCTGCCGCATGGCAAGCTGATGGAACTGGCGCCTGCCGGAGCCGAAATCTGGGTGGATGGCGGTCACAATCCCGGCGCCGGCATCGTCATTTCAGAAGCTCTGGCGGAGCTTGAGCAGAAGGACCCGCGGCCGCTGTTCATGATCGCCGGCATGATCAACACCAAGGATCAGAGCGGTTATTTCCACGCGTTCAACGGTCTGGTGAAGCATGTCTACACCGTGCCGGTGGATTTCAGCGATGCCAGCGTGGGCAATGACGAGCTGGCCGTGCGCGCCAGTGCGGCAGGCCTGTCGGCCGAGCCGGTCAGCTCGGTGGCGAATGCGCTGATGCTGCTGCGTGACAACTGGCAGGAGACAGATGTGCCGCCGCGCGTCCTCATCGGCGGTTCGCTGTATCTGGTCGGTGCCGTTCTGGCTGAAAACGGAACCCCGCCGACCTGAACCATCCTTTTCGGGCCGGTGCTGATCGGCCATCCAGCCTGCCATAAAAAAGCCCGGCACAATGGCCGGGCTTTTGTCTGGTATACGCTTCGGATCAGGCGACGGCGCCGTTGATCCACTGCGACAGGGCGGTCTTCGGCGCAGCGCCAACCTTGGTGTCGGCAACCTGGCCATCCTTGAAGATCATCAGGGTCGGGATGGAGCGCACGCCGAACTGGGCGGCAAGCTCCGGGTTCTCGTCAATGTTCAGCTTCGCGATCTTGACCTTGCCGCCAAGCTCGTTGGAAATCTCTTCCAGCGAGGGGCCGATCATCTTGCACGGGCCACACCATTCAGCCCAGAAATCCACCACGACGGGTTCCTTGGCGTCGAGCACGTCCGACTGGAAGTTGCCGTTGTCGACCTTGACGGTTGCCATGCGAAAGTCCTTTCGGTTGTTCAGCTCAACACTATGTGGCGGTGGAACCAGCCAAATTCAAGCCGATCCAGAATTCAGGCAAGTTCAAATTCAGGCAGGTCTTGTGTCACGCCAGAGTGAGTCGGGCAAGAGCGGCATCCATGGCGTCCCCCGGCAGTTCGATGAGGCGTGGCGCTTCGGTAAACAGCAGCGCGGCGGCGATTTCCCGCTCCGGATAGAGCGGCTTCAGCAGTTCCCGATAGAGGCCGAGCTGCAAAACATAAGCCTCCGGCACCTGTGCCAGCGTGGCCGGCGGCGGGCGGTTGGTCTTGTAATCGACGATCAGCACCCGCTCGTCCGTCACCGCCAGCCGGTCGATCTTGCCCGATACGGAGCGCTGCCTGCCCTTCACCTTCAGGCTGCCCATGAGAGCGATCTCGGCGCGGGAGCTTTCGGAGAAGATGGGAGCAAAGCGTGCATTGACGAGCACACCGAGCACCGCGCCAAGCACGCGCTCGCGCTCGGATTGCGGCCAGTCGGCGCCCGCGCGCGCCAGATAGCGCCGGCCTGCGTCCTCCCGCTCGTCGTCAGCAATGCCGGGCAGCATCTGCAACAGCTTGTGGGTGGCAAGGCCACGCGCGATGGCCAGCGAAGGCTCATTACCCGCTTCCAGCACCGGTGAGCGCGGATCGGGAAGCGGCTCGATCCCGTCCTCTCCGATCAGCGCCGAAGCACCTGATGGCGAAAGCGGGCGCGGCAATTCCTCATCGTCGTCCAGCCTGTCAAACAGTGTGGCGGGCAGGGGCGTGAAGCTGGTTCCTGCGGTTTCAGTGCCGGCTTGTGCGGAAGACCGTGGCGGCAGGCCGGTGGCGTGGAAGCGATGCACGGGGTCGCCGGTGACGGGATGCGCCAGTTCGCGCGTTTCCGGCGCTGTTGCCAGCGCGCGGGACACGATCCGGTGCCAGGTTCCGTCTCCCGGCTCGCGCTTGCCGTGATAGCCGGCAACGATCAGCCGGTCCTCGGCGCGCGTCATGGCGACGTAGAGCAGGCGGCGATATTCGTCGTCGGCCAGTTGCTTCGCCTTCTCCGCAGCGCCACGCGAGACGGCGTTGGCAACTTCCGCATCGGAGCGCCACAGATAGCCGCGGCCGCGCCAGTGCCGGCCGGAGCTTTCGAACGGCATCAGGCGCGGCAGATGCTGGTCGCTGAAGGCGCGCGCGCCGCCGTCGATGAGGAAAACCACCGGCGCTTCGAGGCCCTTGGAAGCATGCACCGTCATGATGCGCACCTCGTCGCGGCTCTGGTCCATTTCCCGCTTCACTTCGGGCCCCGCATTCTCCAGCGTGGAGAGGAAGGAATCGAGACCGGGCAGGCCGGTGCGCTCTTCCGCGAGGCAGAAGTTCAGGAACTCGTCCAGTATGTCGCCGGCTTCGGGGCCGAGGCGGGCGATCATGTTGCGGCGTACCCCGTCGCGCGCCAGAATGCCGGCATAGAACTCGAAGACCGGCTTGAAGGCGGCCTCGCTCGCCCAGCGATCAAGAGTTTCGGCGATTGTGGCAAGCAACTTGTCCGTCTCTGCCAGACGGCGCAGCGACTGGATCAGCGAGACGCTGCGCTCCCGCCCCGCCGCGAGATCGAACAGGCGCTGCTCGGGCAGGTCGAAGATCGGCGAGCGCAGCACGGCGGCGAGCGACAGGTCGTCCTGCGGCTGGACGAGGAAGCGGCCGAGTGCTGCCAGATCCTTCACGGCGATGTGGCCGGGCAGGCTGAGGCGATCCGCGCCGGCCACCGGCACGCCCTTTTCCTTCAGGCTCTTCGACAGGGCGTGGATGAAGCGGTCGCGTTTGCGCACCAGCACCAGCACGTCGCCGGCGCGCAGGGGGCGGCCCTTGCCTTCAAGGATTTCGCCCTTGTCCAGCCAGCCCTTGATGGTGGCGGCGACATGTTCGGCCACGCGCACGGCGGGCGCGCTGGCGTGGTTGACCGGCAGCGTCCAGTCGTCCGGCTCCTCGACCTGATCGGCACCCAGCGTCGGCCACACCTCCACATAACCCGGTGCATCGTTGCGGATCGCCTTGTGGTCGAGCGGTTCGGGATCGTGGCTGATGCCGCGCCGCACCTCGTCGTCGGCGAAAACACGGTCCACCGCGCGCAGCACGTCCTCGCTGGAGCGGAAGGAAAAGGTGAGTTTGAGATCGGCGAATTCGCGCCCCGCATCCCGCACGCGGCCTGCGAATTCGACCTTGCTTTCGGCGAAAGAATCCGGTGCTGCGCCCTGAAAGGAGTAGATCGATTGCTTTTCGTCACCCACGGCGAATACGGTGCGCAAGGTGTTGTCGCGGGCGCTCTCTCCGGAGAAGAATTCCTCGGCCAGCTTCTTCACCACGTCCCATTGTTCGGGACTAGTGTCCTGTGCCTCATCGAGCAAAATGTGGTCGATGCCCTGATCGAGCTTGTACTGCACCCATGCACCGGCTTCCGGGCGCTTCAGCAAGTTGACGGTGCGGGTGATCAGGTCATTGAAGTCGAGCAGGCCGCGCGCCCGCTTCAGCTCCTCGTAGCGGCGGATCAGCCAGTCGGCGATCGTGAGCGCGGAGGTGGTGCCCTTCACCATGCGGTAGAGCGCCAGCCGGTCGCAGGCGGAAATGATCGCTTCGGTGGCGGCCAGATAGCGTTCCGCCAGATCGGGCATCGCGCCGAGCAGCGCCTTTGAAAACAGCCAGTCCGGCTTGTAGGCATCGCCCTTGCCGCTGAGGAAGGATTTCTGCAAACCCGCAAGGCGCAGCATCGGGTCGGGCTCGGCGAAGGCGATCAGCGCATCATCCACAAGGGAACCGCGTGCGCGGTTGGCTCCCAGTTGCAGCGAAAGTTCGTCGAGTGTCGCCATATAGGCAGGCTCGAAACCGGGCAGAGGCCAGACTGATGCGGCAATAGCGGCCTCATTGTCATCGGCGCTGAAGCCGAATTCCGCGAACAGCGGCGCGAAGCCGGCCGCAGTACCGCCGATCCTGCCGAGAAATTCGCGCAGCGCCTCGCGCTTGCCCACGATCTCGGAAAGCAGGGAGTCGAGCCCGGTCTCGCCGCCGCGCGCAAGCACGGTGGCGAAGGCTTCCGTGAGGTCCGTGGCCGCACCGCCGACCGCGCCGGCGATCATGTCCCGCCGCGCGGCGGCGACCAGCGCCTGCTCCATCTGGGTGTCGACCATCTGGAAATGGGCGACGATGTTCGCCTCCAGCGGAAACTGGTGCAGCACTGCCTCGCAGAAGGCGTGGATGGTCTGGATCTTCAGCCCGCCCGGCGTCTCCAGCGCCTCGGCAAACAGGCGGCGCGCCCGTTGCAGGGTTGTCGCATCCGGATGCCGCCCGTCCATGGCCTCGATGCGTTTCGCAAGCTCGGTCTCGTCGAGCGCTGTCCATTCCGACAGCGTGGAAAAGACACGGTTCGACATGTTGGCCGCCGCCGCGCGCGTATAGGTCAGGCACAGGATCTTCGACGGCTCCGTGCCGCGCAGCAGAAGCCGGATGACGCGCTGGGCCAGCACATGCGTCTTTCCCGAGCCGGCATTGGCCGACACCCATGCCGAATTGGCGGGGTCGGAAGCGCGCGCCTGTGCGAGCGCGGTATCGGTGGGGATCGGATATTTCATTCCTCTCCCCCTTCGCCCGCCCCGTCGCCGCCGGCAGACCATTCCAGCACGCGCGCCAGATGATCGTAATCGCCATCCGTCTCGCCCTCGCGGAAGGGCAGCGCGCGCGACAGATAGCCGGTGGCCGGGTTGGCGTAATAATAGAGCAGCTTTTCCAGCCGCGCCCACGCATCCTCGCCAAGCTCGGTGCCGGAGCGGATCGCCTTGCCGTGCCTGAGGATGGACTCCTGTTCCACCTCGCCACTGGCGCGCAGGCGGATGAAGGCAAGGTCCGCCGGTTCACGGCTGCCCAGATCGCGGAACGAACCGCGCCTGAGCAGCGCGGCTTCCAGCGCGAGCTGTGGAGCGAGCAGCGTGTGCGCCTGCACCTTGGAAGGCGATGAGCCGGTCTTGTAGTCGAGAATGTCGGCCATGTTGCCGGTGAGCAGGTCGACCCGGTCGGCATAGCCGGACAGCGTCACGCCGGTGGCTCCGATGGCCGTTTTTTCAGCGCGCGCCTCGGCATGGCGTGACTGCACGTCGAAGCGACTCCGCTCCCACGCGATGATGTTGGCGGCCAGCGTCTCGAAACGCGGCCACCACACAGCCTCGACATCTTCCGGCAGTTCAGCATCGGCGAAACAATCGCGGCCCGCCTGCAAAAGCTTTTCCAGCGCGTCCGGGGCAGAGGGATCGGCCTGCATGGAGAAGCGATGCAATATGTCATGAAACAGCGTGCCGCGCTCGGCAGCGCCCGGATCGCGGATCACCGGATCGAGCGCGTAGAGGCCGAGAAGACGGCGGGCATAGATAGCATAGGGATCGCGCCGCAGCGTCTCGATTTCCGTCACGGAAAAATGCTTCGGGCGCATAGCGACGGGCGGTGTGGGGCAGGGGCGCGGTGCGAAGTCGATGCGCGGCGCTTCGTCCAGCCTGCGTGCCCATGAAAGCAGCTGCTCGCCGCGCCGGCGCATGACGGCGGCATGGTCCCTGCCGGTGAAGGTGAGCAGGCGTTGCAGCCAGCGCGAGGGCACGGCCGGCGCATCGCCGGAGCGCAGCGCGCGCGCCAGCACCACCTTCTGCGTGCCCATCGCCATCTGGAAATCATGGGCTGCAAGGCCTATGCGCCGCTCCGGCGGTTCGAGATCGAGCCCGCCCTTCATCAGCCGCGACATGAAGCGGTCGTTCTCCGGCTTGCGCGGCCACACCCCTTCGTTGAGCCCGCCGACGACAAGTGTGTCGACATGCTGGAGCCGCGCCTCCAGCGCGCCCCAGATGGCGATGGCCCGATCAGTGCCCTGTCGCGGCTTCACAGTCTCGGGCGCGAGCAGGGCGTCGAGCACATCCGGCCATTCGTCGGCACCGAAGCCGAAGGGCGATTGAGCGGCCACCAGATCGCGCAGCACCTGCGCCAGCTTGTGGCCCGCATCCCCGGCATAGAGGGCTGTGACGCTGCCGTCGGCCTGACGGCCCAGCGCTTCCAGCGCCTGTGTGCTTGCCTGCGCGAAATCGGGAACGCCGAGGTCGGTGCGGTCGCGCAGTTCGAGCAGGGGTGTGAGCGCCTCAACGAGCTTGCGGGCAACGCCAATCGCTTCCTCGATGCGCCGCGCCGGAAAGCGCGCGAACCAGAACGGCTCGCGACCGCCCTCGGCGGGGTCGGCCAGCCGACGCTTGAACAGGTCGGGCAGGGCGGCGATGTCGGGACGTCCGGTGCCGCCGCGCAGCGCGGCCAGCTCGATCAGCTCGGCTGCATGGCGCACCGGCGTGCGCTCCATTCCAAGCGACAGCAGCGGGTGCTTCACCAGCGCCAGCAAAGGCAGCGGATCGCCGGGGCGGAACGCGGCTTGCGCTGCAAGGCGCAGCAGCGCGGCAGGTGGCGTATTGGCGAGCGGCGTGCCGCCGGAATCGTCAGCCGTGATGCCAAAGCGCAGCAGTTCGGCCGAGACGCGGCGGGCAAGCGCCCGGTCGCCCGTCACCAACGCCGCACGTTTGCCGGGTGCGCTCACGGCATGGCGCAGCGCCACCGCGATGGCAGTTGCCTCGTCGCGCTCGTTCGGCGCTTCCAGCACGGTCACGTCTTCAAGGGCGCCCGTCATGTCGGCATCGCCGAAGCGTGCCCGCATCTGCGGCCACAATTCGGTCGTATCGGCGGGGCGCAGGGCTTCACTGACGATTGCGTTGCGCAGGTCAAGCGCGGAGGAAGGCGTTCCGAGCGGTGCGATCTCGTCGCGGGCGACACCGATCTTGTTTGCCAGTTTGATCAGGCCGTATTGCGGATGGCCGAGCAGCGCGGGGCGCGCGTCCGGCGCCGAGATGGCGGCGAGTGAGGGCGCATCGAGGGTTGCATCGAGCCCCGGCAGAACCACCGCGCCGTTCGGCAGGTGAGCGATTGTCTTCAGCAGTTCAGCCGTGGCGGGGATCGATCCGGTCGAACCGGCGGCGATCACGGGACCTTGGGGTGGTTTGCGCTGAAGGCGTTCCGTCTCGAAGCGGATCAGCGCGCTGCGATGTGCCGCCGGATTGGAGCGATCGCGCTCGGCGAGGATCACCGGCCAGTGCTGGCTGGCGATGCCGAGGAAATCCAGCGTCACCTGCCACCAGCCGGCGAGATTGCCGGTGACGAGACCGGCGAGCTTTGCCCAGTCGGAGCCCTCCGTTTCCACCTCGTCCATCAGTTCGGCCAGATCGCGCGCCAGCCAGATTGCGTCGGCGGCGGAGGCCGGCACCATGATCTCCTCCGCGAAGCGGGCCGCGACCTCGGCCGGCAGCCGCTGTTTCCACGCCCGCACCAGAACTGCCAAAAGCAGCAGGCGTTCGGTCGAGGCGATGGGCGGGGCAAGGTCGAGTGCCGCGGAATTTTCGGGCGCATCCGTTTCGAACAGCGCCTCGTCCTCGTCGAATTCGCCAAGCGGCCGCACGGTCGGCAGGATGGCGGCGCGGCCGCCCATCAGTTCCATGAACTCGGTGCGCAGCGCACGCGCGGCGCGCCGCGTCGGCACATAGATGGTGACGTCGGCCAGCGCCAGCGGATCGCCGTCGAAGCGGAAACCCGGAACCAGTTCGCCCGACAGCAGCGCCGAGGCCAGTGTCGGCAGGAACGGCGCTCCGGATGGGATCGAAAGAACGCGCGGCGCGCTGCTCATGCCACCCCGGCCGGAACTTGCCGCAGCGCTTCCTCTGCCGGGGCGATGGCATCCGGCGTGCCGACAGTGATCCAGTGGCCGTTCATGGCCAGGCCGAACAGGCGGCCTGCGGCAATGGCGCGGTCGAAATAGAGGTTGAGCGAATGCGGTTCGGCACTCGCGCCGGCGAAGATGCGCGGATGAACGATGCCCGCACCGCCATAGATCAGCCCCTCGGGGTGATTGCGCCCGCGCGCCAGCCGGCCGTCGTCGGCAAGCAGGAAATCGGTGGAATCGCTGTGGCCGGTGGAATCCGCCGGATTGGCGAGCATGAGCAATATGTCCATGCGCGCATCGTCCCACGTCGCGGCCAGACGCTCAAGCTCCGGCGTGCCGCGCTCGATCCAGAAAGTGTCGGCATTGAGAATGTAGAACGGATCCGGCCCCAGTTCCGGCAGCGCCCGGACGATGCCGCCGGCGCTGTCGAGCAGCCTGTCGCTCTCGTCGGAAATGATGATGCGGGGTTTTGTGTATCCGGCGACATGGGCGGCGATCATGGCACCCAGATGATGGACATTGACTACGGCCTTTTCCACGCCTGCCCCGGCCAGCGCGTCCAGCCCGCGATCGAGCAGGGTGCGGCCGGCGATCTCCACCAGCGGCTTCGGCAGCGTGTCGGTGATCGGGCGCATGCGCGTGCCGAGCCCGGCGGCGAGCACCATTGCTGTCTTCGGGCCTTTCAAAGCTCCCGCTCCTCAAGAAAACCCTGTTCCTCGTAGAAGGCGTGCATCGGGGCAAGCGCCGGGTGGGCGAGCGCGCGGCGCAGATAGTCGCGAATGCGCGGAAGGTGCTTCAGATAGCCGGGTTTGCCGTCACGACGATGCAGGCGCACGAAGATGCCGAGGATTTTCGAGTTCCGCTGCGCTGCCATCAGCGCATAGGCTTCCAGAAAGGCAGCCTCGTCGAAAGGCCCGGCCGCGCGGCGGCGGGCAAGATAGGCATTCACCGTCGCCTGTTCGACGTCGCGCGGCACGGTGGCGCGGGCATCCATGGCGAGGGAAGCGAGATCATAGGCTGTAGGGCCTACAAGCGCATCCTGAAAATCGATGATGCCCAGCCGGTCGTGGCCGCTGCGCTCCGCTCGCCAGATCAGGTTTGGCGAATGATAATCGCGCTGCATCAGCGTGGGCTCGAAACCTTCGATGCGGTCCAGCGCGGCGTTCCATTGCTGCCGGTAGCGGGCGCGCAGCGCATCGTCCGCCGGCTTGCCGCTCACCGCCGGAACGTACCAGTCGACCAGAAGATCGGCCTCGATCAGCATCGCGTCGCGGTCGAAGGGCGGCACTTCGTAGACAATGCCGGGCGCGATTTCGATATGGGCGGACCATGGACGGCCATGCATGTCGGCCAGCAGTTCGGCGGCGACGACATAGCGCTCCTCGATCGGATTGCGCGCGTCATCCAGCACGCCCGTGCTGCCCAGATGCTCGATGAGCAGGAAGCCGTTGTCGAGATCCTGCGCGTGGATTTCCGGGGCGCAGATGCCGGCTTCACGCAGGACCTTGTCGATGGCGACGAAGGCGGAAACGGTCTTGGAGGTATGGGCGATCTCGGCATAGGGCTTGCCGTCGCGCACCGGCGGACCCATCACCAGCGGCGGCGAGTTCATCAGAATGCGATCCGCTTCGCCTGCAAGGCGCACCGTCTCGTAGGAGCGTGCCGAGGCATCGCCGGTGAGATGGCGGCGCTGGGCGCTGCCCCAGCCGGCGCCTGTCAGGAAGGCGCGCATGGCGAGCGAGCGCCCGATGCGCGCCATCCCCTCGCCAGTTCCGGAGATGCGGGCGCGGCGGCCTTCCCCCTCGTGGATGAGCTCGACCGTCAACGCGCTCTGCGGCAGGCGGCTGCCGGCGCGTTCGGGCCACTCCACCAGAGCCACGCCATTGGCAAAGGCGTCCTCGAAACCGAGCTCGTCCAGCTCGTCCTCATGGCCGAGCCGATAGAGATCGAAATGGTGGATGGGAAAGCGCGTCTCGTAACTCTGCACCAGCGTGAAGGTGGGGCTCGGCACTTCGAGGGTGGGATCGTCGGCAAGGGTGCGGATCAGTGCCCGCGCCAGCGTGGATTTTCCGGCGCCGAGATCGCCATGCAGGGCCAGAACGTCGCCCGGCCACACGGCCATGGCGAGGTCCTCGCCGAGCCGTTGTGTCGCCGCCTCATCGCCAAGCGCCACCTCGATAGGGGAGGCTTCCATGTCGGGAGCTACTCCGCCGCGTTGCGCATATCTGCCGGCGTAGCCGGGAAAATGCACACGACCGTGGTTCCCTGTCCGGAGCCTGTCTCGATGCGCACTTCGCCGCCATGCAGTTCGACAAAGCTTTTGACGATGGAAAGGCCAAGGCCTGCGCCGCGCCTGCGGCCGCCATTGACGCGCGATTCGAAGCGGTGGAACACGAGATCCAGCACGTCGGGCGGCATGCCCGGCCCGTCATCATGCACGGAGAATTCGACGCCGTCCGGCAATTGCCGGCAGGTCAGGCGCACAGTGCTGCCCTCGGGCGCATAGTTGGCGGCATTGGTGAGCAGATTGTAGAGGATCTGCCGCACCCGCACCTCGTCGCCCTTGAGCGTCTGCGGCGCGGCGGCGGCATCGACCGAGAGCCTGATAGCGTGTTCCTGCAGCCGTTCGGAAACCAGTTCTGCGGCGGCCGTAATGGCGTTGTTGACGTCGACCTCGGTGATGTCGAGCTGCATGATGCCGGCGTCGACGGTGGCAAGGTCGAGGATATCGTTGACGATGGTGAGCAGCACCGACGACGACGAGCCGATATGCTCCAGATATTCGCGCTGGCGCGGCGACAACGGCCCGGTGGCCGGCAGCGACAAAAGTTCGGTGAAGCCGATGATGTTGGTGAGCGGCGAGCGGAGCTCATAGGAAACGTGCTGCACGAACTCGTTCTTGATCTGGTCGGACTTCAGCAGGGCTTCGTTCTTTTCCTTCAGCGCCCGTTCGACATTGACGCTGTCGGTCACGTCCACGAAGGTGGTCATCACCTGTCCGTTGGGCAGATGGATAACGGCGTAGCGCAACACGCTGCCCGCGTTCAGTTCCACCAGACCATGCCAGTTGGTGCGCTCTTCGTCGAAGCCGGTGATGGCTGCAACGAAACCGCCCCATGGGCTGTCCTTCGCCCGACTGTCGCAAACCGCGCGGACCGAAGCGACATGGACATTCGGCGCGACGAGGGTTTGCTCAAGTCCCCACAGCGCGGCAAAAGCCGGGTTGGAAAGGCGCAGGCGCCCGTCAGGGCCGAACACGGCAACGCCTTCGGCCAGATTGTCGAGCGTCTCGCCCTGCACGCGCACCGCGGTCTGGTAACGGCTTTCGAGGTCGATCTTCTCGGTCAGATTCTCGAACAGCCAGGTCACGCCGCCCTTGGGCTGCGGGTTGGCGACGACGCGAATGGTCTTGCCGTCCGGCAGGTGCCACCAGTGCTCCTGCGTTTCGACCGCCCGATAGGCGCCGAGCAGGTTTTCTTTCCAGCGCCGCCATTCGGGCTGCTCGGCGATCTTGCCTTCGCTGCGCAGCCGGTCGAGCAGCAGCGCATTGTCGGGCGCACTGTTGAGGAACGGAATATCGAGCGACCACAGCTTCTGGAAAGCCTGATTGAAGAAGCGCAGTTTCTGTTCGGCGTCGAAGATCGCGACAGCGGTGTTGAGATGATCGAGCGTGTCGGAATGGTTGCGCACGGTGCGCTCGAATTCCTCGCGCATCGTTTCCACCGCGCTCACGTCGCAGGCAATGCCCGCAGAGCCCTTTGCGCCGCTGTAGTCCGTCACCGCGAACTGGCGCCGGTCGCCCTGAATGACGGTAGACATGGTTTGCGCGAAAACCGGATGCGTGCGGTGCTGATCGGCAATCGCCGCGCGGGCGCCGTCGCCCAGCAATTCGCGGCCTTCACGGATCGCATCTTCATCCGCCGATGCCTCAACGGCGGCGGCATAAGCGCGGTTGATCCATTTCAGCCGGCCGTTTTCATCACGCAGCCATACCGGCATTTCGAGTGCATTGAGCAGGCTGATGAGCGTTTCGTGGTCGCCGACAAGCCGCTCGTTTTCCAGCTTCAGCCGTGCATGGGCGCGCTGGATGTCCGAAAGGGAGAGGAACCGCACCAGCGTGTGCGATGGCCCCTTGCGGCCCTGAATTTCGAGGGTCGCGCCCCCATGGGTTTCAGCGACGACGTCGAAAGGCGTGCCTTTTTCGCGCAGGCTCGCGATGCCGCGTTCGAGCGCTGCGGCGGAACGCGGCGCCAGCCAGCGTCCGAAAGCCAGAAAAGGCGCGCGGTCCTCTGGGGCGCCGGCCTCCAGCGGAAGCGAGCCGACCAGTTCGGGCTTCTGGTTGTCGCCGGACCACACGATGACGCGCTGGTCGCGCAGATTGAGGATGGCGTCCGAGCGCTGCAGGGCTGCGTTGACATCGGCGATGCGGGCGCGAAGCTTCGCGTTCTCCGCTGCGGTGCGCTGGCGCTCGCGGATCAGCACGATCGCGGAAATAAGTGCAGCGCCCATCACGCCGACCGACAGCGCAAGCTGGATCACGTCGGACGTGCCTATGGGCATGGCCGCGCGCGTCGCGGTCTGTGCGCCGGCGCTCAGTGACGTCAGGGGAAGGACAAGCGCCGAGGAGGCAAGGAGACGGCAGGGCATGAACCCGGCGCGCAGCCGCCAACGAAATGACGGGCGTTTCCCGTCGCGGAAATCGTCGTGGCCGCCGGCAACGGCCTTTCCCGCATGAAGCGGGTTTTCCCCCGGCATGTCGTGGTCCTCTCCGCCGCCCTTTGTAAAGGACGCCCAGCCGGCAAACCCCGGCTCCGAACCCATGTCCGGCTGAAGCGTCGCGAATCACCCCACAATACCGCCTCGCCGAATCTGCGTGAAGCAGCCCGGGCGCAAAAATAAAACCGGGCGGAAAGTCAACCGCCCGGTTCTATATCTGGTGGTAATTTCAGTTATGGTTAATAGCGGTAGTGTTCCGGCTTGAACGGACCCTGCGGCGTGACGCCGATATAGGAAGCCTGTTCTTCGGAAAGCGTGGTCAGCTTCGCGCCGAGCTTGTCGAGATGCAGGCGCGCGACCTTCTCATCGAGATGCTTGGGCAGCACATAGACTTCGTTCTTGTACTCACCGCCCTTGGTGTAAAGCTCGATCTGGGCCAGCACCTGATTGGTGAAGGAAGCGGACATGACGAAGCTCGGATGGCCGGTGGCGTTGCCGAGATTGAGCAGGCGGCCTTCGGACAGCAGGATCATGCGCTTGCCGTCCGGGAAGGTGATCATGTCCACCTGCGGCTTCACGTTGGTCCACTGCAGATTGCGCAGGGCGGCGACCTGAATCTCGTTGTCGAAGTGGCCGATATTGCCGACAATGACCATGTCCTTCATCGCGCGCATGTGGTCGAGGCGGATGACGTCCTTGTTGCCGGTGGTGGTGATGATGATGTCGGCGTTGGGGGCTGCGTCTTCCAGCGTCACCACCTCGTAGCCGTCCATGGCTGCCTGCAGCGCGCAGATCGGGTCGACTTCGGTGACCTTGACGCGTGCGCCGGCGCCGGAAAGCGAAGCCGCTGAACCCTTGCCCACGTCACCATAACCGCAGACCACGGCAACCTTGCCGGCCATCATCACGTCGGTGCCGCGGCGAATGCCGTCGACCAGCGATTCCTTGCAGCCATACTTGTTGTCGAACTTGGACTTGGTGACCGAGTCGTTGACGTTGATGGCGGGGAAGGGCAGCAGGCCCTTCTTCTGGAGCTGGTAAAGGCGGTTGACGCCGGTGGTGGTTTCTTCCGAAACGCCGCGGATCGCCTCGCGCTGCTTCGTGAAGAAGCCGGGCGTCGCCGCCATGCGCTTTTTGATCTGGGCGAAGAGGATTTCCTCTTCCTCGCTGCCGGGGTTGATCAGCACGTCCTCGCCGGCTTCGGCGCGCGCGCCGAGCAGTATGTACATGGTGGCATCGCCGCCATCGTCGAGGATCATGTTGGAGGGCTGGCCGTCATCCCACTGGAAGATGCGGTCGGTGTACTGCCAGTAGTCCTCCAGCGTCTCGCCCTTGATCGCAAACACGGGAACGCCGGAGGCGGCGATCGCGGCGGCGGCATGGTCCTGCGTGGAGAAGATGTTGCAGGAAGCCCAGCGCACCTGTGCGCCAAGCGCGGTCAGTGTCTCGATCAGCACTGCGGTCTGGATGGTCATGTGCAGCGAGCCGGTGATGCGCGCGCCCTTCAGCGGCTGGCTCGGGCCAAATTCCTCGCGGCAGGCCATCAGGCCGGGCATTTCCGTTTCCGCGATCTCGATCTCCTTGCGGCCCCAGTCGGCAAGCGAGATGTCGGCGACCACATAGTCCTTGTTAGCTGTCATGATGGCACTCCGGTGGGAATCTGTTGGCGGGCCGCCCTGCCACGGACATGGCGAATGGCGCAAAGCTGCTGGGCTGACTAGCAGATCACGACAGATACGACAACGGATATAAGGAAATCTTTATCTGTAGATGTGTCCGGGCCGCTTCTGGTGCGCGGCCAATAGCTGAAGACGGCGGCATCCGCCGTCCTTGCAACAGCCTTCCCGAAAATCGCGAAGGCTGACAGGTTTTCGCGGCAGAGCGCCGGTTCAGGCAGCGCTGCTTTGCTGGGATGTTGCGTGTTCGGTGAGCCTGCGCCGTGCATCGTCCATTGCGGCACCGAGATCTGCGATGGCCTCATCGAGCAGGGCGCGCTGCTTCTGGAGCCGTGCCAGCTGCTTTTCCGACTTTTCCAGCGTCACTTTCAACTGCCGGGCATTGGAGCCCGTCGGATCGTAAAGATCCATCATCTGCTTCACGTCGCGCAGGGAGAAACCGACCTTGCGGCCGAGCAGGATGAGCTTCAGCCGTGCCTTGTCGCGATGCGTGTAAAGCCGGGTGGTGCCGTCACGCTGCGGGTTGATGAGCCCCTTGTCCTCGTAAAAACGCAGCGTGCGCAGCGTTATTCCGAAATGCTTGGCCATCTCGCCAATGCGGGTCAGTTCTTCGCAATCATGGATTTCACCAGTTGCGGTGGTCGCCTGTTCGGCAATCAGATCGTTCGTCTTCATTCGGGAGTCCCGGATCATGTTTGTTTGCCTGACGTCAAAGGCCCGGCTTGAGTCCGCCCCAGCTTGAGTCGGTCTGTCAGCCCTGTCTATTACGTTTACGTAAACTGTGATTAGCGGGAATTGCCTCCGGGTTCAAGTATTGAGCGCTCATACCGGCAAAGCTGCGTTTTTCAGCCGCAAACAGATGACTTGTTAACCACAGTTAACCGCTTGTTTACCACGTTCGGCGAATTGTGCGTTTGTCGGTCCTCCGTGCTTATCCAGTAGCGAAGTTTTCACGGTTTCGGGCAAGCGCCGGGTCATAACGCCCGTGCCAGCTTTCCGTTCCGACCGAATTTGAAGGGGACGCCGGTGAAGACCGGCCGCTTTGAGGAAACGGGGCGTCGCGATGAGCAACAGAAGGTCCTATCTCGACACGCTGAACGCGGGCCGGCCGCGCAAGCCGCACTCGGCCCTCGACCAGATCAACGAGTCGCTGGCCGCGCTCGAAGAGCGCCTGAAGCGCAGCCGTGCCGATGTGCAGCCCCGCTCCGAGAACCTTCGCCAGGACGGATTTCCGCGCAGCTTTTCCGCCGCAGCGGACCGCGATGCCGGGCGCGAAGACCTGCACTGGGCTGCTTCCGCACCCGGTTCGTCCAGATATGCGCAGAAGACGGCGCCGGCCCAGGGCCGTAATTATCAGGCCATCGCTCATGACATCGATCGCGTGCGCGGTCAGGAAGACGGCCTTGCCATGGCCGGCCGCATCGCCGGTGAATTGCAGGGATTGCGGGAAGAATTGCGCCAGCAGATGACGGTTGGCCTCCAGCGTGAATTCGAGGTGCTGCGCCGCGACATCGATCGTTCTGTCCGCTCGGGCGAAGGGGCGGGGAGCTCCCTGCGCTTCGGTCGCGAGCTGGAGCGCCTTTCCGGCGCTGTGCAGGAACTGGCCCATAAAAGCGACGATCGCAGCGTCAGCATGCTGCGTCTGGAACTGGAACAACTCAGGGGACAGGTCGAGACGCTGGCACGCGAGGACAGCGTGCAGGCGGTCGATCGTCGCTGGGAAGAATTCGACCGCCGCTGGACGGCTTTCGAGGATCGTTTCGGGGCCGGCCTTGACAATCGCATGGCCGAAGAAGGCTTTTCCATCCTGAATCAGCGGCTGGAGGACATTGCCCGCGCGGTCGACACGCTGCCGCAGTCGCTTTCGCTGCGCTCGCTGGAAGAAAAGCTGCGCACGCTTTCGGCCGCCGTGGACCAGCTTGCCGCACACCGTCCTTCCGGCGAAGAGACGCTTGGCCTGATCGACGAGCGGCTGGACGAGATTTCGCGGGCGATCGTGGCTTCGACCGTGGCGGCAAAGACCAGCGGTTTCGATCCGGCCTCCCTTGAGCGGATCGAGAGCAGGATTGCCGCACTGGCTGAACAGATCGAAGAGGTGGCGCATGACCGCCCCTCGGCTGAAATCATGGAGCGGCTTGGCCTGTTGTCGCGCCGCGTCGACGAACTCGCTGCCGGCAACAGCCTGCCCGTCGATATGCTGGAGCGCTTTGCAGACCAGATGGCGGTGATCGCCGAACGCGTCGGGCAGAGGCCCGAAATGCCTGACCTCAGCCATCTGCTGGAAGGGCTGGAGCAGCGCCTCGACCTGTTCGCCATTTCCGTGGAGCGGCGTCAGAGCGACGCCGTCGAGCAGGGCAACATCATCTTGCGCGATCTGGAACGCCGGCTGGACGAGTTCGCCGAACGGCTCGACCGGCGCGATGCCGTGCCGGCCTTCGACGGCGGCGAGGTCATCGAAGCCATCGATGCCCGTTTCGATGCACTGGCACGTGAGCTGGAAAGCCGCGAGCCGGCGGGTCAGGATGCCATACGCGGCCTTGAGGCGCGTCTTGCCGACATTTCCCAGCGGCTTGACGGCTCTTCCGAGCGCTTCAGCAGCCTTGATCAGGATCTGATCCGCAGCCTTGAAGCGCAGGTCGCTGGCCTGTCCGCCCATCTGTCGCAGCCCGGCACGCCGCTGCCGGATCTGGAGGACATCAGCCCGCGTCTCAGCCAGATCGAAGAGTCGCTGGCCGGCACCCGCGAAACCATTCTGGAAGCGGCGCGCGAAGCCGCCGAGCGGGCCGTGCAGTCGATGGCCGGAGCGGATGCCGAAAAGGCAGCCGTTGCCGGTCTGGCGCAGGATCTGAAGACGCTTGAATCGCTGACGCGCCGTTCTGATGACCGCAATGCGCGGACGTTCGAGGCCATTCACGATACGCTTCTGAAGATCGTGGAGCGGCTCGGATCTCTGGAAAATTTCAGCTCTGCCGCGGAAGTCGTGCGCCTCGAAGCTGAAAAGATTCCGGTTCGTCAGGTGCCGAGCCTCGACATGGATACGCTGGCTGGTGAAGGCGAGACGCTGCTCGCCGACGCCATGGATGGCGAAGTGCAGGTGCGCACGCCTGCGCAGGCTGCTTCCGAAGCCGCCCGGGCGGCACTTGGGGATGTGGCCGGTGAAGAGGTTGCGCGCAAGACGTCTCTGCTTGGAAACATCACCCGCGCCTTCCGCAAGGATGCGGCAGTGGTGCGCCCCGAAGTGGCCGAACCGGCTGCTGCAACCGCCGAACCGGGGCTGGACGAGCCGCTGGAGCCTTCGCTGCTCAACCGTCCGCTGGAACCCGGTTCCGGTGCCCCGGACCTTAACGCCATTCTGAAGCGTGTACGTGACGAGCGCGGTCAGTCGGCTGAGCGTCCGGGCACGGATGCCGCCAAGTCCGACTTCATAGCTGCTGCCCGTCGTGCGGCGCAGGCGGCCGCCGCCGAAGCCGAAACGCTGAAGCGCCAGTCGACCCTCGGCGGTCCCGCCAGGGGGCTGCGCATCGGCGAGCTGTTCAGGGCCCGCCGCAAGCCGATCCTGATGGCTGTCGGCGCGGTCATGCTGGCGCTGGCCGGCCTCCAGTTCGGCAAGGCTTTCATCGGCAAGCAGGAAGAAGCGCCGCGCGCCGCCGCTGCACCCGCCGCCATCGAGCAGATCCTGCCGGCGGAGCAGCCCGCCCCGCCGGTGCAGGCTTCGCGTGTGGTCGAGCCCGAGCGCGTGGCGCAGGACCCCGTTGCACCAATCATCGAAGAATCCGTAGTGCAGGAGCCGGTGCAGACGGCCGACAACCCGGTTTCCTTGCCGGTTGCGGCGGAGCCGGCTGCGCCGGTGGCTGAAGCCCGGCAGGAAGCCTCTGCCCCGCAAACCGCAGTTCCGGAAGCCACGAACGATGCGACGGACGATCTCGCAACCGGCGCGGTTCCCCCGGTTGCGTCGAGCCTGATCGATGTGCCGGCTGATGTGGGCACGCCCGCCCTTCGTGAAGCGGCTGCTGGTGGCGATGCCAAAGCGCTGTTCGAGGTCGGCGCCCATTACGCTGAAGCGCGTGGTGTGAAGGAAGACACTGCCGCTGCCGCAAACTGGTACGAAAAGGCTGCAGAGATGGGTCTCGCGCCGGCCCAGTACCGCATCGGCAATTTCTACGAGAAGGGCATTGGCGTCGCCCGCGATACCGCAGCGGCGCGTGAATGGTATGAAAAGGCTGCCGCTCAGGGCAATGCCAGCGCCATGCACAATCTCGCGGTGCTTCTGGCCATGGGCACCGACGCTCCCGCCGACAACGAGGGTGCCGCCCGCTGGTTCAAGGCTGCCGCGGATCTCGGCGTCAAGGACAGCCAGTTCAATCTGGGCATTCTTGCCGCCAAGGGCGTGGGCATGCCGCAGAATCTGGAAGAGTCCTACAAGTGGTTCACGCTCGTGGCCCGCACCGGCGACAAGGATGCGGCCGCCAAGCGCGACGAAATCGCCAAGGCACTGCGTCCCGAGCAGCTTGAAAAGGCCCGCCAGACGGCGGAGCTGTGGCAGGCCCGCGAAATGGACCCGGCGGCCAATGACGTGGACGTTCCCGACGCGTGGCTGGGCGAGCCGGTCACGACGTCTTCGGTCGACATGAAGAAGGCCGTGCAGAACATCCAGCGCATCCTCAACAAGAACGGCTATCAGGCCGGTGCGATCGACGGCGTGATGGGCGGCAAGACGAAAGAAGCCATTGCCTCCTTCCAGGCCGACAATGGCCTGCCGGCGACCGGCGATATCGACGACAAGCTGGTCGAGGCGCTGCTGGCACGCAAATAGCAACCGCGTCGCCGCAGGCGCGCAACTAGCAACCGCGTCGCCGCCGGCGCGCAAACTAAAAAGTGCCGTCGCAGAACGCAATTAAACAAAGCTCCGCCGCAGACGCGTAGCTGCAAAAAAGCGCCGTCGCAGGCGCGTAATGGTCAGCGGGCCGCTGCCATCGTGCAAATAGGCGTGGACAGCGTCGTTTGTGCGATGCCTTGCCTTACAAATGCCTGCTAACCGATTGAGATGTTTTCTTCCCAAGGCCGCAGCGGGTAAAAAAAATCCGCCTGCGGTCCTTGCGCAAGAAGAGGTTAGCTTTTTGGCGCTATGATGCGGGCCGGAAGCGACAGTTGTTTGGAACAAGCGGGTGGGCATCTATCTCCCGATTGCGGAAATTTCCGTCAATGTCTTCGTACTGCTGGCCATGGGCGCGGCGGTCGGCTTCCTGTCGGGCCTGTTCGGGGTCGGCGGCGGCTTCCTCATCACGCCGCTGCTGATATTCTATAATATTCCTCCGGCAATCGCGGTTGCGACCGGCGCCAATCAGGTGATCGGCTCGTCCTTCTCCGGCGCCATGTCGCACATGAAGAGGGGGACGCTCGACTTCAAGCTGGGCTTTATGCTGCTTGCGGGCGGCATCGTGGGGTCGACCGCGGGCGTCTATGTGTTCTCGCTGTTGCGCAGCCTCGGCCAGCTCGATCTCTTCATCTCCATTTTGTATGTCGTGCTGCTGGGCTCCGTCGGCGGGCTGATGCTGGTGGAAAGCCTCAACACCCTGCGTGTGTCCCGTGGCGGAACGCCTAAGCCGCTGAAGAAATCCGGCCAGCACAACTGGATTCACCGGCTACCGCTGAAAATGCGGTTTCGCACCTCGAAGCTGTTCGTCAGCGTCATTCCGGTGCTCGCGATCGGCGCCATCATCGGCTTCCTGTCCTCGATCATGGGTGTCGGCGGCGGCTTCATCATGGTGCCGGCCCTGATCTATCTGCTGCGCGTGCCCACCAATGTTGTGGTCGGCACATCGCTGTTCCAGATCATCTTCACCTCCGCCTACACGACGCTGGTGCATGCCTCGACCAACTTCACCGTCGATATCGTGCTGGCCATGCTGCTGATGATCGGGGGTGTCGCGGGCGCGCAATATGGGGTCAAGGCCGGTCAGAAACTGCGCGGCGAACAGCTCCGGGCGCTGCTGGCGCTGCTGGTGCTGGCGGTTGCGGCGCGCCTTGCCGTCGACCTCTTCATCCGCCCCAACAATCTCTATTCGCTGTCGATACCGGGGATGGGCTGATGTCTGCGCGCGCCTCTCTCCTGTTGCGCCTTCTTGTGCCTGTGGTGGCGTGGCTGGCTTTTATCGCGCCGGCTGCCGCGCAGCTGGCCAATCCCGAAGGCATCCAGATCGGGCTTTCCACCGAGCACGTCGAGATCACGGCCGGCTTCTCCGGCGCCGACCTCACCATTTTCGGGTCTCTGGAAAATCCCGACCCTGAAGTGGCCCGGCAGGGGCGCTATGATGTGATCGTGGTTCTGGAAGGCCCTGCAAGGCGCATTGTCGTGCGCCGCAAGGACCGGGTGATGGGCATCTGGATCAATCTCCGCTCCGAGGAATTCGAGAACGTGCCGTTCTCATACTCGGTCGCAACCACGCGTCCTTTCCAGGACATCACCGAGCCGGTCAGCTATCGCCAGCTTTCCCTTGGCGCCGGCAATATCTATCTGCAGCCGGCCGATATGACCGGCAACCCCGTGACCATTGCGGAGTTCACGAAGGCGCTTCGTGAGCGCAAGGTGGCAGCCGGCCTCTACAGCGAGAATGTCGGCGGCGTTCGTTTTCTGTCGCAGAACCTGTTCCGCGCCACCGTGCGGCTGGCGCCGGATGCACCCGTCGGCACCCACAAGGCGCGTGCCTTTCTGTTCAAGAACGGCGTGTTCGTGAAGGAAAGCTCGGCCCAGCTGGAAATCCGCAAGGCCGGCTTCGAGCAGGCCGTGTTCCGGCTCGCCCACAATCACGGCCTGTTCTACGGAGCGTTGTCGGTGGCTCTGGCCATGGGCGTGGGCTGGCTTGGCAGCATCGTCTTCCGCAAGGATTAAAAGCTTATCGCCTGAAAACGGGAGCCGGTTTCGGGCGATATGCGAAAAAACCAGAATTCAAGGCGCGGTCAGCCCGGCCGCAGCAGGGAGCCGGCGATGGGGAACACCCTGTCGCGGCCCATCATGTAGGCCATCAGGCTGTCGCGGCGGAACAGCCCCGCATAGGCGGGATCCAGAACATTGAGCGAGCCGGTGAAGGCACCGAAGGCCGGCATCACCATGCGCTTTCCGTCGCCGGCGAAGCAGCGCCGGCGCACCGAGCGGCCACGCTGCACGATGCGTGCGCAGGGATGGAGGTGGCCTGCGATCTCTCCCTCGACCGGTGTCTGCGATGGCTCGTGCCGGAACAGAAGGGTGCCGATGGCAAGCTCCCGCACGGTGTCGCCGGGCAATCCGGCGGGCGCGTCCGGGTCGTGGTTGCCGGTGATCCAGAACCAGTCGCGCCCCGACATGATCGCCTCCAGCCTGTCGCGAAAGGCGATGTGTAAACGCATGGCCCCGCCGCCGTCGTGAAAGGAGTCACCCAGGCTGATGACGATGCGTGGCCGGTAAAGCTCCAGCGCTTCCTCCAGCCGCGCCAGCGTGGCGATGGTATCGTAAGGCGGCAGCAGCGCGCCGCGCCGGGCAAAGGAGGACCCCTTTTCCAGATGCAGGTCGGAGACCGCAAGCAGGCGCAGCTCCGGAAAGTAAAGCACGCCACGCGCGTCGCATATCGCGCGCTCGCCGGCGGTGCTGGCCAGTACGCTTTGCGCTGTCGATCCGGCATGGAAGGCCGTGGTCATTTCGTCCTCATGCTGCGGCGTCCATAGTCGGCCGTCCCGACGCCTTTCCGTTCTGCGCGCCCGGGCCTTGGTGCGCTGCCGTGAATCGCCACCGCCGGTCCGTTGCGCGCCGGCGCGTCGTCCGTTGCCGTTCCCATCGCGTCTCCGATCAGTTCGGAGGCTTCCAGAAGCAGGCTGTCATTGGCCTCGCCATTGACGCTTTCCCGGCCGATCTCCAGCATGACCGGAACCGCCAGCGGCGAAATCTGCTGAAGCGGCTTATGCACGATTCGCCCGCGGATGCGCGAGAGCATGTCGGCAAGCCTGCTGACATCGAGCAGCCCGGCGCCCGCATCGGCCCGCGTCGCCTGCAACAGGACGTGATCGGGCTCATGGCTGCGCAGCACGTCGTAGATCAGGTCGGCCGAAACCGTCACCTGCCTGCCGGTTTTTTCCTGCCCGGGATAGCGCTTCTCGATCAGGCCGGAGATCACCGCGCAGTTGCGGAAGGTGCGCTTGAGCATCCAGCTGTCGTTGAGCCAGGCGTCGAGGTCGTCGCCCAGCATGTCCTCGTCGAACAGCCCGGCAAGCGAGGGCTTCTTCGCCCGGAACAGCGCGCCCATGTCGTCCAGCGCCCAGATCGCCAGCGAATAGTCGGTGGCGACGAAGCCGAGCGGGCGCGCGCCTGCGCGCTCCAGCCGGCGTGTCAGCAGCATGCCGAGCGTCTGGTGCGCCAGCCGCCCCTCGAACGGGTAGCACACCATGTAATGCCGGCCGGCGCGCGGAAAGGTCTCGACCAGAAGGTCGCCGCGCTTCGGCAGCATGGACTTTTCCTTTTGCAGCCGCAGCCAGTCCGACACCTGCTCGGGCAGGGTGGACCATCTGGCCGAATCGTCCAGCATGGCGCGGACCTGATCGGCCAGATAGGTGGAAAGCGGGAACTTGCCGCCGGCATAGCTCGGCACGATGATGTTGGCGCCTGAGCCGGCCGAGACCACGCATTCGTTTTCGCGAATGCCCTCGAAGCGCAGGATCTTGCCGGCGAACAGGAAGTTGTCGCCGGGGCGCAGCGTTTCGGCAAAATATTCCTCGACCTTGCCCAGCACCCGCCCGCCATGGCCGGCGAGGCCGCGGCCGGAGCGCACATAGCGCACGTTCAGTTCCGGCATCTCGACGATGGTGCCTATGTTGAGCCGGTATTGCTGGGCGACACGCGGATGCGTAATGCGCCACAGTCCCTCCTTGGTGCGGCGGATGCGGGCGTAGCGCTCATAGCTGCGCAGCGCATAGCCGCCCGTGGCGACGAAATCGACGACCTGATCGAAGGTTACGCGCGGAAGCTTCGCATAGGGCGTTGCGGAGCGGACTTCCTCGTAGAGAATATTGGCATCGAAGGCGGCCGCGCAGGCCGTCCCCAGAACATGCTGCGCCAGCACGTCGAGCGTGCCGGCCAGCAGCGGCGGCGTATCCTGCGCGCCGAGATAGTTGGCATCGAGGGCGGCCTTGCATTCCAGCACCTCGAAGCGGTTGGCCGGAATGAGGATCGCCTTCGACGGCTCGTCCATGCGGTGGTTAGCACGGCCGATGCGCTGGGCAAGCCGGCTGGCGCCCTTGGGCGCGCCGACATGGATGACCAGGTCGACATCACCCCAGTCGATGCCGAGGTCGAGCGTCGAGGTGGCGACGATGGCGCGCAGCGCATTGTCCGCCATCGCCTTTTCCACGCGACGCCGCTGGCCGACATCGAGCGAGCCGTGATGCAGCGCGATGGGCAGCGCATCCTCATTGGCCCGCCACAGTTCCTGAAACAGCATCTCGGCCTGGCTGCGGGTGTTGACGAACAAAAGCGTCGTCTTGTGCCGCCGGAGTTCCTCGTAGATTTCGGGAATGGCATAGCGCGCCGAATGGCCCGCCCACGGCACCCGCTCCTGCGATTCGAGAATGGAGATATCGGGTTTTGCCCCGCCGGCAACCGTGACGAGACCGGCCATCTCTCCGGGCGGGTTCTGCGACACCAGCCAGCGGCGCAATTCGTCCGGCTCCGCCACCGTTGCGGAAAGCCCGATGGTCTGGAGCCCCGGCACGATGGCGCGCAACCGGGCAAGTCCCAGCGACAGGAGATGGCCGCGCTTGGAGGTCACCAGCGAATGCAATTCGTCGAAGATCACATAACGCAGATCCTCGAAAAACCGCTTCGCGTCCGGGCCGGCGATCAGCAGGGCAAGCTGCTCGGGCGTCGTCAGCAGAATGTCGGGTGGAACCAGCTTCTGGCGCTGGCGCTTGTGGGTGGGCGTGTCGCCGGTGCGTGTCTCGATCGCGATCGGCAGCCCGATTTCGGCGACCGGCTTGCCCAGATTTCGCTCGATGTCCACCGCCAGCGCCTTCAGCGGCGAGATGTAGAGCGTGTGAATGCCCCGATGCGCTTCCCCCGGCTTGCGCTTCGGCCGTACCGCCAGTTCGGTCAGCGAAGGCAGGAAGCCGGCCAGCGTCTTGCCGGCGCCCGTGGGGGCGATCAGCAGGGTGGACTGGCCTGCCTGCGCGCGTGAAAGCAGTTCGAGCTGATGGGCGCGCGGCGACCAGCCCTTGCCTGCGAACCATTTCAGGAACGGCTCGGGCAGGCGGGCGACGGCCGTTTCCTGCAAGGGTTCTGGCTTCGCTGTCACGCCACACAGGTAGCGCGGGCAGGGCGCATCGCCAAGCAAAAAGAACAAAACAGGATCATTTGCTTGTGCCGGCGGCCAGTCGCAGGCACAGTGCGACCTTTCCATGCCGTCAAAACGACCTATCTGAGAGCCATGCGTCCCAGCGATCTGCTCCAGCCCCGCCCCGAAGGGCTCTATTGCCCTCCTGGCGATTTCTTCATCGACCCGGTGCGTCCGGTCGGCCGCGCGCTGATCACCCATGGCCATTCCGATCATGCGCGTTCGGGCCATGCGAAAGTTCTGGCCACGCGCCAGACCCTCGACATCATGGCGCTGCGCTATGGCGAGAATTTCGCCGGCGCCCGGCAGGCGGCGGCGCTGGGCGAAACCATCGATGTCGGCGGCGTGTCCGTCACCTTTTATCCGGCAGGCCATGTGCTGGGCTCGGCCCAGATCGCGGTGGAAAAGGACGGCCTGCGCATCGTCGCTTCCGGCGACTACAAGCGCGTGCCGGACAAGACCTGCGCGCCGTTCGAACTCGTGCCCTGCGATGTGTTCATCACCGAGGCCACTTTCGCGCTGCCGGTTTTCCGTCATCCCCCGGCGCAGGAGGAAATCGGCAGGCTGCTGAAATCGGTGGCGCAGTTTCCCGAGCGTGCTCATCTGGTTGGCGCCTATGCGCTCGGCAAGGCGCAGCGCGTGATGAAGGAGTTGCGGCAGGCCGGCTACGACCGGCCGATCCACATCCATGGCGCGCTGGCGAAGCTCAGCGCCTATTATCAGGCCGAGGGCATCGATCTCGGTCCTCTGGAACCGGCGACGGTGGAGGCTGGCCGCAAGGGCGACTTCGCCGGGGCCGTGGTCATCGGCCCGCCCTCGGCTTTCGCCGATCGCTGGGCGCGGCGTTTTCCCGACCCCATGTCCTGCTTCGCGTCCGGCTGGATGCGCATCCGCCAGCGCGCGAAGCAGCGCGGCGTGGAACTGCCGCTCATCATCTCCGACCATTGCGACTGGGACGAGCTGTGCGACACCATCACCGGCACGGGGGCCGGAGAGGTGTGGGTCACGCATGGCCGCGAGGAAGCGCTGGTGCGCTGGTGCGAATTGCAGGGCATCAGCGCCCGCCCGCTGCATCTGGTCGGCTACGAGGACGAGGGGGACTGACCGGCATGAACCGCTTTGCCGAACTTCTCGACCGGCTGGTGCTGACGCCGTCGCGCAACGGCAAGCTCAAATTGCTGACCGATTATTTCCGCGAGACGGAAGATCCGGATCGCGGACTGGCGCTGGCCGCGATCACCGGCGACCTGTCCATCGCGGCGATAAAGCCCGCCATGCTGCGCGCCCTCGTGGCCGAGCGCATGGACCCGGTCCTGTTCGGCTATTCCTACGACTATGTCGGCGATTTGGCCGAGACGGTTTCGCTGGTGTGGTCTGCCCGGAACGATGCGGATGCTGCATCCGCCACGCGCATGACGCTGGCCGAAGTTGTGGCAAAGCTGCAAGGAGCCAGCCGCTCCGACGGGCCGCGTGTTCTGGCCGATCTTCTCGACAGGTCCGACATAGCCGCGCGCTTCGCCATCATCAAGCTCGTCACCGGCGGCCTGCGCATCGGCGTGTCGGCCCGTCTCGCCAAACAGGCTCTCGCAGATATTGGTCCTGTCGATGTGGCCGAGATCGAGGAACTGTGGCATGGGCTTGAGCCGCCCTATACGGACCTGTTCGCATGGCTGGAAGGGCGCGCGCCGAAGCCCGAGCGGGCGGCTTTCGCGCTGTTCCGGCCGGTCATGCTGGCCAATCCGGTCGGCGACGGCGATCTCGAAAAGCTCGATCCGGCGGATTATGCGGCAGAATGGAAATGGGACGGCATTCGCGTGCAGGTGTCGTCGGAGGGCGGCGTGCGGCGGCTCTATTCGCGCACCGGCGACGATGTCTCGCGCGCCTTTCCCGATCTGTCCGATGCGCTCGATTTCGAGGCCGTCATCGACGGGGAGCTTCTGGTCGGCCAGCCGGCCGCCACCGGCACCTTCTCGGACCTTCAGCAGCGGCTGAACCGCAAGACGGTCTCGTCAAAGATCATGCAGAACTATCCGGCCTTCGTGCGCTGCTATGATCTTCTGCAACTGGGCGGCGAGGATCTGCGCGCCCTGCCGTTTCGCGAGCGCCGCGCCCGGCTGGAGGATTTTGTGGCGACGCTTGACCCAGCCCGATTCGACCTCTCGCCTCTGGTCGCCTTCGGGGGCTGGGAACAGCTCGAAGGGCTTCGCACCGCACCGCCGCACCCGATCATCGAAGGCGTGATGCTGAAGCGCTGGGACGCGCCCTATCTGGCTGGCCGGCCGAAGGGCCCGTGGTTCAAGTGGAAGCGCGATCCGCACACGGTCGACGCCGTGCTGATGTATGCGCAGCGCGGCCACGGCAAGCGATCCTCCTTCTATTCCGACTACACGTTCGGCGTCTGGGCAGGGCCGGAAGGCGAGGAGGAACTGGTGCCGGTGGGCAAGGCCTATTTCGGCTTCACCGATGAGGAACTGCGCCGCATCGACAAATATGTGCGCGACAACACGGTCGAGCGCTTCGGCCCGGTGCGCGCCGTGCGCGCCGACCGGCAGAGCGGGCTGGTGCTGGAAGTGGCGTTCGAGGGGCTGAACCGTTCCAGCCGCCACAAGTCGGGTGTGGCGATGCGGTTTCCGCGTGTCTCGCGCCTGCGCTGGGACAAGCCGGCAGCGGAAGCCGACCGCATCGAAACGCTCAGACGCCTGCTGGACGGATAGGGCATTTCGCAGTCAGGTCGACTCACCGGAGGGCGCACAAATGCAGCGAAGCAAGCAGATGACGCGGCCGCCCGGACCTGATCCGGCTGTCGCTCAAGTTTCAGTCTCGAAGCCGGCTGCGGCTACTCCGCTACCGAAACGCGGATTTCGTAGATATCGACCGACCGGCCCTGGTTTTCCACGTCGGAGGTGATGGCGATGGTGCCGGCAGCCCCCGCGCGCTTGTCCGGGAACTGCACGTCGAACAGATATTCTCCGCGGTCGCCCTTCACGTCGTAGCGCTTGCGTCCACAATCACCGAGTTCGCCGAAATTGCAGTCGATGGAAACCTGCGTTGCCGTGCCGCCTTCGCCGCGCGCGACGATGACGAAGACAGCGCGCGTACCGGCGACCTCGTCCAGTATGCCCTGTCCGACATCGAAGGATACGGCGGAGCCAGAACTGCCCGAGCGCACCCGCAGGTAGGTGCCGCTGTCATCTTCCATGACATCGGCTTTGGCGTCAGAGGGGGTGGACACCGTTGTCGGGTCGAGCGGCGTGAAGACGGTGATCCATTCGCCCGAGAAGCCGTTCTCGCCCGTGCGCAGTGGCGCCGTGGCCCCGCCGGAGGGGCTGAAATCCTCGTCCTCGACCGTTGCCGGCGGCACCGGCACTTCGCCGCGCTGCTCGGGCGTCCGCAGAGCGCCTGATTGCAGCAGCCACCATGCGCCAAGGGCGACGACGGCAAGCACGGTCAGTGCGGCGAACAGGGCAGGCAGTCCGCGCCTGCGCGGCCGCCGCCGGCGCGGCGCGATGTCGGGCTCCGGCTCCATGGTGCGCGGCAAGGGCGCATCGGGCATGATGTCGGGCACGACCGGCAATATGTGCGCATCGGAGGCGGAGCCGCCGTGATGGCCCGGCGCCTCTACGCCGGGGACGGCGTCTGCTCCGGCCGGATTTCCGGCAGCCGCGGGTGCGGGCAGGAACTCCGCTTCGATCTCGGCGATTCTGGCCGTCATCGCCTTGCGGCGGTTGATGGCCGATTCCACCGTCACATTCGGATTGGCCTTCAGGGCCCGGTCGAGCGCGGAAAAGGCCGACCGATACACCTTTTCTCGAAAGGCCCGGTCTGTGGAATCGCCTTTTTCCAGGGCATTCCGAATCGCTTTTTCGATCGGGTCCAAGCCGGAATCCTCTGTACGCTGCTTTACACTATGCTGATGGTTACCCGCAGAATGCCGATCAATCAACGTCGCAGGCCTACGTAATCAGCTATGAACAGGCTGATGAGGGCGGGTTTGTGAAACCGGAACCGGGCTGCGGGGCAATTATCATCGACAATCGTCTCCGAAATTGCATTGGCATCTTGAATTTGCGCAGGCTTGCAGCTATCACGCCCGCATTCTCGGAGGCTGGTCCTCCCGGGCCGCTTTAGCTCAGTTGGTAGAGCACATCATTCGTAATGATGGGGTCGCGTGTTCGAGTCACGCAAGCGGCACCACTACTCTCTATCAGATTCGCATCATACGGCAGGTCGCAGCCAGTCAGGCTGCTTGCGCCGCGTGATGTTGCGGCTGGCTTGCGATGGTTCAGGAACTGCCGGCTCCCGAGATGGTGGAGACGCTGCCGGGCACTGCAATATAACTGTCATGAAAGTCGGGTAGCTGGGTCGAACCATGACCACGCCATTAGTCCCCTCAACGATCAGAATCATCTCGCCGCGGGAGGAAACTCCGGTTTTCGGCGAGGTCCTGTTTGAGAGTGATGGTGGTGACAGGGTGACGATCCGGCTGGACCTTGAGGCCTGCGGTGCGCTGCGGCAGGTGATTTACGATCTGGAGCGGAAGCTGGCAGAAGCTTCCTGAACGGGAAGTTCGTCCGCTTAACGATCCGCCCGTGTTCCGTACCTTCTTCTAAAGCCTTGCCTTGACGCTGCGCGGCGTGGCCAGCAGCAGGCTGGTCTCCGAATTGGTTATTCCGGCAATCAGCCTGATGCGACGCAGCACCTGATCGAAGGCGATCAGGTCAGAGGTGCCGAGTTCCACCACCAGATCCCATTTGCCGTTGGTGGTGTGGATGGCGCTCACTTCCGAAAAGCCGTTCAGCATCTTGATGACGGCATCGGCGCTGTGCCCGCCGATCTCGATCATCATGATGCCGCGCACCGGCAGGTCGATGGCATCGGAACGCAGGATGACGGTGAAGCCGATGATCTCGCCGCTTTTCTTCAGCCGCTCCAGCCGTGCGCGCACCGTGGCGCGGGTGAGCCCGAGCTCCGTCGCCAGATCGGAAAGGCTGCGCCGCCCGTCATGGCGCAATATGGTGATAAGCCGTTGGTCGATTGCGTCCATTTGCTGCTCATTTCGATCAATCAGTCTGACCATATAGGTAAGTTACACGCGCGAATTAGGCAATCTGGCTGCTTCCAAGTGCCGGGAGAATGGAGTTTCCTTGCCCTGCAAAGAGCTTGAGGAACGGCCATGAACTGCAAACTGATTTCCGTACCGGTCGAACAGGGACAACCCGTTCCCGGATGTGCGCTGGGCCCCGAGGCGCTGAAGGGTGCCGGTCTGGCAGCCGCGCTTGGCGAGCTTGGCCATCACGTGACCGATCTTGGCGCCGTGCCCACGCCCGCACCGCACCCCGTGCCGGCCCATGCCAACAATCTGAAACATCTGCCCGAAATCAGCGCCTGGATCGAGGCGACCGCCAACATGGCTTATGAGGCCAGCGCCGACGGCTTCCCGATCTTCATTGGCGGCGACCACAGCATTTCGGCCGGCTCGGTGTCGGGCATCGCCCGCCGCGCCGCCGAAGAGGGCCGTCCGCTTTTCGTCCTTTGGATGGATGCCCATTCCGATTTCCACACGCTGGACACTACCACCAGCGGCAATCTGCATGGCGTGCCGCTGGCCTATCTGTGCGGCCTGCCGGGCTTTGAAGGCTACTTCCCGCCGCTTGCGGCGCCGCTGGCGCAGGAGCGGGTCTGCATTCTGGGACTGCGCAGCGTCGACAAGGCTGAGCGTGAGGCATTGGCCAATTCGCCGGTGCGCGCCTATGACATGAGCACCATCGACCGCAAGGGCATCGCGCCGCTACTTGAAGCCTTCCTCGATGAAGTGCGCGCGGCAAATGGCCTGCTGCATGTCTCCTTCGACGTGGATTTCCTCGATCCGCCGCTGGCGCCGGGTGTTGGCACGCCGGTTCAGGGCGGCGCCACCTTCCGCGAGGCCCATCTGGCGATGGAGATGCTGCATGAGAGCGGACTGGTCGCCAGCCTTGATGTGGTCGAACTCAATCCCACGCTCGACGAGCGTGGCCGCACGGCAGGGCTCGCCATCGAACTGGTGAGCAGCCTGCTCGGCAAGACGATAACGGGCAAGAGGAGGGCAGCCTGAATGGACAAGCAACTGAACGTGGTGCCGTTCGTCAGCGTCGACCGCATGATGCGGCTGGTGCATTCGGTGGGCATCGAACGATTTCTGACCGAACTCGCCGGCTATATCGAGGAAGACTTCCGCCGCTGGCAGAGCTTTGACAAGACGCCGCGCATCGCGTCGCACAGCGTGGATGGCGTCATCGAACTGATGCCCACAAGCGATGGCAAGCTCTATGGCTTCAAATATGTCAACGGCCATCCCAAGAACACGCGCGACGGCCTCCAGACCGTGACGGCGTTCGGGCTGCTGGCGGATGTGGCGACCGGCTATCCGGTGCTTTTGTCGGAAATGACGATGCTGACCGCGCTGCGCACCGCCGCCATGTCGGCACTCGCCGGCAAATATCTGGTGCCGAAGGGCGGCAGGACCATGGCCCTGATCGGCAATGGCGCGCAGTCCGAGTTTCAGGCGCTCGCCTTCAAGGCGCTGCTTGGCGTGGACAAGCTTCGCCTCTACGACATCGACCCGGCTGCATCGCGCAAATGCGCCGGCAATCTGGCGCGGCACGGCTTTGCTTCGATCGAGATCTTCGGTGCGGCAGCCGAGGCTGTCGAGGGCGCCTCGATCATCACCACCGCTACTGCCGACAAGCAATATGCGACGATCCTCACCGACAACATGGTCGGCCCCGGCGTCCACATCAACGCGGTGGGCGGCGATTGCCCCGGCAAGACCGAGATCCATGGCGACATCCTGCGGCGCTCCGACATTTTCGTGGAGTTTCCGCCGCAGACCCGCATCGAGGGCGAGATCCAGCAGCTTGGTCCGGATCATCCCGTCATCGAATTGTGGGATGTGATCGCCGGTCATGTTCAGGGCCGCCGCGACGAGCGCCAGATCACCCTGTTCGATTCGGTAGGCTTTGCCATCGAGGATTTCTCCGCGCTGCGCTACGTCTATGATCTGACGGTGGATGGCGATGCGCTGGAAGCGCTCGACCTGATCGCCGATCCGGACGATCCGCGCGATCTGTTCGGCATGCTGATGCGTTCGCCGGCAGCTCCTGCCGCGCACTGAATTCAGATCGCCGTGCGTCCATTCGGACGCACAAAGGACGATCTGAATTATTGATAGAGCATCGGTATAGCCGAAAACCGGATTCCACTTTTCGGTCCGATGCTCTAGCCGCGCATGGCGGCTTCGAGGCTGCGGTAAATCCGCTCGTCGCCCGACTGGGCGACGTTGAAGCGCATGAAGCCATGGGCGGTCTGCGACAGGCTGAAGGCGTTTCCGGGCGCCAGCACGATGCCCTCGGCCAGCGCCTGCCGGGCGACATTGCCCGCATCCACGCCTTCCGGCAGGTGACACCACAGGAACATGCCGGCCTGCGGCATCAGCCACGGCCTGATGCCGATCGCTTCCAGCCGTCCGGCCGTTTCGGCCATCGAGCGCGCGAGTTTCACACGCAACGCTTCCAGATGCTTGCGGTAGCTGCCGTCGATCAGAAGGTTCAGCACCAGCGCCTCGGCGAAATGGCTGCCGCCGAAGCTGGTGGCGATCTTGAGATCGACCAACCCTTCCAGCCAGTCCGGTCTTGCCGCCACATAGCCGCAGCGCACCGAGGCAGACAGGGTTTTCGAAAAACTTCCTGTGGCGATGACCCGCTCCAGCCCGTCGAAAGCGGCGAGCCGGGGTGCGGGAGAGACCTCGAAATCGGCGAAGATATCGTCCTCGACGATGATAAGCTCATGCTGGTCGGCCAGCTTGAGCAGGCGGTGGGCCGTCACCGGCGAAAGGGTGGCGCCGGTCGGATTGTGAATGCCGCTGTTGGTCAGGTAGAGCCGTGGCCGGTGTTCTTCCAGCACAGCCGCGAATTTCGCGATGTCTGGGCCATCCGGCCCGTAGGGCACGCTCACCACCTTGGCCCGATGGGCGCGCAGCAGGGCATGGAAATTGAAATAGCAGGGGTCGTCGACCACCACCGCATTGCCCGGTTCGAGCAGGTAGCGGCAGATAAGGTCGAGGGTCTGCGTGCCGGATTCGCTCAGCATCACCTGTTCGGGCGAAGCGTGTATGCCATGCGCGCCCATGCGCCGCGCCAGCAATTCGCGCAGGGGCCGCAGGCCAAGCGGCGTGCCGTAGTCGGCAAGCGTTGCATCGGCCCCGCGCGATGCCGTCCGCAGGCCGCGCCGGATCGCCTCATGCGGCATCCATGAGGCCGGCAGCCAGCCGCAGCCCGGCTTCAGTACGGTGTCACCCGCATCCAGCGACTGGCGCGAGATCCACAGGGGATCGACCTCCCGGTCGAGCCTCGGGCCGATCTCGGCCAGCGAAAGCGGCGCCATGGGCGCGCTCACATAATAGCCAGAGCCCGGCCGCGCGCGGATGAGCCCTTCAGCCGCCAGCCGTTCATAAGCCTCCACCACCGTCGATTTCGACACGCGCATGGTGGTGGCGAGCGCACGGATCGAGGGCAGGCGGGCACCCGGCGTCAGGCCGCGCGATGCGATGCGCCGGCGGATCGAGGCCATCACTGTGCCGATCAGTGTCTTGCCCTGAGCGGCAACTTGCCGGGAGGAAGCGGTTCCCATTCGTACTGCCCTTCAGACCAATACAGTTTGGTAAAACCGTACTGCACTGTATCTGGAAAAACCATGCCCTCCCGGCCGATAGCAACGGAAACGGCAGGTGATGGACATGGACAAGACGACGACCGGATGGCTGAGCGGATTTCTGGGGGTTCTGATCTTTTCGGGATCCCTGCCGGCCACGCGCGTGGCCGTTGCCGATTTCGATCCTCTCTTCCTGACGGCCGCGCGCGGCACCATAGCCGGCCTGATCGCGCTGGCGCTGCTGGTGGCGCTGCGCGAGCGCCGGCCGGATCGCGACGACCTTGTGTCGCTCGTCATCGTCTCGCTCGGTGTTGTGGTCGGCTTTCCGCTGCTGACGGCGATCGCCCTGCAGCATATGACCTCGGCCCATTCCATCGTGTTCATCGGCCTGTTGCCGCTGGCCACCGCCATCTTCGGCGTGCTGCGCGGCGGTGAACGTCCGCGCCCTGCCTTCTGGGCGTTCTCTTGTCTGGGCAGCGCACTGGTCGTGGGCTTCGCCATCTCGCAGGGCGTGTCGGCGGCACCGCTTGGCGATGCGCTGATGCTCGCCGCGGTCATCGTGTGCGGGCTGGGCTATGCGGAAGGCGGCAGGCTGTCGCGCAAGCTTGGCGGCTGGCAGGTCATCTCATGGGCGCTGGTGCTGTCGCTTCCTGTCATGGCGCTCGTTGCCCTGATCACCAGTCCGGCTACGCTCGCCGGCATCGGCGGCCCGGCATGGATCGGGCTTGCCTATGTGTCGCTGTTCTCGATGCTGATCGGGTTCGTCTTCTGGTATCGCGGCCTGGCGCTGGGCGGCATCGCGGCGGTCGGCCAGCTTCAGCTCCTGCAGCCCTTCTTCGGGCTGGCGCTGGCGGCGCTGCTGCTGCACGAAGAGGTCAATGCGGCCATGATTGTCGTGACCGTCGCCATTGTCGCCTGCGTCGCAGGCGCAAGAAAGTTCGCCAGATAGTTTCGGAACAGACGACTGTTCCGCAGAGTGGTGTGGCCCGCACGCACAGCGTGATGCGGGCCACATGAAAAGCCTCAGGAGCCGGCTTCGATCTCGGCGAAAATCCGCTCGGCCGTCTTCTTGGCCTTGCCGGGATATTTCAGCCCCTTCACTGCATCGAGGTTCGTCGGCTGCCCGACGACGACAGCGCCGATCATGCCCATGCCGAAGTGCGGCGTGCACTGATACATGTAGACACCTTCCGGTCCCACCGTGACGGTGATCTGCTCGTTGGTCTTGCCTTTCCAGGTTTCGGCGCCCTCGGGCAGGCCATCCTTCATGCTGGCCGAATTGTGGCTCTTGTCGGTGGGGATGAAGGTGATGGTGTCGCCCGGCGCGGCCCTGACCACGAGCGGCTCGAACATCATCGCCGTGCCATCCGAGGCCTTGTTCAGCATCTTTACCTCATGGTCCGCCGCAAGGGCGGAAACAGGCAGCGCAAGACTGATGGCCACAGCAGCGGCAAAAAACGTCTTCAAGATAGTACCTCCAGTAAAAACAAGGACATGGAGCGCGCCGGGACTGCACTTCCGCGTCCATGCGTTCCAATATTCGGTTTCGGGGTCAAGCGGCGAAAAAGCCTCAGAGACCATTTGCCGCCTGATCGACGATTTCGGTGAGGAGCGTGTTGACTTCATCCCGGCCGGGACCTGTCGGCAATTCGCGGAAGCCGATGACGACCTCGCCGGGTTTCGTTTCCGCCTCATAGGCGAAAACGATATAGGGGCAGAAGGCGATGTTGGCGATGTCGGCTTCCATGGCGTTGCGCGACACCACGGCGGAGCAGAACTGCAGGAACTCCGCATTGCGATAAAGCTTCCTGCCACCCACGTCTGCGGCGGTGCGTTCCAGCATGTCGCCGATATGGCCGTGATAGTCCACGACATAGCCGCGATTGACGATGGCGTCTTCGAGATCGGCGATCACCTGCGTGAAAGCCGTATCCGTCGTGACAGTGTGGACACCGTCCTGCGCCCGCGCGTCAGGGCTCATAACGGCACCGGCCAATCCCAGCGCAAGCAGGGCTGCGCCGACACCTTTTGGCATAAGCATATAATTCCTCCTCGGGTCCCAACCCCGAATTGCATGAGGCTGCAATCCGCCATGCAAGGCTAGCCTGCTTCTCCATAATATGCAAAAAATAAAATGTTTGCATAGAAGGAGATTGGCATATGCCCACCATGTCGTCCCGCAGAAGCGGACCGGACCGCAGGCACTTTCTTGGCGGAGCGGCTGCCTTGCTTGGTGGCACTGTTGCTTTTCCCTTTGCAAGTGCCTTCGCGCAAACTCTTTCCACCGGCAGCGCCGAGCTGACCGTCGTCAGCGACGGCATGATGACCTTGCCGCTCGGCCTCATTTTTCCCGATGCGCCGCAGGAAGAGCTGGTGAAGCTGCTGGAGGAATACGGGCAGCCGACCGATGCGATGCGGCCCGATTGCAACGTCACGCTTGTGCGCACGGGGGATCGGCTCGCCATCTTCGATGTGGGCGCGGGGCCGAACTTCATGTCCAGCACGGGAAAGCTGCTGGATTCGCTGGAGGCGGCAGGCGTTGCTCCCGGCGACGTGACCGATGTCGTGATCACCCACGCCCATCCCGACCATATATGGGGTCTGACCGACGACTTCGACGAACTGGTGTTCGCGGATGCGGATTATCATATCGGGGCCAGGGAATGGGAGTTCTGGTCCTCGTCCGATGCCATGACGCAGATGCCGGAGGACCGGCAGACCTTCGTGGTCGGCGCGCAGAACCGTTTTGCGGCGCTCGACGGTCGCGTGAAATTCATCGGAGACGGGGATGAGGTTTTGCCGGGCATCGAGGCGGTGGAGACGCCCGGTCATACGCCGGGGCATCTGTCGTTCATGGTCCATGGGCCGGAGCCGGTGCTGATCGTCGGCGATGCCATCGGCAACGACACGGTCGCCTTCGCACATCCCGAGTGGCCGACCGCCAGCGATCAGGACCCCGCATTGGGTGCGAAGAGCCGGGCAGCGCTGCTGGACAGGCTGGCGGGCGACAAGGCGAGAGCCATCGGCTTCCACTTTCCGCATCCGGGTGCGGGCATTGTCGAGCGGCGCGGAGGGGCTTTCGTCTACGTGGCCGCCTGACGCCCGAAAACGGTAGCTTCGGGCGGCGTGCCCTAGCCCTATTCGGCAGGCTGGCGATCCATGGCGCGGAATGCGCCGAGCGGCGAGCCTTCGATCAGATAGGCGAGCCCGAGCTTCGCGCCGAGAAAGATGGAGGCCAGCACCAGCGGCGCCGATATGGCGAGGGCCGAAACGCCGGTAACGCCCTGACCGATGGTGCAGCCCATGGCGAAGACGCCGCCAAAGCCCATCAGCGCACCGCCGGCAATGTGGCGGCCAAGCTCGCGGGCGTCGTCGCAGGCTTCCCAGCGCACGTCGCGCTTCCACGCGGCGCAGGCCGCAGCGCCGCCGATCACGCCCAGCACAAGGCCGACGCCGTAATCCGGCACGACGCCGGTGAAGGTAATGGCCTGGAGGATGGTGTCTGCGACCGGCACCACGAAGGATCCGGCCTCGATCTGCACCACCTCGAAGGAGTGTTCGCTCGCATAGGTCGTGGCCCACCAGCCGAAGGTGATGATCAGGCCGATGGTGAGGCCGGTCAGGATCGAGCCCGTGTGGCTGCGATAACGGCGTTCGCTGAATATCCAGCAGAGCATGGCGAGGCCGGCGACGAGCGCGATGGTGAGGGTCAGGTCATGTCCCGACCACCATGAGGCCAGCGCACCGATCGACTGGCCGCCCATTTCCGACAGGTCGATGGCGTGATTGTCCGAAAGCGCGACGCGCGCCTGCGCGACCAGACCTTTCTGCGCCGACATCGCCGCGAGACCCAGAACGATCAGCACGATCAGGGAGCGCAGGCTGCCGCCGCCCAGCCGCACGAGCGCGCCGAAGCTGCATGTGCCCACCAGCGCCATGCCGATGCCGAAGGCCAGCCCGCCTGCTATGGCGCCCACCCAGGCGAAACTGGAATGGATGTAGAAGCTCGATTGCGTATCGACCATGCCGAGCGCCTGCAGCGACTGGGTGGCGATCATGGCGGTGGCGGCGGCCAGCATCCATGTGCGAACGCCGCGGCTGTCGTCGGCGTACCACATGCGCTCCAGCGCAGACATGGTACAGAAATGATTGGCGCGGGCCACGAAGCCGAGCAGAATGCCGGCCCCGAGCCCGGCAAAGGCAAGGAACCATGGATGGGTGGCGATATTCATGTTTCCCTCCCTCTGGCTGAAGACCGGATACGCGTCGGCGGCGGTCCGGTCTCTGGCTGGTATCCGTGCCGCCGCGCTCTCCCGTTAGCGGCTGGTCGGGGTCAGTCGCCTTTCGGGCGCCTCACCGGAGCACAGAAAAGATTGTACAGCGTTTCGATGACCGAGGACACTTCCTTGCTGGCGATCGAATAGTAGATCACCCGGCCTTCGCGGCGGGTGTTTACCAGCCGGTCGAAGCGCAGGCGCGCAAGCTGCTGCGAAACGGCGGCCTGCGGCAGGCGCATGGCCTCCTCCAGTTCGGACACCGACTTTTCGCCTTCCGCCAGCAGGCACAGGATCAGAAGCCGGCCTTCATGGGCAAGGGCCTTCAGCAACTCGCTGGCTTCACGCGCCTGCGCCAGCAGCTCGTTGAAATCTTCCGGCGTCTGGGCGTCCTGGATTTTCGGCAAGCTCATAACGTCACTGACCATCCGCAGTTGAGGCCGCGCATTTGTGCGCCGCACATTTGCATATCTTGAGGTCTGTTACTTTATCGGCTGGTCTTTCGGCAACAGGGCAAGAAGTTCGCCGACACGATACCAGAAAAACTCATCGCCCACATAGCCCCGGATACGCCCGATTTCCTTGCCGTTGTCCATCAGGACAAAGGTCGGAGTGAAACGCTCCTTTTGCACATGCCTGAGATCTTCCGGCCACGGGCGGGTGATGTCGACGCGCCGGAGCGGCGCGCGGCGGCCTTCCTCGGTCTTTGGCCAGGCCGGGGCGATCTCGGCATCGAAGCGCGCGCACCATGCGCAGCCCGGCTGCTCCATCATCAGCAATTCGGCCGCGGATGCAGGCGAAAATCCGAGGAAAAACAAGACAGGCGCGAATTTCAGCAACGCCCTGAAACTGATCATAGGTGTCCTCGCACAACGTCGGCCCTTGTTTAATATAGAAATATAGCATTGTATGAATTCAATAGGCCAGACTGACGCAAGGCCGAATCTGCGATCCGGGAGGGAAAATGCTGGATGTAAGCGTGGGCGCCGCATTGCTGGCGGGGCTGTTGTCATTTGTGTCCCCCTGCGTCCTGCCGATCGTTCCGCCTTATCTGGCCTGGCTGGCCGGTGTGAGCTTCGATGAACTGCGCGACGAGGCGCCGGGTGCTGAGCAGCGCAGGCGGGTGATCATTGCCGCTTTCGCCTTCGTGCTCGGCTTTGCCACGGTATTCATCGCGCTCGGTGCAACCGCAAGCGTCATCGGCAAGACCATCGCCCAGTATTTCGATACGCTGGCGATCGTCGCGGGCATTCTGATCATCATCATGGGGCTGCATTTTCTGGGCGTGTTCCGCATCGGCATGCTCTATCGCGAGGCGCGCGTACAGGTGGACCGCAAGCCGGCCGGGCCGCTGGGCGCCTATGTGATCGGACTGGCCTTCGCCTTTGGCTGGACGCCCTGCGTCGGGCCGGTTCTGGCCGCCATTCTGTTCATTGCCGGCAGCGAGGGCACCGCACTGCGGGGTGCGGCCCTGCTCGGCGCCTATTCGCTGGGCATCGGCATCCCCTTCCTGCTCGCCGCCATCTTCGCCAGCCGTTTCCTTGGCTGGGCCGCGCGTTTCAAAAAGCACATGCGCAAGGTCGAGATGGCAATGGGCGGCCTGCTGGTGATCACCGGCATATTGTTCATCACCGGCCAGATGTCGGCGATTTCGTACTGGCTTCTGGAAACCTTTCCGGCATTCCAGACCATCGGTTAGCCAGACCATCGGTTAGGAGGAGAAAACATGCACAAGCTTCTGGCCCGCGCCGTCACCCTGCTGATGGCGCTTGCTTTTTCACAGGCGCTGCATGCGGCGGAAGTGGGCGATGATGGCCTGCACAAGGAGGCGTGGTTCACCATCACCTTCCGCGACATTGCCGACGACATCGCGCAGGCGAAGGCCGAGGGCAAGCGGCTGGCTCTCACCTTCGAGCAGCGCGGCTGCATCTATTGCGCGCAGATGCACGAGAAGATTCTCTCCGACCCTGAAGTGCGCGATTACATTTCGGCGAATTTCATGGTCGTGCAGTACAACATGTTCGGCGACGAGGAGGTCACCGATCTGGATGGCGAGACGCTGACGGAAAAAACCGCCGCGCGCCGGTGGGGCTACGTATTCACGCCGACCATCGTGTTTCTTCCGGAGGAAGCACCGGAAGGCAAGACGGTGGCGGAAGCCGCTGTGGCCACCATGCCCGGCGCCTTCGGGAAATGGACCTTTCTCAACATGTTCCGCTGGGTGAGGGAGAAGGGCTACGAGCGCGACGAGCACTTCCAGCAATATCATGCGCGCATCATAAACGAGCTGCGCGCCGAAGGCCGGCTTGGGGATGAAGAGTGATATATTCACAAATTCATATTTTTTGATTGATTGGCCGGTAAGGCCGGATTATCGTTACGTCAGGAGGAGCGGTTCGCCCTTTGCGGATCGCGGGTTGGAGGAGAAGGCCGAATGAGGCGGACGCTCACCGCTATCGCTGCTGTTGCCGTTTGCGCCGTTGCCGGAATGGCGCGGGCTGGCGAGATCGCGCCGGCCGATGTGGCTTTCGAGGACATGGCGGTCGCCACATCGCTGACCGGTGCGCCGGGTAACCCGGAAGAGGGCGCCAAGGCGCTCGCCAATCGCGGTCTCGGCAATTGCCTCGCCTGCCATGCCGTATCTGCTTTGACGAAGGAGCAGTTCCACGGCGATGTTGCGCCGGCGCTCGATGGGGTGGCGGATCGCTGGTCGCCGGAAGAGCTGCGCGCCATCGTCGTCGATGCCAAGCAGGTGTTTTCGGATGAAACGATGATGCCGGGCTTTTATAGCCTGAATCTGGGCAAGGATGTCCGCAAGGATCTTGTCGGAAAAACGATACTGACCGCGCAGCAGGTCGAGGATGTGGTCGCCTATCTGGCGACGCTCAAGGAATGAACAGGAAGGAGACAAGCATGGCTCTCAGCAGGCGTCATGTACTCGCACTGGCCGCAGGCGCGGCCGTCGTGCCCGCATTTCAGTTTCTGCCCGGGCGGGCGCTTGCTGCGCCTGAAGAGGTCGGCAAGCTGATTGCGGACTTTGCCGGCGGCAAGGAGCCGCAGAGCGGCAAGATCACGCTCACCGCGCCGGAGATTGCCGAGAATGGCAACACGGTGCCGATCTCGGTCGAGGTCGAGAGCGCGATGGAAGGCGACGACATGGTCGATCAGGTGCTGATCCTGGCTGACGGCAATCCGAGCGCCGATGTGGCGACCTTCGCCTTCACCGCGATGAGCGGCAAGGCGGCCGCAACCACCCGTATGCGTCTGGCCAAGACCCAGAACGTCATCGCGGTGGCGAAGATGGCCGACGGGTCGGTCTACATGGACAGGAAGGAAGTGAAGGTGACGATCGGCGGCTGCGGCGGCTGATCGGTGCTTTCATCCCCTCTGGTTCTGATTTGAAGGAAAAGAAATGTCTGCAGCTCCCAAGCCCCGCGTGAAGATTCCGAAGAAGGCCAAGGCCGGCGAGATCGTCGTGCTCAAGACTCTGATCAGCCATGAAATGGAATCGGGTCAGCGCAAGGATAAGGATGGCAATGTCATCCCGCGCAAGATCATCAACAAATTTACCTGCGAGTTCAACGGTCAGCCGGTGTTCTCGTGCGACATCGATCCGGCCATTTCGGCCAATCCCTATTTCGAGTTCAGCGCGAAGGTCAACGAAAGCGGCACCTTCAAGCTGACATGGGTCGATGACGACGGATCGGTCTACACCGACGAGCAGACAATCGAAGTGGCCTGAGCCAGATGCGCGGCTGATATGCCGCGCGCCAGCGGGGGAGGACGAGGGTGAGCACACGTTCCATTGCGGCATTGTCCGCTCTTTGTGCAGGTGTTGCGGCATTGGTGGTTGGGGCTGCCTGGGCCGATCCGGTTGATGAGGAGCTGGAGATCGACGGCGTGGAAATGATCACCCGCGCCCCCGCTCCGGAGGGGCATCCCTTCGATGAGGTGCTGTCGGGCTGGCTGTTCCGCGAGGCGGAGACGCGCGAGACGGAAGCCGATTCCTTTGCCAATCCGGGCATGCTCACCGTCGAGCGCGGCGCCGATGTCTGGGACACGGTCGAGGGTGCGGCGGGCAAGTCCTGTTCCTCCTGCCACGATGAAGCGGCGGAGAGCATGAAGGGCGTGGGCGCGCGTTTCCCGAAATGGGATGCGGCCTCCGGCAAACCCGTCAATCTGGAACTGCAGATCAACAAGTGCAGGGTCGAAAACATGGAGGCGGAGCCCTACAAGTTCGACCATCCCGACCAGATTGCGCTCGCCGCCTATATCAAACACCAGTCGCTGGGCATGCCGGTGAAGATCGATCTGGCCGAGGGCCAGATGCAGAGCTGGTGGGATAAGGGCAAGGAGAACTACTACACCCGCATGGGGCAGCTCAATTTTGCCTGTGCATCGTGCCACGAGGCCTCGATGGGCAAATATATCCGTGCCGACCACCTCAGCCAGGGGCAGGCCAACGGCTTCCCGACCTACCGCTTCCGCGACGGCAAGGTGATCTCGCTGCATGACCGCCTGCGCGGCTGCATCAAGGACACGCGCGCCGAAATGCCGGATGCCTTCTCCGACGATCTGATGGCGCTGGAGGTCTACGTGACGTGGCGCGGAACCGGCCTGTCGGTCGAGACGCCCGCCGTCCGGCAGTAAGCACGACGTCAGCGATGACACGCAGCCCGGCCGGGCGTTCCGGCCGGCTGAAGCAATTCCGGCAGAAATACGCAGCGGTTTGGCGTTCGGAATTGCATCAAAACAAAGGGTTGGAGCATTTCGGCGCTTCGGAGAAACGCGGAATTGCCCCAGAACACTTTCCGGGCTCAACGCCCTGAAGAGGCAAGCATGACCTATACCCGTCGGGATTTCTTTCAGTTCGCAGCCAATGCCGGCATGGCGCTCGGCGCTGCCGGCTATCTGTCGAATCCCACCCGCGCGCTTGCCCAGCAGAAGCTGACGCAGGATGACCTGCTGAGTTTCGATACAAAGGGGCAGGTGACGCTGCTGCATTTCACCGACGTTCATGCCCAGCTGATGCCGATCTATTTCCGCCCGCCGGATACCAATATCGGGGTGGGCGACTATGCGGGCATCCCACCGCATCTGGTCGGAGAGGCTTTCCTGAAGGAGTTCGGCATTGATGCCGGCAGTCCGCTTGCCTATGCGCACACCTTCCTCGACTATGTCGATCTTGCCCGTGCTTACGGCCGGCTCGGTGGCCTCGACCGCACCGCCACGCTGGTCAAGGCGATCCGCGCCGAGCGTGGTGACGACAAGGTTCTGTTCCTCGATGGCGGTGACACGTGGCAGGGGTCTTACACCTCGCTGAAGACCAACGGTCAGGATATGGTCGACTGCATGAAGCTCCTGAAGCCGGATGCCATGACCGGCCACTGGGAGTTCACCTTCGGCGAAGACCGTTTTCTCGAAATCATCGAAAGCATGGGCTACCCGTTCCTCGCCTCCAACATCTTCGATGCGGAGTGGGACGAGCCGGCCTTCGACAACACCGCCATGTTCGAGCGGGGCGGCGTGCAGGTGGCGGTGATCGGTCAGGCAATGCCCTACACGCCGATCGCCAATCCGCGCTGGATGTTCCCCAAATGGTCGTTCGGCATCCGCCCGGATGTGCTTCAGGCCAATGTCGACGCCGCCCGCGAAGCCGGTGCCGAGATCGTCGTGCTGATCTCGCACAATGGCTTCGACGTCGATCGCAAGCTGTGCAGCGTGGTCAAGGGTATCGATGTCATCCTCACCGGCCATACCCATGATGCCGTGCCGGTTGCCTTGCAGGTGGAGGACACGCTCGTCATGTCGTCCGGTTCGCACGGCAAGTATCTCGGCCGCATCGATCTGGAAGTGTCCGATGGCAAGGTGACCGGCTACAGCTCGAAGCTGATTCCGGTGTTCTCAGACGTGATCGCTCCTGACGCCGAAATGGCGGCAAAGATTGCGGAATTTCGTGATCCTTACAAGGACGAGCTTGGCCGCGTCATCGGCAAGACCGACTCGCTGCTCTATCGCCGGGGCAACTTCAACGGCACGTGGGACGATCTCATCTGCAGGGGTATCATGGAAGAGCGGGACACGCAGATCGCGCTGTCGCCGGGCTTCCGCTGGGGCACGACCCTGCTGCCGGGTCAGGACATCACCATCGACGATCTCTATACCGAGACCTCGATGAGCTATCCGGCCGTCTATCGCAACGAGATGACCGGCGCGCAGCTCAAGGAGGTGCTGGAGGATGTCTGCGACAACCTCTTCAACCCCGACCCCTTCCTGCAGCAGGGCGGCGACATGGTGCGCGTCGGCGGCATGACATACACCTGCACGGTGGGCGGGAAGATCGGCAACCGCATTTCCGACATGAAGCTCGCCGCCACCGGCGAGGCGATCGAGCCGGATGCGACCTATGTCGTCGGGGGCTGGGCCTCCGTCAACGAAGGCACCGAAGGTCCCGCCATCTACGACCTCATGGAAAGCTACATTTCCGGCAAGGGCACGGTGTCCGTTGCGGATGAGCGGACCGTAAAAGTCATCCAGTAAGCGCAATCCGCAGCGAGCCGGCTTTACGCCGGCTTTCTTGCTGTTCTATACATAGAAAAATTCATATGTTAGAATTGATGAAAGAATTGTCTGGAGGACATCATGGCTGAACGGCAGCAGGTGCTGTCGCCATCGCGGCGCGGCTTCCTCACTGGCGGACTGATGGGTGCTGCCGTTCTGGCGGGCACGGGTCTTGCCCGTGCTTCGGAAGGCGAGGAGGTCATCACCGAGATCCAGGACTGGAACCGCTATCCCGGCGATGGCGTCGATGCGCGCCCTTACGGTCAGCCCTCCCAGTTCGAGGCGCATGTGGTGCGCAAGAACGTGCCGTGGCTGACCTCCGATTCCATCTCGTCGATCAATTTCACGCCGCTGCATGAACTGGATGGCATCATCACGCCGAACGGCCTGTGCTTCGAGCGTCACCATGCCGGCATTGCCGAGATCGAGCCCGGATCGCACCGGCTGATGATCAACGGTCTGGTGGATCGGCAGCTGGTTTTCACCATGGCGGATCTGAAGCGCTTCCCGCGTGAAAACCGGATCTTCTTCCTCGAATGCGCAGCCAATTCCGGCATGGAATGGCGCGGCGCACAGCTCAACGGCTGCCAGTTCACCCATGGCATGATCCATTGCGTCGCCTATACCGGCGTGCGCCTCAAATATCTGCTTGAGGAAGCCGGCGTGAAGACGGCAGGCAAGTGGCTTCTGGCCGAGGGCGCCGACGCGTCGGCCATGACCCGCTCGATCCCGATGGAGAAGGCGCTGGACGACTGCATGGTCGCCTTCGCCATGAATGGCGAGGCATTGCGTCCCGAGCAGGGCTATCCGATCCGTCTCGTGGTGCCCGGCTGGGAAGGCAATATGTGGATCAAGTGGCTGCGCCGCCTCGAAGTGGGCGATGAGCCGTGGGAGCAGCGCGAGGAAACCTCGAAATACACGGACCTGCTCGCCAACGGCAAGGCGCGTCGTCACACATGGGTGATGGACGTGAAGTCGGTGATCACCAATCCGAGCCCGCAGGCCCCGATCACGCACGGCAAGGGCGCCATGGTGCTTTCCGGGCTGGCCTGGTCGGGCAATGGTGCGATCAGCCGGGTGGACGTGTCCATCGATGGCGGCCGCAACTGGCACGCGGCGCGCATCGACGGGCCGAGCCTGCCCATGGCCTTGCATCGCTTCTACTATGAGTTCGACTGGGACGGTTCGGAGCTGTTCCTGCAGTCGCGCGCCATCGATGACAAGGGCTTCATCCAGCCCACCAAGGAGCAGCTGCGCTCGGTGCGCGGCCCGAATTCCATCTATCACAACAACGGCATCCAGACCTGGCATGTCGACGGCGAGGGAGTGGTCGAGAATGTCGAGATTTCCTGAGCTTGTTCTGGCCGTCGCGCTGCTGGTGGCTCCCGCATCGATTTCCCTGGCCGCGCAGGACGCGCCGGCAGCCGGAAAATTCGGCATTGGCCGCGAGGCCACGCCGGAAGAAGTGGCTGCATGGGATATCGACGTGCGCCCCGATGGTCTGGGCCTTCCGGAAGGACGCGGCACCGCAGCCGAAGGCATGGCGATCTATGACGAGAACTGCGCTTCCTGTCATGGCGATTTCGGTGAGGCGGTGGATCGCTGGCCGGTTCTGGCCGGCGGGCAGGGCACGCTGGAGAACGAACGGCCCGAAAAGACCATCGGCTCTTACTGGCCCCATCTGTCGACCGTCTATGATTACGTGCGTCGCGCCATGCCGTTCGGCAATGCGCGGTCTCTTTCCGATGACGATGTCTACGCGCTGACGGCTTACCTCCTCTATCTCAACGATATCGTCGATGATGAGGACTTCGAGCTGTCGAAGGAAAACTTCACGTCGATCAAATTGCCCAATGCGGATAATTTCATCGAAGACGATCGCGAGAGCGAGCCGCATTATGCCGACAAGTCGGATCCCTGCATGAGCGATTGCAAGCCGGGCAAGGCGGAGGTCAGAATGCATGCGGCGGTGCTGGATGTGACGCCGGAAAATGCCGATGACAGCGCCCCGCAAGGCGGCATCGACTGAGCAGCTGATGCCGCAGGAATGCGGCTGAAAGAGGCGGGAATTCCGGCCCGGAGAGAAGGACCGCCATTTCGGTTCTCCAGTCTTCGTGCTGCCAATATGGGCAGCTTGCTTCGACGGCGCTGCCGGCTTTTGCCGGCGGCGCCGTTTCTTTTGGGCAAAGGAAATCTGCTCTTGCCTGAAACTGTGCTGCCATCATTTGGCACAGGTGCGGCAAGGCAGTCGCTCTGACATCGCACGGGAACGAAGCTTTTCCTTCCGCCCCAAGAGCGGTGAAGGCATCGGGCTCCTCGTCTTCCCGTCGCTGCTCATTGCGCCATGATCTTTCCTTTTTCCATGCGTCGCCTTCAGGCCTGAAATCATGTCCGGAACGGGAATGAAGTCCGTACATGTCCATTCCATCCGGAAGATTTTCGATCCCTGTCCTATAATATGGAATGGAGAAAATCTGCCTTCATCGCGTTTGCCCACCAGGCCGTCCTCGATGGTGTGTATTTCGTGGAAAATTCGGCCGGGATGACGTTTATGGCCGAATCCTGCGAATAACCCACTTAACTTAACGTTAAACTTAACTCACCTAGATTGCCGGGATAAGAAGCGGACGCGCTGTGAACAGGTGCTAAAAGCCGCCTGCATCGCATATCGGCGAAAGGGGAGTTATGTCGGCAGACCTTGCGAGCACCGTTGATCGTCGGCGCCAGTACAATGCTGGTGGAACGATGTCGCTGAACCGAGTGATCACGCCCTCGCAACTGTTTGGCCATGGCAACCCGGAAGTCGATGAGGCGGTGATCGCCATCATCCGCCCGGGCGTCTCGCCTGTCGTCGTGCGCTGATCGAAATGGCGTGTTCCATTTCCCGGCGGTCACAAGGCAGGTCCCGATCTCGCTCGATTGCGCCGACACCAACATCGGGATCACGGAAAAGCTCGTCAATTCTCTCGCGTGAAGAAGGGCGGTTCCCGGCGCCAGAGCGTTCCGCACCGGATGGCGGACGAGGCATTGAATGAAAGATTTCCCGTCAGGCTCTCCGGAGCGTGGTGGGGGAGTGCAGTGTGAAGTAATGGCGTGGGTTGGGTATGGAGGACCCGCGCCGGCAAGTGTCAGTCCTTCCTACAAAAACGACAATGGAGACTTGAGATGATCAATGGGATGACGCGCCGCGGGTTCATGCGTGCGGGCGCAACTTTCGGTCTGGCTGCGGCTTCTGCCGGTGCGGGCCTCACCGCCGGCACCAGCCTTGCCTTTGCGCAGGACGCCGATCTGCTGGCAGACATCAAAAAGCGCGGTTTCATCCGCGTCGGCACCTTCAGCATTCCGCCGGAAACCTGGATCGACATCAGCACCGGCGAATGGAAAGGCATCGCGGCAGACTTCACCAAGGCCGTGGCGGAAGAGATCGGCGTTGAGGTCGATCCGGTCGTGCTGGTTCACTCGGCGCTGGCCCCGGCCCTCGATTCCGGCCGTATCGACGTGATTTCCGGTCTCTACCGCACCGCTGAGCGCGAAAAGGTGATGGCATATGCCTCCGCACCTTACTGGTACGGCATCGACGTGCTGCTCACCCGCTCGGAAGGCGGCGTGGCCACGGTTGAAGACCTCAAGGACAAGGTGATCGGCACCGTGCGCGGCTCCGCGCAGGAAATCGAGGCTGCCGAGCTGCAGAAGCGCTACGGCATTTCCGATATCCGCAAGTACGATGCCGCCGATCCGATGCTGATGGATCTCAAGGCCGGTCGTCTCGATGCGGCGGTCTGGTGGGGCTACACATTCGACTACGCTGCCCAGCAGAACCCGGATTATGACTTCAAGGTCGTCGAGTATCTGGCGCCGGAATATCTCAACAGCGAGACGCTGCCCGGCAACTACTACGTCTTCTCCAAGAACGGAACCGCGGGCCTGATCCAGGCGTTCGATGCCGCCACGGAGAAGCTCAAGGCCGCCGGCGTCGACAAGCAGATCATGGAAAAATACGGCCTCAGCAATCCGTCCTACCTGACCGGCAAGTTCTGAGCGGTTCAGGCAGAAGTGCCCGCAATTCGGCATTCCGAATTGCTTTCATCAAAGAGCAGGCGCATTTCGCTCTTCCCGTAGAGGCGCAAATGCCCCGCATCTCATGAACAAGGTTCCCGGCGCGCAGGCGTCGGGGCTCCTGTCTCCCGGATTGGAAATCGATGAGCGATTATCTCCAGCTTGTGCAAACCTATTTTCCCTACGTGGCCAAGGGCGCGTCGATCACGATCCAGCTGACGATCGTGGCGCTGCTGGGCAGCGTGGCGCTGGGTCTTCTCACGACCTTCGCCAAGCTCGCCAATCTGCGTCTGCTGCGCATCGTTGCCAGCATCTACATCGAGCTGATCCGTGCCACGCCGGCGCTGCTGCAGCTCTTCATCATCTATTTCGGCCTGACCTCGTTCGGCCTGCGGCTGGATCCGTTCACTGCGGCGTCCATCACCCTGTCGCTGGTCGGCGGCGCCTATGCGGCGGAAATCTTTCGCGCCGGCATCGAGGCGGTGGATACCGGGCAGTTCGAGGCCGCCCGCAGCCTTGGCATGTCCACCCCGCTGGCGATGCGCCGCATCATCCTGCCGCAGGCGGCGGTGATCGTGCTGCCGCCCTTCACCAACTTCGTCATTTCCATGATCAAGGACACGTCGCTGGCGCTGACCATTTCGGTTCCGGAGATCATGTACCGATCCTACGATGCATCCAGCCAGTCGTACCGCAGCATGGCCATCTATTCGATGGCGGCCGTTCTCTATCTGGCGATCTGCCTTCCCCTGTCCGGGTTTGCGAAGGCTCTTGAAAAGCGCAGGGCTTCCCGATGAGCAAGACCATACTCGAACTGCAGGGGCTTGAGATGGCCTTCGGCCAGCTCAGCGTTCTGCGCGGCGTGGACCTGAAGGTCGAAGAGGGCGAGAGCATTGCCATCATCGGGCCGAGCGGCTCGGGCAAGAGCACGCTGCTGCGCTGCCTGAACCGGCTGGAAACCCCGACCGGCGGCAATGTGCTCTTCGAGGGAAACCGCATCGATGCGCGCACCGACATCAACCAGCTGCGCACGCGCATGGGCATGGTGTTCCAGCAGTTCAATCTGTTTCCGCATATGACGGCTCTTGCCAATGTGATGGAAGCGCCGGTTCATGTGCGCAGGATCAAGCGCGATCAGGCCGAGGCTGAAGCGCGCCGGCTTCTGGAAAAGGTGGGCATGCTGGAGAAGGCGGGTTCCTTCCCAAAGCAGCTTTCCGGCGGGCAGAAGCAGCGTGTGGCCATTGCGCGCTGCCTTGCCATGCAGCCGCGGCTTCTGCTGCTTGATGAGATTACCTCAGCGCTCGATCCCGAGCTGGTCGGCGAGGTTCTCGATGTGGTGCGCGATCTGGCGCGTCAGGGCATGACCATGCTACTCGTTACCCATGAAATGCGCTTTGCCCGCGAATTCGCGGACAGGGTCGTGTTCATGGATGGTGGGGTCGTGGTCGAGGTCGGACCACCGGAGGAGATTTTCACCCGGCCGAAGAGCGAGCGGCTCAGGAAGTTCCTGACGGCTGTTCTGGAACAGACCACCTGACCAGCGACGCTCCGGCGTCATGGGTTGACAAGAAGCCCGGAACGGGCGCTGTGGAGAGGATATTTCATGAAATTGTTGCGCTATGGAGAGCCGGGCGCTGAAAAGCCCGGCCTGCTCGATGCTGAGGGCGGGATCCGTGACCTGTCGGCACATGTGACCGATATCGGGGGCGCTGCGCTCGACCCCGCCGCGCTGGCAGAGCTGGCGAAGCTGGACCCGCAGACCCTGCCTGCGGTCGCGGGATCGCCGCGTATCGGACCTTGCGTTGCCAATGTCGGCAAGTTCATCTGCATCGGCCTCAACTATGCCGACCATGCCGCAGAAGCGGGCCTGGCCGTGCCGTCCGAGCCGGTGGTTTTCATGAAGGCCTCGTCCGCCATTGTCGGTCCCGATGACGATGTGCTGATCCCGCGCGGTTCCGAAAAGACCGACTGGGAAGTCGAGCTTGGCATCGTCATCGGCCGCAAGGCGAAATACGTCTCCGAAGCCGAGGCGCTGGATTATGTGGCGGGCTATTGCGTCGCGCACGACGTGTCCGAGCGCGCTTTCCAGAACGAGCGTCAGGGTCAGTGGACCAAGGGCAAGAGCTGCGACACCTTCGGGCCGATCGGACCGTGGATGGTGACGAAGGATGAGATCGCCGATCCGCAGCAGCTTGGCATGTGGCTGAAGGTGAACGGCGAGACGATGCAGAACGGCTCGACCAGAACCATGGTCTATCAGGTGGCCTATCTGGTTTCGTATCTGAGCCAGTTCATGAGCCTGATGCCGGGCGACATCATTTCGACAGGCACGCCACCGGGCGTCGGCATGGGCATGAAGCCGCAGCGTTTTCTCAGGGCCGGCGATGTTGTGGAACTCGGCATCGAAGGGCTGGGCACGCAGAAGCAGAATGTGAAGGCGGACGCCTAGGCTCAGGACCTATTAATTTGGTTTGATCTGTGATTCACGGTCTTTGCTGAAGGAGGCCGTGATGGGTGATTTGTTTCTGCTGAGCGAGTGCCAGATGGCGCGCATATCGCCGTACTTCCCGTTGTGGCACGGGG
>NZ_JCAKKP010000016.1:0-103532 GCF_059509755.1 Aquamicrobium sp. YD-1-mutant5
GGATGTTTGCAAGCAGACCCGGATGTTTGCGAGCACATTGGCAAAGAGCGTGAGCACGACGCCCGCTCCATTGTCAGATAATTCGAGCAGAAAATGCCGATGTTTGCGAGCAGAGGCGCTTATGTTGGCAAGCCGCTACACCTATCGCTCACCTAAGGGAGAAGATGTCGATTGCGGGATGCGTTCGATCGCGTCCATTGCTGCACTGTTCTCGACCGGCTCCGTCGGCTGCCAGCCGCTCGGCGACGCCAAGGACGGCGCCACCTTCGTCGTCTGCGCGGCCGAGATCGATGGGACGACCGTCGATGTTGGGACCGCGCTCATTTCCTCGGGCGCTGCATTTGCCGCCGTATTCCCCTCCGGAGCGCCGGTATCGTCGGCCTATGCCGTTGCTGAATCTGCTGCGAAGGAAGACCGAAACGGCCTGTGGGCTGGAACCTTCGTTCATCCCGCTTCCGTGATGCTGAGGCAGGAATAGTCACTGCCTCCAGAGATCGACGTGAAGGGTCTCGCTGATAATCGCGATTTCCCGAAGCGTCAGCTTGTTCCACGCTCCTTTCCGGAGAAGTTCAAGGCGCTCTTCGGAGATGCCAGTCAGCTCGCCGAATTCGTCAGGCTTGGTTCCGCGGCGGTTAAATTCGTTGGCGAGGAGTTTCACCAGCTCAGCGGCATTCTCAATGGCCATTTACGGTCATCCTTTCCTGTCACCGTCCCTGCGCCGCCGGCGTCCAGGAGGATGATAGTTCGCTCTGTCCGTTGCGCACGCATGTCAGCGCAAGTGCAGTCGATGAGGTGATAGCGGGCCGGGCGAATCCTCCGCCAAGCCCAATGTCGCGCGCAACCCGTACACGAGTCAAAAGCGGTGTTTTCACGGCATGGGTAGGTTTATGTTTGTTTCGTCCGTAAAATATAATTAGCTTTGCGACTCGCTATGTCAGCGAACGAGCCAAGGAGGCCCTATGCCGTAGACAAAATAAAACCCGCCTCGGAGAGACAGGTTCAGAGACACACGATGATGTGCGGAAAGTCTTATAGCCACCGATTTTCTCGCACATTGAAGAGACCGCTGCAAGTTAATTCTTGCCACGAATACGTGCGTCTTGGACTTCTCTCCGCCGCCGATAAAAAGGAGAGATCATGCTTGCCGCATCCCCGACGGCCTATGGGCCGAACCTATTGGCGCGCCTGCTTGCAGCGCGCACCCTTCAGCAGATCGACGAGTGCGCAAAATCCGCCTGGATCTTGAATGGAGAAGGGCTATTGGGCGACAACGAGATGGAGTATCTAGCGCCGGTCATCGAGCATCAACGCAGAACGGTTCGAACGGAACCCTGGTCGGGCAGGGGGCCGGTCGGTCCCGTCGCCCTGTCGGCAATTCGACCGAATTGCCGGCGGCTAAACATTCCCGAGGGCAAACGAGCGGCTGGCCGGCTGCGCCGCCGCGCGCTCGCCAAGGATTGCATCATTCCGACATGCATCGCCAAGACGCTTACCGTCAGCAAGCTGGCGGTTCTCGCTGTTATCGCCTGCGCCGTCATCGACCATGGGTTTTCCGGCATGTCGCTTCCGGAAATAGCCGCTCGCGCAGGCGTCGGATGCACGACCGCGCGCTACGCGATCCGCGACGCGGCGCAGATGGGACTGGTCACCGTTACGGAAAACCGGATGAATCGAAGGTGGCATCGCCCGAACACGATCCGGATCGTCTGCCGTCGCTGGCTCGACTGGTTGGCCGGCCATCGAGCAATTCGCAAGCGCGGGCGCCCGGAAACGTCAGCACTTCGCCCTTGGTGGTCGACCCCCCTCAAAAACTTGAGCGCCACGATAGAGATTCACAGATTCAGCGTTCATGGAAGCGTCCCCTCCAAGGTGGCGGTGAATACGATTCCACAGTTGAGGTGCGCGTGGTTTTCAAACCGGCCGGGAATACGTGACGGAACCAGCGGTTCGACATGAAGGGAGCGGCAGAACGGAGGCCCCTTCGGTCCCGCACGGCTGGATCTACGGGTAAGTTCCATGGTAGTCCACGGGCGCGAAGACGAGGAATGTGTTGCTCGCCCAACCGAGCCCTCGATGGTGTTGATGAAGCGACAGGCTCCTGAACAATCGCCCCCGTTGGACGAGCCGAACGTCTCTCACCTGCACAGCGCATGCCTGTTGTGGGCCTATGATCTTCGTGCGGACCCGAGGCGACGAAGCAGGCGCTTCTGTATGAGCCGGCACGCCACCTTATCTGCTTCAGCCTTGCGATGACGAGGGCGAAGAGGTCTACGTGCAGGTGTGGGAGGCGATACGACGTCGAACTCGCGAGGGCCTATCAAGACGGATGTCGGTTATAACTTTCCCAAGCGACAGACGAAGGTGCGTTTGCCACCTTCAGCCTAATCACCTACTAGGTAATAGAATCAATAGCTTAGTTCCATAATGAAACTTACACGATATGATATAACGTGACAAAAGTCGGGTATGCGTTGGTTGATCGGTCTTTGAATATCCTCTAAGAGTCTGGGCGCGCCGACAACAGCGATGGATGATGGAATGTCTGAAGCGTCAAACAGTAGGCCGCGTGCGCCCCGCCTCTGGTGGGAGGCAGTCCTGTTTGTTGTGGCCGTGTTCGTACCGTCAACGATTTATCCATTCGCCTCCGCTGCCAGCTCCGCCGTAACCCCGTTCGGCACCTCATTGGCAATCTCTGGTACAGCGATCGTCCTCCTTCTGCTATCGGTTTTCAGGGATATCGGACCGACCTTCGTCGAAGAGGCTGAGGCAGCGTTTCAGAACCGTCACGCGGCGGACATCTACTCCATCCCGGTGATGTTCGACGTTAAGCTAACCCTCGTGCCCGGCTTCTCTCGTCTTAGAGCGAAGAGGGCAGACAACAGCGAGACTATCGGCGCTTGGGCGCTGAGGCTCAAACACAGTCGTCAGGTCGCATAAGGCACTGGGATGGAAATATAGCAGGGTCCAGACGCGATCATCAGCGACTTTCATCAGGCGGCACAATAACCAGAGGCGGCGGCGCACTATTTTATCGGCTTGCAGATCAGTGGTCGAAGCTCCTGAACGATCACACCTGCTTTCGGCGATAGCATAACACCGACCCAGTTGTCGGAAAATGCCCCTGCCCCATCGGCTGGTGAAAGCCAGAGCACTTCGTTCGTATCGAGCTCGATTTTTACCTCGCTCACGATCGGGCTGTCCGTGACCGTTTGAACATAGTGACGTTTGATCTGATGGGCCTGGCCCTCGCCGTCAACCAGATGGTTCTCGCGGTAGGCCAACTCTAGCCTTCCCGCCTCGCCGCTTGATGCGCAATCGACCGATCGCTCGCATCGTATGACCGAGGTGAATTTGCAGGACCACGTGAAGCTGCTGCGCCACATCGGATTGTCCCCCGCGCTTGCGGTGGTCGCGTTTAGCAGCAGCGCCGAAATCAGCGGATAGTTCAACATCCATCATCCCCTATTGGTCCGAACGCCACGTCCGGCTCATTGATACGGGGGAAAATGATAAACTATATTTCACATTTGGTGCAGCGCCTTTTTACGACGACGAAAGCGACCTGGGCCACCTGATTCAGCTATCTTTTGGTCGAACGCCCATCAACAGCTCCTCCATCGGGACCTTCAGATTTAAGCTGATCCGCGCAATGACCTGCAACGATGGGTTCGCCGTAGCGTCAAGCATGCTGAAATAATACGGCGTGGTAATCTCGCAGAGTTGCGCAAATTCCTTTTTTGTCAGGGCACGCTTCTCTCGCTCGCGCTCCATGACGATCGCCATGTTTCGCAGGATCATCGTCCCCAGGTCAGTGTCGGTCTTCTTGCGCTTGATCGTCGTCATCGTATAAACTATAATTTATTTATTGTTGTGTTTCTAGAAAGGGTGGCCGATGCCTGTCAATTCCAAACCTGTCTACGTCACCGTCGGCGTGCTTCTCGCGGTCGCCGTGTTCGCGGCCCCCGCCGCGGGCAGCGAATGGGGTTGCGAAGTCTTGCTCTGCGCTTCGTCGTCCAATCCATCTTGGAGAGGCGTGCCCGCCTGTTTCCCACCGATGAACCGCCTGATGTCTGCGATGAAGAAGCCCGGTTTCAGTTGGCCCGCCTGCCCGGAGGCAGCCAGCGGAGCGCCGGGTTTCGAGCAATATGCGGAATGCCCGGAAGGATATCAGGTGGGCAGCAGCAGAGACCGCAACGGCTTCGCCAGGGAAGGCGATCTGTGCATCAAGACAGTCAACGTTTGCCAAGGCAACACGCACAGCCTCTACAACTCTGATCGGCAGCGGAGCTGCATACAAACCGTCTCCATGTCTCGACCGCTTAGGTCAGAGCCTTATTTCTTCGACATCAAGAATGACACCTCTGGCCAAACCGAGCGGCATTGGTTCGAGTTGCACAAATAAACGGATTCTAGCGGTTAAGGAAGGTTTAAATCCATGCGGACTGTCAACCGTCACACCCTGCTCGGCCACGTCGGAAACATCCTGAAACTAAAAAATGTGCTGAAGGTGAACATCGCCACCAATCGCGAATGGCAGGCCGACGGCGAGCGGAAAACCGCCACCGACTGGACACAGGTAACGATCCTCGACAAGAAGCAGGCCGCGTGGATCGAAGAAAATGTCGGGCAGGGCGATCTCGTCTATGTCGAGTCCCGGATCTCGAATTTCAGCTACGAACGCGACGGGGAACAGGTTTACACCACCGATGTCATCGCGCAGCTCTTCAATCTCCTCGCGAAGAAGCCATCCTGACTGCAGGCCATGGGCCACCGCCCGTTCCGGTCGGCCGCGCTCTGTGCGAAGCACGAAGCCAGCCTGCGGCCGTCTTCGCCGATCTCGGTAACGATCGCTTGTCCGGTCGGTGGCTACGCTCCCGGCACTGAGGCCCGTCGCCGGGCCGCACCTTTGTTTCCGCCCCATGACAGCGCCGGTCGTTCGGATCAAGGGGCAGGCGCGGCACAGCCGCTTGTCGCGCCGGCGAAAAAACGGCTTTCCGCCTGCGGCCGAACCTTCCGTTTTTTCCCCGCCACGACCCCTTGACCTGTCCGACCGTCGCCGCAGGGCGAGCTGTCGCCCTCCCCGCTCCGTCCGGGGGAATGTCAGAGGCCATTCCCCCGGAAAGACCGGGGAGGCTTCGCCCGAAAGGGGCTTCCCTTCGGGAAACGGGAAAACAGGAGACAGACAATGAGCATCTACACCGAGACCGCCCGTTTCGACACCGGCCGCGCCCTGACCGAAACCGAAATGCGCCGCATCGCGCCGTCGATCTTTGCCGTGACCGCCCATGAGAGCCGGTCCGAGCGTTTCAAACCAATCCCGACCATCGAGGTGCTGCGCGGCCTCATGAACGAAGGTTTCATGCCGGTCGGCGCGAAGCAGTCCCGCAGCCGTATCGAGGGCAAGGCCGATTTCACCAAGCATCTTATCCGTATGCGCCGCATCGGCGACGGCAAGGTCTATAATGTCGGGGACACCGTTTGCGAAATCCTCCTCAAAAACGCCAATGACGGAACCAGCGCCTACGAATTGATGGCTGGACTTTTCCGCGTCCGTTGCCTGAATTCCTTGGTGACGCAGACCGGCACCATCGACGCCATCAAGGTCCGCCATTCCGGCGACGTGCAGCACAAGGTTATCGAGGGCACCTATCGTGTCCTCGGCGAAGCCGAACGCACCCTTGCCGCCCCGCAGGATTGGTCGACCATGCGCATGAACTCCGAGGAGGCAAGAATTCTGGCGGATGCCGCCCATGTTCTTCGCTTCGGAGACAATGAAGGTGAGACCACCACGCCGATCAAGCCGGAACAGTTGCTTGTTCCCCGCCGCCACGACGACCGCGCCAACGACCTCTGGACGACGTGGAACGTGGTTCAGGAAAACGCCATCAAAGGAGGCTTGCGTGGCGTCGGCCGCGACGACCTCGGCAGGCCGCGCCGCGTGAAATCCCGCGCCGTCAACGGGATTGATCAGGATATCAAGCTCAACAAGGCCCTGTGGTTGCTGGGCGAAAGGATGGCCGCGCTAAAGGCGTGAGCAGACCTATTATTCATACAGGGACGCCCGGCCGAAAGGTCGGACGTCTTTTTGCGTTTGTGGAACCGCGACTTGGTCAGCGCCGGTTGCCGTATGCCTGCCCCTCACCGCGTCGAGCGGCGCGGGGCAGGACGAGGGGTGCCCCAAAGCCCCATCCCTCGAACTCCCTTCCCGCCCGTCAGGCCGGTGAGTTTTGGCTTGCGGCCCAGATCTCAGGCCGCCACGCCTCGATAAGTGCCTTGATCTCCGTTTGATAGTCTTCCGGATAGAACGCTTCGGATTGGCGACCGAGGCAGATGAAGACCGTTCCCATGTCGGCGGCAATCGCCTGATCGACGCCGAAGAGGTCCGCCAGATCGAAACCGCCGAGGCTGCCGGCGTTCCACCATGCCAGGATAAACGCCGCCACGCGCCGCGACTGCCCGGTGTCGCTTCTCGCGATTTTCAGTAGCCGTTCGAAGGCAGCGCGTTCATGGCCGGACATAGCCATGTTATTCTCCCTATTATCGGTCGGCGCCTACGCCTGATGGCGGCGGAAACTGGTATTGCGCTTAGCTGAGTTCTTGGGCGAGCCCGATCAGCAGCCCCTCAGGCCCTCGGATGTAGCAGAGCCGATAAACGTCCTTGTAGTCGACGACTTCGCCGACGAGCTGCGCGCCGTGCGTGTGCAACCGTTCGAGGGTCTCGCCGATATCGTCGACGGTAAACATGACGCGGAGGTAACCCAGAGCGTTGACCGGGGCAGTTCGATGATCTGCGATAACGGTTGGTCTGAGGAAGCGGGAGAGTTCGAGCCGGCTGTGGCCGTCGGGCGTCCGCATCATGGCGATCTCGACATGCTGGTCGCCGAGACCAGTGACGCGCCCGGCCCACTCGCCCTCGATCATCGCCCGTCCTTCCAGTTCAAGGCCGAGTTCGAGAAAGAAATCGATCATGGCATCGAGGTCTTCGACCACGATCCCGACATTGTCCATTCGCTTCAGCGCCATGGTTCCGATCTCCCAGGTGTCGTTGCAATCTATATGCGGTCACTTGTCCGAGCAACGTCGCCCGTGGAACCTTCCAGCCATCCAGGCGAAGGGATGACAGGTGGCTACTTTGACGATGTCGGGGAGCGGGTGTAGTCTGGCTGTACATCGGTAGGAGCCTCAGCCATGCGTCTTGGAGTGCTCGTAGCCGGCCTGATCATGGCCCTGATCCATACCGGGGCAGATGCCCACAACTGCAAATGCCGAAATCGCGGCGTCATGTTCAAGCTCGGCGAAACATCCTGCCTTCGTGTCGACGGCGGTTCCTATCTTGCCCGCTGCGAGATGAAGCTTAACGTCTCTTCCTGGACCAAGCTTCAGGAAGGTTGCCCCGTGAGCGAACGGGTGCTGCCGCGACCGACGCTCGTCAACTGATCGCTTCATCAGGCGGCGTCGGGTGCCGGGCCTATCGTTTCGATGACCGCGTAATTGATGATGGCAGCAAAACCGTCATTCAGCAAAGCCATGATAGCGGCGGCCGTCATCGGAACGGTTTCGATCTTTTCCAGGCAGAGCGGACTATCGTCGGGATCGAGACCAGCCAGCAGATCAGCACGCAAGTCCAGCAACGCCTGTCTCGCCGTGTCCCTGTCCTGGAAGAAATAGGCCGGCACGGAAGGGTCGTCCCAGCGGTGTTCGCCAAGGTGCGACTTGCCGGTCACGGTATAGAGGATGGGGGTTGGCGCCGTCTCCATTGCTTTTCTCCTTCAGCGAGTCATCCCTGTCGGATCGGAGCGTCGCTGCAGGATTGGCATCGGCAACTCGCAGAAATGCCAGTTGGGCCACCGCCCGTCCCGGTCGGACGCGCTCTATGCGAAGCACGGAGCCAGCCTGCGGCCGTCTCCGCCGATGCCGGTAACGATCGCTTGTCCAGTCGGTGGCTACACCCCCGGCACTGAGGCCCGACGCCGGGCCGCACCTCTGTTTCCGCCCCATGACAGCGCCGGTCGTTCGGATCAAGGGGCAGGCGCGGCACAGCCGCTTGTCGCGCCGGCAAATAAACGGCTTTCCGCCTGCGGCCGAACCTTCCGTTTTTTCCCCGTCACGACCCCTTGACCCGTCCGACCGTCGCCGCAGGGCGGGCTGTCGCCCTCCCCGCTCCGTCCGGGGGAATGTCAGAGGCCATTCCCCCGGAAAGACCGGAGAGGCTTCGCCCAAGGGGGCTTCCCTTCGGGAAACGCAAACTCAGGAGACAGACCATGACCGAACTTTCCAACTTCATCCGCGTCAACGAAGACAACACGATCAGCGGGAACATTGCCTCGATCTCTTACGACCTCGATATCAGCGGCGAACCCTTCACCAGCACCAATGCGAAAGCGCCGCTCTATCGCCTCTTTGCCAAGTCCCCGCGTGGGCGGCGCATCGAAGTCGGCGGCATCTGGAAGAAGAAGAACCAGAAAGGCGGCGGCTATCTCAGCCTCTCCGTGAACACCGGCCATGGCCGGCTCAATGCCAATCTCGGCCGCTTTCCCGGTCAGGACGACGAAGACCTGATGGCCGTTATTCCCTGGGAGTGATGGCGCTACTGAAACACCGGCCGGCCGAGGGGGATTGTTCCCCTTCGGCGCACGCGGAAATCTTCGACGACGATTTCAAGGATATGATCATGGATGCCCCGAACATCGACACGCTGGGCGTTGCGCTTGTGGTGAAGGGCTTTGCGCCCAACCTTGCTATTCTCGATATCAACAACTCCCTGTCGGTCCCGCACAATTTCGATCTGCCTGCGCCGTGGAACCTGCCGTCGCGCATGTTCCGCTTTCCCATCGAGGTTTGCCGCCCCGATGACAATCAGCCGCGTACCCTCGGCCTTCGCCATCCTCTCTTGGCCGACCATCCCTATGTGCGCCACGTCGAGGCCATGCTGGGTTTGGAAATCGCCCGCAACGGCGCGCCGAACCGTCACGACTATTCCACCGCGCCGACCGCCTGCTGGTGGCACGCCGTCGATCTGATCATGGCGGGGAATTGGCGAGAATTGCTGGAAACGCGGGAATTCACCGAGCCGCACTGCATCATGCGGGCTGTGGCCTTCGGATGCCGCTATTCCCATCACGAGGACAAAAAGGCGTCCGGCTACATCTCGATTGCCGACACCCGAAAGGTCATGGACGCGGCCGGCGCGCAAGAACCCGGCGAGCGCAGCACCACCATCCGCGCCTTTTCGGCCCCGAGCCTTTGCCGTCAGGAAAAGGGCGCGGAGCATTGGCCGATTAATAGCGGCCGCTTGTCCGCCGAGATCGTGGCGTGGGGGATGATCTTCGGCATCGAGGACGGCTGGTTTCGCCATGATCGGGCCGGTTTCCTCCAATGGTCCGAGCTTGGGCGCGAGCGTTACGCAGCCGGCGATAGCGCCTCCTATGTGCAGGCAAGCGGTCAAGCCGCGTTCGCCTTTTAGTCGTTGGCACGAGCGGGAAAGGAAAACGCCAGTGAGCAAGCAGACGCTTACCATCATCCAAACATTCCGCGCCGAATGCAGGATCACCGTGGAGATCGATGCGGCCGGTCACGAGAGCGCCATCGAGGGGTTTCAAAGTGGCGACGTCGAGATTCCGGACTTTGACGATCCATGGTGGAAGATGGGAGTGAAATTTGCAAAGTGAGGACCACGAACGAGCCGCTACACGATCACCCTTCTGAAAGGCGAGAGGAGAGACGACGAGGCCGTCATCGGGTTCGACCCTGTCACTCGTCCCGTCGTGGAGGGGCAGCAGCGCCAGTGACCGCTTTGCGCCCGCATCGAGCGGGCGCAAAGCGGTGCGAGAGGAGCCCCAAAGGCCCTCCCCTGCTCGCCCGAGGCGAAGCGCGACGCTCCATTCGTTCGCTCAGCGCAGTGGCATCTTGCAACTCCGGCTCAAACGGACTAAATGTGGTTACGTAACCACGACTCTCGGAGGCTTGATATGGCCATCACCACACTTTCAGGCCGTGAACTCAATCAAGATCTTGGCCGCGCAAAGCGGGCCGCCAACGGGGGGCCTGTCATCATCACCGATAGGGGGCGGCCAGCGCATGTGCTTTTGTCGTTTGACGAGTACAAGCGGCTCACCGGCAAGATGCGGACGCTCGGTGACATGCTGGCCGCGCCAGGGGCGGAAGACGTCGACTTGCCGCTCCCGCAGCGCACCGAGCATGCCCGGCCGGTCGATCTGTCCTAATGCTGTTGCTCGATACCAATGTCGTGTCCGAACTGCGCAAGGTTGCGAGCGGCAGGGCGCATCCCAACGTCGTGGTCTGGAACGAAACCGTCGATCCGGCCGAGACCTTCATTTCGTCTGTTGTGCTGCACGAGCTGGAAATTGGTGTGCGGCTGGTGGAGCACAATGATCCCGCCGCCGGAAAAGTATTGCGCAACTGGCTCGAAAATACCGTCCTCACGACGTTTTCGGGTCGTATCCTGCCCCTGGACGAGGCGGCGGCCGTTCAGGCGGCCCGATGGCATGTGCCTGATCCCAAGCCGATCAACGACGCCTATATCGCGGCGACGGCCTTCACCCGTCGCATGACCCTGGTGACACGCAACATCCGGGATTTCGACGGCATGGGTGTCCCACTCGTCAATCCGTGGGACCTCTCAGAATAGCATTCCGACGATTCGATCCCGCCGTTATGTCCAACGGCGGATGGAGACGATGAAATCGATTCACGCTTTCGCTTCCAGCCAACACTCTCTTTGTGGCCGACTGTATTATGGTGATACAGACCGTTTTCCAGCCGCAGCGCCGTGAAGACGGCGCGGCCGCGGCCGCAGCGAGCCCCAGGCGAGCAGGTGGAGGAAACCCGCTCTTCCGCAATAGCGTCGAAGGGCTTTTCGGAGCCTCGTGGGAAACGGGTGGTTTTCGGTGGTGGTGGTCTTCTGCAGTGTTCCGCCGCGCCCGCTGCTATTCCCAGGCGACGGTTTTCGGCTTGTGAAATAGTCGATTTATTCGTATAATTCGACTTAGTTGAAGGAGGCCGCCCATGCAGAAATTCACCACCGTCGATCTGCTGCGCGACATCAAGACCGTCACCATGGCGGCGGACCGCCAGCCGGTCGCCATCACGCAGCACCGCAAGCCGCGCTACGTCCTCATGACCTACGATGAGTTCGAGGCGATGAAAAGCCGGGGAGATCCCCGGCGCGTTTATGCTGCGGGCGAAGCGCCGAAGGAATTGGTCGATCTTATCATGCCCGAACTGGACCGCCTGATCGCGGAAGGGCCGGACGCCGATGGCTGAGATTCCGGCCAACGGCTCCATCTTTCGCTATCCGTATCTCTGGGCGTGGCAGCGCGACAAGGGCGAAACGGAAGGGCGTAAGTCACGCCCCGTCTGCATGGTGCTGGCCATCCCCAAGGGTACGCAGACCCATCTCGTGATTCTAGCCATCTCCGGCACGCCGCCACGTCCCGATCAAGCCGCGCTCGAAATCCCGCAGCTCGAATGCCGGCGCGCTGGCATCCGTGACTGGAAGGACGCCTGGATCACCGTTTCGGAGTTCAACCACGATATCGCGGAAATGTCCTTCTATTACGATCCCAACGCCGAGATGCTGGGCAGCTTCAGCAAGGGTTTTCTCGCCAAGGTCGCCGCGGCCTTTAAGCCGTTCCTTGCCGAGCCGGCTGCGCGGGTGAGCAGGACGGAATAGACCGAGCCTCAATCTGTTGGCTCTTCTCTTCTTCGTGCTGATTTTTCCCGGTGATGCAGACCGTTTTCCAGCCGCAGCGCCGTGAGGACGGCGCGGCCGCGGCCGGAGCGAGCCGGCTTGTCGGTGAGCGGAGCAGGCGGAGGAAACCCGCGCTCCCCAATAGCGCCGAAGGGTTTTCCGGAGCCTCGTGGGAAACGGGCGTTTTTTCATGAATGTGATGTTCCTCGGTATGCTGTCAGGCCATCGCCCGTTCCGGTCGGCCGCGCTCTATGCCAATGGCACGGAGCCTGCCTGCGGCCGTCTCCGCCGATCCCGGTAACGATCGCTTGTCCGGTCGGTGGCTTGCGCCCCCGGCACTGAGGCCCGACGCCGGGCCGCATCTCTGTTTCCGCCCCATGACAGCGCCGGCCTTTCGGATCAAGGGGCAGGCGCGGCACAGCCGCTTGTCGCGCCGGCAAAAAAATGGCTTTCCGCCTGCGGCTGAACCTTCCGTTTTTTCCCCGTCACGACCCCTTGATCCGCCCGACCGGAGCCGCAGGGCGGGCTGTCGCCCTCCCCGCTCCGTCCGGGGGAATGTCAGAGGCCATTCCCCCGGAAAGACCGGGGAGGCTTCGCCCGAAAGGGGCTCCCCCTTCGGGAAACGGGAAAACAGGAGACAGACAATGAGCGCAGTCAAAGCCTTCCTGATCGAGCCGATGGCAGGCACCATTCGTCCGGTGACGATCAACCTTGAAGGCAGCTATGCCGAGATCAAGGATTTCGTGAAATGCGACATGATCGATATCGTGCGGGTGAACGGCTTCGACATCATCGTCGATGACAACGGGCTGGGCGACACCGTGCCGTGCCTGACGGAAGTCGCAGGCGCGCCGACGCCGCTGGCCGGAAATCTTCTGGTCACGAAATCCGACAGGCTGGGCGAGCTGGTGGACGTGACCGAGGCCATCGAGGGGGTTGCGACGCTTTTCGCCATTGTCCGTCCGGTCCTTCGCCCTGTCATCGTGGTGTCCGAGCGACCCGGCGTGATCGCAGCCGAGATCGCCCGCATCGAAATCATCCTCAACCGCAGCGCGCCGAGAGCCGTGGAAGCCGTCGAGGCGTAAGCGACAAGCCTCATTATAGAGCGGGGCGGCGATGTCGTCCCGTTTCGCACCCTCCCCTCCCCGCCAGCCGAAGTGATGCCATCGGAGGAACGGACATGGACGACCGGGAAGAACTGGACCGCCTGGTAGGCGAACGCGAGCTCCCTACCCTGACCCCCGATGGTCAACGGCGTGCCGACTATCGCAAGGCGCAGCGCCAGCGCCGGATTCCCAGCGTCCAGCCGGATATGTTCGGTGCGCCTGCGACCGAGCATTTCCATCGGAATCCGAAGCCGCCAAAGGCGGAGGACTGGCCGCTCGACTATAAAATCACGCGGTTCCACGATCTTTCGCCGGAGGAGCAGGCACAGCAGCTCGCCGCCGATCCTCACACGCCTTGGGCGCGCACGACCCGCAAGGCGCTGACACCGGAAGAAAAGGCCGCGATGATCGCCAGCGCGGCGAACTGGCTCCGCCTCGGCCAACGGGTGCGCATTACCGGCACGTCGCCGTCCATCGATGGCACCAACGAGCGGCGTGTCGGCCGCGTCGGCATCGTCTGGCGCTTGTGCGGCGAGCCATTTGCCGATTACGTCCATATCAATCTCGACCTGATCGGGGAGGAGCGCAGCGAGAAAGTCGTCCTTATCGAATTGCGCGACGTGGAGCCCACAGAGGGCGAGGACTAAGGAGGGGCTTGCTGGTGTTCCTCTCCCTCGGGGCCGCAGCGCGAGTGCCTGGTCCTCACCGCGTCGAGCGGGTCGGACCAGGACGAGGAGCGCCCCGAAGCCCCGCCCCTCCCCCTGCCCGCCCGACAAAGCGGCGCGCCGCGAGCGGGCGCAGTCGGTTCCGCCTCCCCTCCGGGACGTTATGCTGATGCTCCCGCGGCTGCGCTCATTCCGCCCGCGTCGCATCGAGAATTCCCGAAATCCCGACCGACGGCCGGCGCTATACTGATTTCTCCGATGCTCTCCTTCTCCCAGGATAGTGCAGTGCTCGCTCTGCTCCGCAATGGCCCGATCAGCAGCTATTGTCCGCGATCGCCGCCGTGGGGCGGGCGGCAAAAAGCTTGGGATCGCGCCGGCCGCTGTCATCGAGCCCGCGGTCAACGCGTCGATGCTCTTGACCGTGTCGATGACGGTCCCGTTCTCGGGCAGCAGGGCATTGAGCGGTCGCCGGTAGATGTCCGGGTTTTGCGGCACGAGGATCAGGCCCGAACCGACGCGCCGCGCTTCGCCGATCGTCATCAGCTTCTTGACGCTTGCACCTTCGCCGACGTCGAGCAGGCGATCACGGCGGTTCGGTCGATCCAGCTGAACGGGACGCCGCCGCCCGGCCTGCCGCGTAGGCGCGGATCGCCCTGTTGTAGGGCAGAGGCGAAAAATCTATCAAAATCAATGTGTAACCGTTCGATTTTGTCTGGGTTTCCTATCGGCGGGCTCTACGAAAATGCGGGCGAGCGAGATCAGCCCGTGCGTGATGGCACATAGGGGAAAATTGCTTCTGATAGGATTGTGTTCCTAGTTTGTTCCGCTTCGGATCTGTAGTCAGTCTGCTTGGGGTCCGTCGCCCTTAAGAAAGCTGGGACACCGCCTTTTCAGGGCGGCCGCGCTCTATGCGCGCACGGAGCCAGCCTGCGGCCGTCTCCGCCGATCCCGGTGACGATCGCTTGTCCATCGGGCGCTGCGCACCCGAAGGAGAGGCCCGTTCCGGGCCGCGTCTTCGTTTCCGCCCCATGACATCGTCGGCCGCTCGGATCAAGGGGCAGGCGCGGCAAGCCGCTTGTCGCGCCGGAAAAAAAGCGGCTTTCAGCCTGCGGCCGAACCTTCCGCTTTTTCCCGTCACGACCCCTTGACCCGAACGACCGCCGCCGTGGGGCGGGCTTTCGCCCTCCCCCCTCTGTCGGGGGGAATGTCAGAGGCCATTCCCCCGGACAGACCGGGGAGGCTTCGCCCAAAGGGGGCTTCCCTTCGGGAAACGGGAAACCAAGGAGACCGACAATGACCGACACCAATACAGGAACCGAAACCATCACCGTGGCCCTGAACAAGCTGGACCGCGATCCTCTGAACGTGCGCAAGACCTACACCAGGGAGGGCATCCAAGAGATGGCGGCGACCATCCGTGCCGATGGCTACCGCATTCTGCAGAACCTGATCGTTCGCAAAGGCGACAAGCGCGGCCGCTTCTATGTCATCGCTGGCGGTAGACGCCTCGCCGCCCTCGACCTTCTGGCCGACCTGGGCGAAATCGCCAAGGATTTTGCCGTCGAATGCAAGGTGCGCAGCGTCGAGGACGCCACCGAAATCAGCCTGATCGAGAACACGCAGCGCGAAGCCATGCACCCGGTCGATGAATACGAGGCCTATCGCGTCTTGGCCGAGGCCGGAAAATCCGTCGAAGACATCGCGGCCCGCTTCGGAACCACCGAAACCATGGTCCGCAAGCGTATGGCGCTCGGGCGGGTTTCGCCCATCTTGCTCGACCTCCATCGGCAGGAGGAAATCAGCTTCCAGCAGCTTTCGGCCTTTACCGTGGCCGACGATCACGAAAGGCAGGTGGAGGTCTGGAATAGCCTGCCATCGTGGAATTGCGATCACCGCGCCATTCGTGCGACCCTGCAAGGCGAGGCCGTAAAGGCCACGGACAAGCGCATGAAATTCATCGGCGGGCTCGACGCCTATGAAGCCGCTGGTGGAGCCGTCAAGCGCGATCTCTTCGATGAGCAGAACGGCGGCTATGCGCTCGACGTCGCTCTTGTCGAAAAGCTGGTCGGCGACCGGCTTGAAGCCGAGGCTGAAACGGTTCGCGAGGAAGGCTGGAAATGGGTGGAGGTCGTGCCGGTCATCCCGGACGAAGCCCATCGCATGCACCGGGTCTATCCCACTGACGTTCCGTTGACGGACGAGGAACAGGCCGAGGAGGAACGGCTGGAACACGAACATGACACGCTGGCGGAGCAGATCGAGGCAGGGGTGGCCGACGGCGAGGCCGAGCCGCGCATCGAAGCCATTCGGGCGAGGCTGACGGTTTTATCGATGGCGCAGGAAGCCTACGCCCCGCAGGACATCGCCAAGGCCGGTTGCTATGTCACGATGGACTATTACGGCAATGTCGAAATCGAGCGCGGTCTTGTCCGGCCCGATGATGAAGGCGTGGACGGAGACGAGGGGGAAGACGGCGACGAAAGCGCCGAAGGCGATAACGAGGAGACGGAAGCAGGTGAGATGACGGTTGCGCAGCAGCCCGAACAGCGCGCCGAACCGACGTTCAAAATTCCCGCCCTGCTTGTGCAGGACCTTACGGCGCAGAAGACCGCCGCCATTCGGGCCGAGCTTGCGCATAATCCGGACGTCGCCCTCGCCGCCGTGGTGCATGCCATGCTGGTGAACCTCTTCGGCAACTACGGCGGCAATGAATATACGTCCCTGGAGGTGACGGTGAAAAGCGAAAGGCTGGAAAACTGCATTGCCAATCCAGCGGAGTGCAAGGGCATCGTAGCGCTGGACGAACTCAAGGAAAACTACGGGCATATCATTCCGGGCAAGCCGAGCGATCTTCTCGAATGGTGCCTTGAGCAGCCGACGTCAACGCTCCTCGACCTCTTGGCCTATGCGGCGGCAAAGTCCGTCAATGCCGTGCAACACCCGCACTATGACCGGAAGTCGCAGCGCGCCCATGCTGAACGGCTGGCACAGGCCCTCAAGATCGACATGACGCAGTGGTACGCCGCGACCGGCGAAAACTACTTCGGCCGGATCAGCAAGGCGGGGATCAAGCAGGCGGTCACCGAAGCCGCTGGCGAGGATTTCGCGCTCGGCGTTCCCGGTATGGAGAAGGCGAAAGCCGTGGAATATGCCGAACGGAAGATCACCGGAACCGGATGGCTTCCCGCGCCGGTGCGGATTGCTCTCACCGCCGAGCAGGAGCGCGAGCGGATGGCGGAGGCCGATGGCGAAGATGACGGCGTTTGCCCGTTCGACATCGATGACAAGCCGAACGCCGACCACCAGCAGTTCCCCGAAGCAGCCGAGTAATCGGTTGCGACAGGTCGCGCCAGTCTCCGGCGCGGCCTGTTCCACTCGCTGAATTTCCCAAAACCAGCCGCAACGAAACGCCGGCATTGCTCCGGCGATTGGCGAAGTGAGCCCTGCGGCCCGGCCCGGACAGGTGATCCTATGACCTCCCCCCGTCTCAATTCCATCGTGAAGCTGTTTGAAACCTGCCGCTACAAGCATGATCTCTACACCGTCTTTGGAGACTGGTGCGAATGCTCCGCCATATCCATGAGCAATGCCGTCGATCTGGTGAACTTCGAGAAGCGCGAGGCTCGATATGTCGAAATCGCTCGAAAATACGGGAGCGAAACCATGGCGACATTCTCGAAAATATTCGGTGAGGTGGTCATGGCGCTGGAGGAAAAGCCGCAAGATATTTTGGGCATGACATTTCACGCGCTCGAATTGCACAACAAGGCGAGGGGACAATTCTTCACGCCGCACCCCATCTGCCAATTGATGGCCCGCATCATCGCCGGGGGCGCCGAGGACATGCAGAAGGCGATCGCGGAGCGTGGCTTCATGCTTGCGCAGGAACCCGCCGTAGGGAGCGGCGCAATGATCGTCGCGCTTGCCGAGGCCATCCTTGAAGCGGGCTTCAACTACCAGCAGCTTCTCCATGTGACCGCCGTGGACATCGACCCGCGCGCCGTCCACATGGCCTATATCCAGTTTTCGCTCCTTCATATTCCGGCGACCGTCATCGTAGGCGACAGCCTGGCGATGCGGTTCCGGGAGGAATCGCACACGATGGCCCATGCCATGGGCGGTTGGTCGACCAAGTTGCGGCGCGCAAGGGAAAACGCCGGGGCAGGGGTAGGGGAAGAGGAAAGGGCTCTTCCTGTTGCCGTACCGCGACGGGCTGCGGTGGTTGCCGCTGGCACTGCCGCACCGAAGCAAGGAGCCTCCGCCCCGGCCGTTGAGGGGAATGGGCAATTGCGCTTGTTTTAGACCGCAGCGCATAGGCTAGAAGCTCCGACCGGATTGACCGGCCGGAGCTTCTTTGAGAGGGGGGGCTAGCCGGCCCCTCTCAATCTCTCCCCCATGAAAGGGGCAGGGCAGAGCCCCGCCCCTTCAAGCCCCACCCATGAAGGGGGTGGTCCACCCCCTCCAAACCTCCCCGGCCCAAGCGGTCGCGGCCCCTTGCCGGGGCCGCGGGCTCATCTCTCTCTCTGAATTCCTAGAGTCGCATTCGCCCCTGCGCCGTAAAGGACGAGCGGTCCCCCCATGTGTGGACGGCCCGTGGAATGCAAGACTTTTGCTTGTAAGCGACCAATTAGGTTCAGTCATGTGTCCGGCCTATAATCGTGGCATCAACGCCACTGGCCCTGATGAGATCCGCAGACGGAGAGCCAATCAAATTGTCGCGCTCGAGGCGCTGGGGGAACCCCGGCTTTCCTCCGTCCCCGGTCTAACCGGTTCGCCATCAAACTAAGTCCTTCACTCCTCCATCCGGCCACACTTGGGCCGAATGGATCTTTTCAGGCGGTGGCAAAACGATAGTTTTCCCTCCGCCTGAGTATTGCCCACGCGATGCGTGCGGTTTTGTTTGCGATCGCTACCGAAACCAGCTTGGCGGGCTTGCGATCTAACAAGCGAGCGATCCAGGGAAATGACGCAGCGTCAAGACGGGCTCTGCGCACGACGGCGGTGGCGCCGACTACCAGCAACCGTCGGATCGTGCGATCGCCTTGTTTGCTTATCCGGCCAAGCCTCTCCTTCCCACCGCTACTGTTTTGTCGTGGGGTCAATCCAAGCCAGGCTGCGAACTGACGGCCAGATTTGAACTCGGTGGCGTCACCGACCGAAGCTGCGATCGCCGCTGCCGTTAGGAAACCGACGCCGGGAATGGTCATCAAACGCCGGGCAGCCGCTTCGTTGCGGCACCACCGCAATATAATCCTATCGAGTTCAGCGATCTTGTGGGTCAGCTCCTCCAATTGCTTCCTTATGTGTTCGAACGGTTGCCAGGAGGGCTCTGGAAGGAATTCCTGGGCAGCGCTCAGCGCTTCAATTGCCGCTCTCAAGCCTAATCTTCCTTGCGACGTGACAATCCCGAATTCCGCGAGATGCCCACGCAAGGCGTTGATAAGAGCGGTCCGCTGCCGCACCAGCAGATCCCGCGTCTTATGCTGCATCAGGAGTGCCTGACGCTCACAGCTCTTCACGGGAACGAAACGCATCGTGGGACGAGTCACGGCTTCGCAAATGGCCTCGGCATCCGCCGCATCATTCTTGCCGCGCTTGACGTAGGGCTTCACATAAGCTGGCGGCATTAGCTTGACCTCGAAGCCCAGGCGGACGAGCTCACGTGCCCAATAGTGTGACGTCGAACATGCTTCCATGCCGACAAGGCAGCGGGGCAGGTGCTCGAAGAATTGTAGAAGCTGATTCCGGCGGAGCTGGCGACGGATGATGACATCGCCGGCTTCATCGACAGCATGTAGCTGGAAAACATTCTTGGCCAGATCGAGGCCGATAACACTTATCTTCTCAAAAGCCATGACGTGGTTCCTTGTCCGAATTGTGCCGACTGAGAATAGCACCTTTGCGCTGAGGTCTCGGAGGGCCGTCCACATCATCAAAATGCTGACGCATTTCGGTTCCCCCACCCGCCGCCTCCGGCGGTCGCTTCGCGATCCTTGACTGCTTGGGGCGCCAATGCGGGCTCCTTTTCGTCAGAGCGAAAAGGAGGCTTCTATGACGGAACGAAAAATCACCATTATCGACGGTGGCAGCGCAGAATACTGGAGGCAACGGACAGAAGGCTTCCGGTTGATCCACGAAGCGGAGCATGCTGCGCGGCGACTAGCGGATGCGCCGATGTATCTTCACGGCGGCTGCGACGAGGACGGCGACGTGATCGCCATCGAAAACCTCAGCCCCCATGACGGCATGGAAGATGCGATCCGGGCGATCGAGGCAAACGAGACTGCCGTGAGCATCCTGGTGGCGCAAGGTCGCACCAAGATAGGCAACTGCGAGATCAGGGCGGTGCTCATTGCGATGGCGCCCGATTACGATGGCATCTAGGATCCGGAACGCAATCCGCTCTGGGGACCGGACACCGACTGAGATGCAGGCGAAAGGCGGCTACGGCCGCCTTTTGCCTTTACCTCGACAAGTGAGCCTGATCAGCCGGTTCGACCGGCCGCCCAGGCTGATGAAAGAGGGCAAGCCCCCTCTCAACGCTCTCCCGATGGAGGAAGGGGCAAGCCCCCGCTCGCGTATGTGATATCGTTTGAGGCGGGGCGAGATGCGGTCGTCAGTCACGATTTCTGCAGCTTAACAGCTGTTAAGTTGCGTCTGGATTTGGCCAACTTGTCAGCTGGAGGAATCCGGCGTCACGTCAGCGCGAACTTAACAGCTGTTAAGCCGCTCAGGTCTGGTCACTGGAATACCATTTTACAGAACCGAGCGCCTCCGCAGGATCCGCCATGTTAATCTTTCGTTAACAAAAAACACCTTGAAGAATCGGAGTCTGTCTGGCATCCATGACGGAAATGATCGCGTATCGCGTCCAAAACCGTCAAGAGGAATAAATGCTTCAACCGGCTTCTCGAAGCGTCACCGATACCGCATCGAAGATCGGCAATTACACGTCGAAGCTGTCGGCGGAACTGCATGAGATGCGCGAAGGCTTCTATCCGCCGACCGCGAAGAAGACGTTTGCGCGCACCTTCTCGACAACAGACCTCGTTCGACTGCTGAAAGTTCCTGAAAGCACGTTGCGGCAGCTCACCATCGAGGGGAAGGGGCCAGTACCCGAGCGGGCGGACAACAATCGACGCACCTATACCGTTGATCAGGTGAGAGAGCTGCGCGCATTTCTCGCGGAACTTCGTCCAGACGATGCTCAAACTCTGCTGCCCCATCGGCGTGCGGGGGAGAAACTGCAAATAATCGCGACAGCGAATTTTAAGGGCGGCAGTTCCAAAACGACGACCTCCATCCACCTTGCCCATTTTCTCGGCCTTCAAGGCTACCGTGTTCTTTGCATTGACCTGGACCCCCAAGCGTCAATGACGGCATTGTTCGGTCTCCAGCCGGAATTCGATCTTGGCGAGAATGAAACGGCCTATGCTGCGATCCGGTACGACAACGACCGGCGGCCTCTGGCAGACGTTATCCGGACCACGTATTTTCCGGGGGTCGATCTCGTGCCTGGAAATCTGGAACTCATGGACTTTGAGTTCGACACCCCTTCCTACCTCTCGCAGAAAAATCGTGATGATCTCGGACTGTTCTTTGAGCGGCTCAACAACGCGATCGCTGGCGTAGAGGATCGATACGACATCGTAATTCTCGATACGCCGCCGTCGCTCGGCTACTCCACGCTTGCAGCACTTTATGCGGCTACGTCCCTGATCATCACGGTCCATCCCGCCATGTTGGATGTTGCGTCGTGCAATCAGTTTCTCATCATGATTTCCGATCTCAGTGAAACATTGGCGGAGTTCGGTGCCCGGTTCGAGCACGACTTCTTCCGTTTCCTATTGACCCGCGTAAACCCGAACGATGGGCCGCAGAAATATATGTCGGGTGTCATGCGCCGTCTCTTTGGAGGCGACGTTCTGGTTGCCGATGCATTGGAATCGACTGCCATCGCCGGTGCTGCAGTCGCCAAGAAGACCCTCTACGAGCTTGAAGCAGGCGAGGTCGGCCGAGAAGCGCTCAAGCGGGCTATCGAGAGCGCCGACCGCGTTAATTTCGAAATTCTTGAACTCGTTCACAAGGTTTGGGGGCGTAGCGCATGAAGAAGAGCATACTCCAACGGATGGCGGCGGATGCCGAAAATCGCGGTGATGCAGCTCCTGCAAGCGATGGGACGGACAGGATTGGCCTTACTCGTCGCCACTCATCTCCAGTCGTCTCCAACGTAGGAAGGGCGCTTTCCCACCTCAGCGAAGACGTTATTGTTTCTCTCGATCCCTCGAAAGTAGAGGCTTCGCCCTTCAAGGACAGGTTTGAGTACGATGCAGAAGCCGATGAAAAATTCGGTGCCTTGAAGTTCTCAATAGCCACGGAAGGCCAAAGAATCCCAGTCCTTGTCCGGCCTCATCCGACCAAGAGGGATCACTATCAGCTTGCTTATGGGCGCCGTAGGCGCGACGCCGTCTTGGCAATCATGGCGGAGGCTGATCGTCCCGAAACCATCAAGATCAGGGCCTATGTGCGTGACCTGACCGATCGCCAGTTGATCGAGGAGCAAACGCTTGAGAATGGTCCGCGAGAGGATCTCAGTTGGATCGAGAAAGCTATGTGGGCCGTGCAGCTGAAAGCCAGCGGCATTTCTCAGCGTGAAATCGCTTCGATCATGGGGCTATCCGAAGTCGCGGTCTCACAAATGTTCCGCGTAACGTCCGCCATTCCGGAAGACATCATCTTTGCAATAGGTCGTGCTCAGTCAGCGGGCCGCCCGAAATGGACCGCGTTTGCAGAACTGCTGAAGGACGCGAGCAAGGTTGACGCCGTCCGAAAAATTGTCCCCACGGCCGAGTTTCAGCAGGCAGACGGTGCTGGGCGTATTTCCCTGGCAATGCGGGCGACCACCTCGCCGGTGTCTCAGGCGGAAGAACACCTACAGGAAGAAATTCTTGACTTCGTCATTGGCGGCCGCGTTTTCGGCCGCATGAAATCTACCTTTTCGGGAACGATCGTGACGATCCCGAAAAAGGAGCAGGTCTTTGCGCGGTGGCTGGCAGAACGAATGCCGGAGCTGATGCGTGAGTTCAACGCGGCCGATCCCTCGCAGTAAGCGGGATTTCGGCTGAGAGGTTCAATTGGTCGGAAGGAGAGACCGCCGCAAAAGAAAAAGACCCCCAAAGCGTTACCGCCGTGGAAGTCTTCCTCTGATCTAAGCACCCAGAGAATCGCATTTCCACGAATCACAGTCAAGAGCCTTTGGCGCCGTTTTGGTGAGTGGATTTCTTTTGCCTTTTGAGAGGTGAAGGAAAATGCAGACAGGACGTGTAACGACGCCTCATGGGCGTCCGATGACGCTTGCCTTAGTGAAAGGACAGCTCGCGACGGCCGATCGCAGCCCGAGTAAGGCGGTCAACAAATGGAAAGTCTTCAACGACGTCGGCGAGGCGAAGGAAGTCTTCGGCCTGCAAGACCGTTCGATTACGGTGCTGCAGGCGCTGCTGAGCTTCTATCCGAGCGACGAGCTTTCCGACGAAAGCGGTGGTCTGGTCGTGTTCCCGTCGAATAACCAGTTGTCCCTGCGCGCGCATGGCATCGCCGGGACGACCTTGCGCCGGCATCTTGCCGCGCTGGTAGACGCAGGATTGATCGAGCGTCGCGACAGCCCGAATGGCAAGCGCTATGCGCATCGGGGTCGGGGAGGGGAGATCGAGGCGGCCTTCGGCTTCAGCCTCGCACCCTTGCTTGCCCGCGCCGCCGAGCTGGCGAGCCTCGCGCAGCAGGTTGCTGCCGAGCGTCTTCGGTTCAAGCGCGCCAAGGAGGCGTTGTCGCTTTGCCGGCGTGACGTCCGCAAACTGATCTCGGCCGCCATGGAAGAGGGTGCGGACGGCGACTGGGCCTCCATAGAGGCAATGTATATCGACCTCGTCGCGCGCCTTCCGCGCTCTCCTCGGCGTGAAGATGTCGCTGCGGCGCTCGATGAGATGGAGCTTCTTCGCGAGGAAATCATCAACCGATTGGAAATTCAGTTAAAAGCAGAAAAAACGGACGCCAATGATGACCATAACGGACGTCACATACAGAATTCAAAACCCGAATCCTTCCATGAACTTGAACCTCGCTCTGAAAAAGAGAAGGGCGAGATGCCGAGCCGGAAACCGAAACGGATCACCGAGCCGCTGAAGGCTTTCCCCTTGGGTGTTGTGCTGAAGGCATGCCCCCAGATGGCGGATTACGCTCCGAGTGGCCAAATTGAGGGCTGGCGTGACCTGATGACGGCCGCAGTGGTGGTGCGGTCGATGCTGGGCGTCAGCCCGTCGGCCTATCAGGAGGCGTGTGAAGCAATGGGGCCTGAAAACGCGGCCATTGCCATTGCCTGCATCCTCGAACGGGCAGAGCACATCAATTCGGCCGGCGGTTATCTGCGCGATCTCACACGGAAGGCGGCGCGCGGCGAATTCGGTCTCGGGCCAATGTTGATGGCTGCGCTGAGAGCGAATGGAGGACCCGAGAAGCGGAGCGCGTGACGGATCCGCTTCTCGGCCCCGTGTCAGGAGATGTCGGGAATCCGGTCCGCGATCTTCAGGAGATAGTCGTCGATCGCCTCCTCGACGTAGCTGTTGAACTTGCGCCGCTCGATGGCAGCAAGGATCTTCAGCTTCTTGTGGACCTCGGCGCGGATATGGATGCCGGTCGTGACTTTTTCGGTATCGCGGAAGCGCTTGCCGGCGATGGGATCGCGACTTTCGCCCTTGACGACCAGGTCGCGGAACTGGGTTCGGCCGACTGTCGGTTTTGACGAGGCGGCGCTTTCATCGTCGGTGTTCGCCGGGGGAGGGGAGGAGGCTGGTTTTCCGCGCACCGATGGCCGGTCGCGGCCCGTTGAAATCAGCCCGAGGACGAGGTTCTTGTTATCCGATCCTTCGCTCATAGCAGAGCCTCTTTCGCTGTCGACCTGTAGAGGGTGAGGAGCTCGCCGAGTAGGGTTTCCATCTCGGCAATTGCCTTCTGGTCGGATTTCGCGACGGTCTGGAGCGTGCCGGCGGCGCCGATCGACTGGTAGGATGCCCGCCGGGCGATCGGCCGGGATGCAAGAGCGACACCGCTCTCCCGGAGGATTTCGCGCAGCGGCTCGTGGGCCTTCGCCCGGCCGGTGACAAGATCGTGCTGGTTGATGACGATCATCGTCGGCAGCTTGCGTTTCTGGTCTTCCTCGACCACCGGAATATGGTTCAGCGCGAGCTGCATTCCGGCGACCACATCGTCCTGGGTGGTTTGCAGCGGGATCAGAACGATGTCGGCGCAATAGAGACCGGCGAACAGGTTTTCGTTCGTGGTTCCCTCGATATCGATGAAGACGATCTTTCCTTCGAATTGGTGCTCCAGCGCCATCTTGTAGATCCGGTTCGGGTCGAGGCAGCTTTCCGCCTCCAGCCGGTCCGGCCAGACGTTCATCTGTTTCGACATCGTGACCCAGCGCATGGTGTTGGCCCGGCTGTCGGCGTCGATGAGAAACACGTTGTTGCCTGCATGGGCGGCCGTGCCTGACAGCGCCCTGACGAGCGTTGTTTTGCCGGTCCCGCCCTTTGGGTTGGCGATGGTGACGATCATGTCGGCTCCTTCAAATAAATAAACTATAATTACTCTCTTATCTTTTTTCCGCAACTAAATCATTGCCCATTGTTCGTTCACCATTGATGATTGACGATTGATGCTTGCCCAATGACAACGGGCAATGGTGAATGAGCAATCATCAATTGCCCGTTGTTAACGGGCAAACGGAGCGTGGTTAAGTGTCAATAATTAATGAGTAATTGGCAATTGCTCGCGATATCGCTGGCAACGATCGCATTAATAACGGGCAATTGTTCGGGGGACAATTGCGCGCCGCTATCGACGTGACATGATGGCGAGACTGAGAATGCATGGTCGAGCGAAGCAGGTCATTGAAGAAAATATAGTTGTCATTCATTATGGCAGGATAGTCAAGTTTGTGGTACAAACTTGACGTCGCCGCGCCTCCGGCAGGGCTGTGGTTCGCGCCTCTGGCGCTCAGGGTCGCCTCCGGCAACCTGGAAAGCGGGAAGGAAACGATGCGAAGCGAGGTGGTCAGGGTCCGTCTACAGCCGGAGGAGCGAGATGCGCTGGCCGTGCTTTGCGGAGAGGACCGCACCGCCAGCGACGTCATCCGGCTGCTGTTTCGCGACCAGGCCGGTCTACCGCTCCCGGTCGGTCCGGCCGAGGCAGACGCCCTCCGCGGCACGAACGAGGAGCTGCGGCGCATCGGCATCAACCTCAATCAGGCTGTCCGGGCGATGAACGAGGGGCGTGTCGGCTATGAAGCGCATCTCGACGCGGCGCTCCGTTACCTTCTCGACGGTGTGTTTCGGCTGCGCGCCGACGTCGACCTGATGCTGCGGATCAGCCGCAAGGAGCGGAGGGGGGCTGGCCGTGGCGCATGATTGGTCCGGACTGCTCGGCGAAATCCAGGCGTTGTCCGCCCGTCGTGCATCTTTCTTGATTGATGACGAAGAGGAGTTGCGCCGGCGCCGCGCGGTTGGCCTCGCCATAGCGGGTGAGGCACCGAAGCAGCGTTTCATGCCTACCGGGATAGCAAGCAAGGCGCGCACAGGTCCAATTTCGTCCAACGAGCCGACGATCGCGTCGATCCTGCAAAGGCCGCAGTCATCACAGCAGGGCGTCATCGCGCTGGTCGGGGCCATCGGCGCTGGCGGCAACCGGGAGGACGACGATGAGCGGCGCAAGTCCGGCGGGGGAGGGGCCGGTGCTTCGTCCGTCACTTCGTCTCATAAGGCGCGGCCAATCTCCTCGCTGCGCGCAGCAACGAATGGATCCTCAGCGGAGACCGCAAGCCGCGCGGCGATTGCCGCCGGCGCGCAGCCGGCGGTGATCAAGGTGACGTCAACCGTGTCCAGCAGGGGGTCGGCCGCGGGTCTAATGACCTATCTCGGAACGCGGGAAATCGAGAAGGAGAACGGTGAGAAGGGCAAGGTCGACATCCCGGTCTACGATCAGGACGGCCTTGTCATCGCAAGCCGTGCGGACCGGGCAGCAGTTCTGGCCGAATGGGGCTCGGACTTCCGCGATGCCTATGCGGTCGACGCGCTGGCCACGTTTTCCATCACGCTTGCCGATCCGGTCGACGATGCAGCGCTTCACGACGCCCTGAACACTGTCTTCGGCTCGAAGCCTTTCCTCTATTCCCGGCATCCGGATGGCAAGGTCTCCGTCTATGCGGTGACCGACCTGCCCGCGAAGAAGATCGCCGGCGCGCTGAAGGCACGCGAGAAGGGGGAGGGTCCGGCCCGCGCTGTCGAAAATGCGGAGAATGATTTCGTGCGCCGACTGGCCGACGCCGGCGTCTCCGCCGAGGTCCGCATTCTCGGGGCGGCCGTCTCGGAAAAGTCCGGTCGTTACTTCCTTGAAAAGTTTCTGCGCACCGAGAAGGCCGTAACCACCAGCGAAGGCGAGCCGGTCAAGCGCGGGACCGGCGTCAAGGAGCAGGCTGAAGGCATCTGGCCCGCCTGGTCCTGCCACATTCGCACCGTTGAGCCGCGCAACGGCTTTCATGTCATCTTCTCGGCCCGCGCCGGGACTGATCCGGAGGCGATGACGCGCGCTGTCCGGGATTTCCTGAGCGAACAGGTCGCCGGCCACCGGTGGATCACCGCGCATCATCCCGATACCGGCCATGTGCATGTCCATGCGATGATCGCGGCGCATGATGACGTTGGCAAGGCGCTGCGCCTGACCAAGCCGGAACTCTATGAATGGCGGGAGCGTTTTGCGGCCAAGGCGCGTGAGCAGGGCATCGCCATGGTCGCCACCCGGCGCTCGGATGTGGCGGCCACACGGCCTTACAGCCAGTCGCAGGCCGGCGCCTACGAGCGCAGCAAGAGCGATCCTCGCTATCTGAAGACGCCCGCCGTCACCAAACGCGTCGAGCGCAAGAGGGCCGGCGTCGTCGATCGTGCCTCGCTTACCGATGGGAACCTGGCGCTTGCGCCGAAATGGCAGGCAACGGCGAGCGCCTTAAAAAGGGCCGGGGCGGCGCCGTCGGTGATCGCGGCGGCTGACCGTTTCGCAGCCGCGGCGACCGAAAAGGCTGTCCAGCCAGCGCCGCGCCATGCCAATGGCTTTGTCCTCCTTCGTCTCGAGAGTGAGCAGGCCGCCGATCGCGACACGATTGCTGCGATTGTTCAGCGGGTGGTCGGCGTAGGTAGCACCTTCGTTTTGGCCGGTCGTAAGGCGATTTATGTCCTGGCGCCCACAACGGCGAGCGTCAGCAAAATAGAGCGTGAGCTGGCCAAGCAGAACGACGCGTTCGGCCCCGTTGGCGAAACATTGGCCGTCACCAGCGACATCCAGGCCAAGCTCCTGAAACAAGGTATTCGCGCCGGCGTCGCGATTGAGGCCGCTGGTTCTGGGAAGGACGGAGTGCCGTCGCCCTGGCTTCAGAAACGGTTTGATGCCTTTACTCAGCAATCCGGTGCGCCGTCGAACGAGTCGTTGGCAGAGCTCAAAAGCTTCATCGCAAACATTCAACGCCAGGAGGAAAAGACCATGCCCTTATCGCTGGAGCAGTTCGACGAGCGCGTGTCGCGGGCGAACAAATCAATGGACCGGCTGGAGACCATGGTCGACAGCGGTGCGGAACGCCAGGCTGTCGAGGAGATGCGGACGGAAATCTCCGCGCTCTTTGCCGAGCAGCGCCGTGACATCGAGATGCAGCAAGTGCGGTCGGTCGCTGACACCGCAGGGGGAGGGGGCAAACCGTTGGCGGCCCGCGCCGATGATGCGCGAACCCAAGATCGGGCCGTGCCGCAGACGGTCGATCCTGCTATCGCTGCCCAGCAGCAGGCAATTGCCGCCGGTCGTGCCGCTCGTGCGGCGCGGGAGCAGGCAGGCGCGGCCAAGGGCGCGCAGGACGAACAACGCCAGCGGATCCTCCGGCACGCCGAACAGGAACGCCAGCGCGGCAATGATCGCGATGGCGCGGAACGATAGGCTCCATACTACTCGTCCATCAAACCGCCAGCGAGGTTACCGCCCCGTTTCTCGGTTCCTTCTCGTGGATTACGAGTTTGCCCCAATCTGTGCGTCGATCGCCTTATACGCACGGCACGCAATTCGGCGAACCGCTGGGGCCAGTCAGTTCCTGAAGACGATGCAGGCGCCTTCGCGCTTGCGGACTTCAACGCACACGGCCTCGGCTTCTTGCCGGGTCGGGCGGCCGATACGGGCCGTGTATCGCAGCCTTGTCCCGAAGGCACGGTTGCGTTCCTTCTGGATCAGCGGCTTTTCCTTATTCAGCGGCGCGGGCAGAGATCGAATGGTCGACAGGAACAGTCTGATTGCCACCGGCTTCTGGAAATGCCCCGCCAGTTGTGCGCCCCACGGCGCCCAGGCGCCTTCCGCTTCAAAATCCAGGGCCTTGAGGCGCCGCGTGCTGGCAAGTGCGATGCAGGCGTCCTCGAAGGACTTTTGCCCGTCGAGTCGCAGATCGATGGCGGCAGGCGGGTTGTCGCGCCAGTCCTCGGCCGCATGTGCCGTGATTTCAAGGACATAGTTGCGGGTCTCCGGCGGCAGGCTTCCGGTTTTCAGGAACGTCCGCAGTCTGCCTTCGCCGGCATTGTAGGCGGCGGCGGCCAGACCGAGGTTGCCGAAGCGGTCTCGCAGGTCATCGAGATACTCAGCTGATTTCTTCAATGCCTCCAAAGCGTCGAAACTGTTCGATAGGCCGCGCAGTCTTGCAGTGGAGGGAACGAATTGCGCTATTCCTTCCGCGCCCTTTGGGCTGACGGCATCTGGACGGAACCGGCTTTCCGTCCAGATCAGCCGTGCAAAGAAATCTGGCGGTAGATCGTTCTCGCCGGCGAAACGGGCTAGCGCCCTGCATATGTCGCGATTAAAGGTGGCCTCGCGGACGCATAGCGTTCCAGTGCTGGTCGCTATTGAGTAAGTACAAGGCGGCGCGCGCCATTCAATCTGAGCGATCGCGGCATTCGTCGGGATGCAGGAGGCCAGCGCCCCCGCAGCCAGCAGGGCAAGTCTTCCCCTGTCCCATCTTCGTCGCCCGCGCCACATCGCTCCCTCATACCACCAATGCGAAACGAGAGGGAGATGCCTACTTATCGCGCCGATTGTATTTGCCTGACAATGCCTGACCCTCGACGCCATGGTGAGAGTGGCGGCCAATCCGTATGGGCGACCGCAAAGCAAGTCGACTGCCGAGACCTTGGCGGGGAGGGGAGGGCTACAGGCCCGCGGCCCTTGTGAGGTTGATGCGAAACCGGTCGCGGCGGCGCTGGTAGCGGCGGGTCATTTCGGCGGAGGCATGGCCGAGCTGCTTTTGCACATGGCGTTCGTCGACTTCGGCCGAGGAGGCGAGGCCGGCACGCAACGAGTGCCCGGCAAACATCTGGCCGCGCTCGGCCGCGGAGAGGTCGTCGCGTACACCGGCCGCCAGCCCGTCTTGCCGCGCAGTGTCAGCAGCGCGCCCTTGTCGAAGATTTCGATCCAGCCCGAGGAATCTTCCGTCTGGTCGCGGCCAAGGTCGAGCCCGGTGATTTCCGAGCGGCGCAGGCCGCCGGAGAACCCGACAAGCAGCATGGCACGATCCCGCATGCCGCGAAGCGTCCCCCTTTCGAGCGTCTCAAGCATGGCGATCAGGTCTTCCGGCAGGATTACCTCCTTCTGCCGGGGCGGGGCCGCGTGTTTTTTGCGGATGCCGGCCAGCACGGTGGCAATGGCGCGGTCCTTGCGATCGAGTTTTTCGCCGCGCTGCGTATAGTTCCAGCCGATGGCGGAGAGACGACGCTCGATCGTCGAAACGCTGTCCTCCTTGCCGCCGCGCGTCGGTGCGCCTGAAGCGCATGCCGTGATGTAGAGTCCCACCACCGAAGGATCCGGCGGGAGCGAAGAAAGACTCTGCCGCCGGCACCAGGCGGAGAAACGCTTCCAATCTGATGCGTAGCCTGGCGGGTGCTGGCTGAGCTTGCCGCCTCGACATAATCGCGAGCGCGATCGGTGACGTCCTGCAGATGGACCCTAAGCGGAGGGGAGGGGCGCGCACTATAGCGCGTCCCAACGCTTCGCTCTTCAATTGTCATGCGGCACTGATGTCCGTTTGTGAGAAGTCATTGCCTTTGAAGAGCAACGGCTCACCCGTCATGAACGCGAGAGCGTAGGAGAAGCAATCCCCGTAATTTAGCCCAGCCGGGTGGCGGCCCTTACCGTAGCGGCGCCAAGCGCGGCGTGCCTGATCCGCATCGCCCGGAGATACGGGTACGACCTCGGCACCGATCTTGTGGAGCCATAGATCCAGTTCGCTACCGCCAGCCTCGCCAAGCCTCGTTTCAAGCACCATTGCCGCTTCAAGCACGGTGGCCGCCGAAATCAAGCGTATAGGATCGTCGGCGATGCGCTCTTCGAAGGTCAAGGCATCCGGTTCGTCCAGCGCGATCGCAACAATCGCCGAGGTGTCGATGACCATCAGCCGGGTAGTCCGTTCTCGTCATAGCCGACAATCTCATCTGCACTACGTGTGTCTAGGACTGGAAGGCTGCGCCAGCGTCGTCTGCTGGCCGCGAGATCCTCCAGCAGAGCTGCCTTGCGAATACTGGATCCGAGGCGGCGTAGACGCTGTTCAAGCGCTGTCCGCGTCGCGAGAGTGATACTTTCGCCGGTGCGCTCCGCGAGCGTGCGCGCCAGACGTTCGGTTTCCGGATCTTTTATACTAAGGGCCATCTTCAAAGGTTCCTGATGATCTATATTCTACCTATATAACTCGTCCAGCCCCGAATTGCACGCATCATAAGCGGGGCGCCGCTCGGCCGGTCGTCGGTGGGCGCTTCGTCACGCTGCTCGCCCTGAGCGACGTGTTCGGCGTCAACCCGGATGGGGTCGCTAGAATGTCGGAGGCCGCTATTCGAATGGCGCGCGGCGCACGCGCACCATGTCACCGCCGCCCCATGGAATGGCCACCGATCCGTTGCTGCGCAGTTCGGCTGAATATGAGCGCCTGGCCACTCAGATCCTGGCGGACCCAAGGTGGACAGCCGCACAACGCCTACCGCATCGCAAACGCGACAGGGCTCGTGCGCGGCTGATTGATGCGGCGCATTCCAGGAATGGGTGACCCGCTACCGGGTCTCCGCCCGAGAGGACAGCGAGTGCGAAAAAATCGAGTCACACAGAAGACCATGGAGCGCGTTTCGCGGGTCGGGATGAGGCGTTGTTCGTCAAGCGTAAAAAACCGCAGAGCGGGCTTCCTTGGCCGAAATCGGCGATTGCCCGGAAGAAGGTGCCTGTGAGCACCCGGTCGGTCGCCGCGACCGCCGTCAACGCCGGTCGGGATTGCATGCGAGGCGCTAGACCGCTGCAGTCCGCTGATCAAGCGCACAACGAGTCCGCCCAATGGCTGCGAATTTCGACGACCACAGACGCCTGAAACGGACTGTCCGGCGATCAAATGCGAGCGACAGTGTCGCTAGTCCTAATTCAATGGACTGTATGTCTTTGTTTTGTAACAATAGTAGGTCACCCTAATTGAGTGGATTCGACCAGGATCGCAGGATTCTATTCTGATTTGCCGGTTAAGGTAAGGGTGACGGCCGATGAGCCGTAAACGCGATAAGCTCATGGTCGATGACGCGGTGTGGTTGGATGCCGTGTCGCGCGAAAAAGTGATCCGACCCTTGGCATTATTGCCGCGCCTTTCACCTTTGCACGTAGGCGCGGCATGCCGTGAGCTGAAGATAAGTCGAAGTCGCTTCTACGTACTGTTGAGCCGGTATCGTGCCTCGCCGGTCACGAGTTCATTGCTGGCGGACAGCTCGGGTCCACCGAAAGGCAAGACGCTTTTGTCGCCTGAGATCGAGGAGATCATTCAGACGGCGATTGCCGATACCTACCGCAAACGAGAGCGGCCGACTGTCACCGCACTTTACGATCGGGTGGAAGAACTCTGTCATGAACGTCGGCTTCATCCACCATCATTGAAAGCTGTCCGGGCTCGAATAGACCTCGCCGATCCCAGAAGCCTGATGCAGGCGAGATAAGGCGCGAAGGCAGCCCGGCAGAAATTCGATGCCGTCGTCTGCGAGTACGGTGCCGATCACGCCCTCCACATCGTCCAGATCGATCATACCTTGGTAGATTTGTTCATCGTAGATGCGAGAGATCGACGGCCGCTGCAGCGTCCCTGGTTGACATTGGCCATTGATATCGCGAGCAGAATGGTGGCCGGCTTCTATCTCAGTCTGGAGCCTCCGTCGTCGACGTCGGTAGCCTTGGCGATCCAGCATCTGGTGATGCCAAAAGCACCTTGGCTGCAGGCGAGGGGCATTGATGCCGAGTGGCCGGTGTTTGGACTGCCCGACATTATCCACCTCGACAACGGGCGGGAGTTTCATGGCAAAGCTCTCGTTAGAGGAGCACCTGAGCACGGCATCGAGCTGGTGCACCGCCCCGTCGCCCGACCGCATTACGGCGGGCACATTGAGCGGCTGATCGGCACGATGATGGGCGCTGTGCATCTGCTGCCCGGATCCACCTCGAGCAACATAGCCAAGCGAGGCTCCTACGATCCGCAAAAGCACGCGGCGATGACGCTGGACGAATTGGAGAGGTGGTTGGCCCTTCAGATCGTCGGCCGTTATCACGCTGAAGTTCACAGCGCATTGCTGCTCCCGCCGCGAACCGCCTGGAATGATGCTGTCGCGGCCCGTGTCGATCCCTTGCGCCTGCCGCACGATCCAGACCGGTTTTTGCGAGATTTCCTGCCCTTCAAGGAGCGTTGCATCCGCAGGGATGGCCTGCATCTGTTTGGAATTCGTTATTGGGATGACGTTCTCAGTCCGTTGGCTGGCCGGTCGGCGCGCCAAGTACGGGTCAAATTCGATCCGCGCGACCTTTCCTGTGTCTATGTTGAACAGGAGGACGGCTCTGTCTGGCCCGTCCGATTTGCGGCTCTGGACCGGCCGCCTATCACCCTAGGGGAACATCGCCTGGCGCGTGCAGCGCTCAGAGAGCGCGGGGTTCGTTCTGTCGATGAAAAATTGATTTTCGACACCATCGCGGAGCAACGGCGACTGCTGGAAAGCGCCGTTCAGCAGACCCGAAGCATGCGCCGCCATGTGGAACGAACCGAACGAGCACTCGCCGTTGGCGGGGAACCGTCCCGCCCGCCGGAGACCGAGGCTGAAGACGAGACCTTCATCGACTTGTCGCCCTTAACTGTAGAGGAGTGGTCGTGATAGAATATGCGCATCTGCTACCGGCCTATCAAAGCCAAGCAGCTCTTGGCGACGACGAGCGCGTGGCCTGGATCCGGTCTGATCGGTGGCTGGAAACGGCGCAAGCCAGATCAGCACTGATGCGTTTGGAGGATTTGCTGTCCTATCCTCCGCGAGATCGCATGCCTTGCCTGCTTCTCTATGGCGACACGGGCATGGGAAAAACGAAGATCATCCGTAAATTCCTCCGCGATCACGCGGCCTCCTTCGATCGAGCAAGCGGTGTGACCACCATGCCGGTCGTGGCGATGCAGATGCCGGCGGAGCCGGTCGAACGGGACATCTACGGCGAACTCCTGAATGCTATGGGGGCGCCGGGGCCCGCGAGCGATGCGGCTTTTCGGCTCAAGGGAATTTGCAGAAGCCTGATGCGCAGCATGGGTGTGCGGATGCTGATCATCGACGAAATCCATGCCATGCTGACCGGTACCTTCCGCCAGCAGAGGATCTTTCTCAACGTCATCCGCTTCCTCGCCAATGACCTGAGGGTTCAACTGGTTTGCGCCGGTACAGATCTAGCCCGACAAGCTTTGCTCACCGATCCCCAACTTGCCGAGCGCTTCGAAGCGTTTCATCTCGAACGCTGGTCGAACGATCAAAAACTGGCGCAACTCCTGTCGAGCCTCGCTTGCATTCTGCCGCTGCGCCAGCCATCGCAACTGGGCGCGGCTGCCATCCGCAGGCGCGTTCTCGACCTAACGGAAGGAGTGACGGTGCGGATTTTTCGACTGATGGAGACAGTCGCGACAGACGCTATCCGCAGCGGCCGGGAATGCATCACTGTTGAAAGCTTCGATCGCGAGGATCTCGTCTTGCCGCTCGTTGCCATGCGCCGTCACGCGGAACGGCAACTCGGGCGACGGGTCGGCCGATGAGGCGAATACCGCTGCTGCCGATCGCGCCGCGTCCTTACGATGGCGAGTTGATTTCATCATGGCAAGAGCGCGTTGCCTGCCGCTATGGATGCACGGCAGACCAAATCGACCTCTGGCTTGAATGCGGGGACGATGACCTCGCGAGGAGGTTTTTGAAGCGCGACTTCCATCCGAGAGCCCAGATGCTCAAGGCTTGGGCACGTTCCTGCAGACTGCGGCCGGACCAAATCGAGGCGATGGCACTTGGACGCATGATCAGACCCGCAGTCTGGTATGTTGATGATCGCCGAGAACGCGGAACGTGCGCCGAATGTCTCGATGAGGACGCTGCGGAGGGCCGTGATCATTTCCTCCGCCTTAAATGGGGTCACGTTGAAGCTGCCGTCTGCGTGAAGCATCGCCGCACGTTGCGGACTTACTGCGAGTGCTGCTTTGCTCGTGGTTGGTTTCGGTTTGACTGCCTGCGGGGGAGGGCGGTGCTTGTCTGCAGAGCGTGCGCGAGCCCGGTGTCGACCACGACGCGGGAGACCGAGGCTCCGGTTTTTTTGGACTTCCAGATAGAACTGGCCAAGGCCATTCAGGCGATCGTCGAGGGCCGGCATGTCCTCTCAACTGACGATCTGACGGTCGCGATGCAATTCCTATGGATGCCAACTCACTTCAAGGGAAAGCCATACATAGCGTGGTTGCGAGGTGCGTTCGGATTGCATCCGCTTGCTTCCGCTTTCCAGAACTCTCTTTCAGATTTGTCGGTTGCCTGGCGCATCGCCACTCTGTTGTCGGCGGCGCAGCTGCTCGACTTGGTCGGAGCAAGACAATTGTTCGGGGAGCCGCCCACTTTCATGGAGCAGGCGTTCACCGGATATCTCCGTGGCTCGCCGTCGTCGGCGGCCGAAAGGCCGGCGCCGGCGACGAAAATTTCTTCCGTAAAGCTCCAACTGCGGTCGGATGCGGAGTACCGTCGGCTGGCCGAAAAAATTCTCGCCAGCGGTGAATGGAAAGAAGTTGCCCAAATGAAGGGTCGGTCGCGCGACAGGCATGTTTGGCGTCTCATGAGCGAGGCGCTTAAGAGCGCACCAGTCCAAAGCGGCGTGCTTCCTCCAGCAAGTTCCTGACGGAGGACGGCTGCCATTTCCGGCCGCCGCGGGGCGGTCGCTCGTGCATCTGATCCAGTTGGGCGGCGATGTCGCGAAGCGAAAGATCCGGATCGGCGATCGTGATTGCGGCGACGAGCTTCATCAAATGGTCCTCGGGCGCGCGACGAGGAGAGCGAGCCAGCAGTTCCGGCTTGGCAAGCTTCTCACGAACCAAGCGATGAACCGCTCGCCGCAGCCGCTCGATGGTCCAGTCATGACCGCGACGATTGAGGATACGCACGACGTTGTCCCAGCTGTGCTGAGGTCTAAGTTGCCGTACGGTCGGCAGCCATGTCTGTGCCGATGCAATCAACTCGTCGAGGTAGGCGCGCTCGCGCGCCGCAGAAACCGCGCGGATCGCCTCAGGGCGGCGTTCCCGAAGGCCGGGATTGCCAGCAAGCCGGCCGCGCGCCTTGGCGGCCTTCATTCCGGATTTCGTTCGTTCGGCGATCAGGGCCCGCTCGAGCTGAGCAACGGCGCCAAGCACTGCTAAGGAAAACATCCCCTGTGGCGTCGAGGTATCAATCGGGTCACGCAACGAGCGGAAATGCACACCGCGCTTTTCGAGGTCTTCGATGACATCGAGCAAATGGCTGACCGATCGGGCAAGGCGGTCCAGGCGCACGACGACGAGAACGTCGCCGGCGCCAAGGTCCTTGAGCAGTTTTGTCAGCACGGGCCTTGCGCGCGACGCACCGGATCCGTGCTCCTGGTGGATACGGTGGCAGCCGGCCGCCCTTAGGTCGTCGACCTGCGCGTCATTGAGTTGATCGTCAGTCGAAACGCGGGCGTATCCGATCAGCCTTTGCGGCAGGGGAGGGGGAGTGAGGTTTGCAGCTTTCGCCATCGGATTTTTCTGGGGTTTTTGGGGCGGCTTGTACAAATAAGCAATGTGCCAGAAAACGATCGTTTGTAAACGTCTCTTGTTTCCATTTGCCGCAGCGCTGAATGTCGAAACCATTGGAAAAATGGCCTTTCTCGTCGACCTGAGGCGCGGTGGGCATACCTCTGTTCAATCCGGAAGGCCTAGCCGCCTTTACTAAGTACGCGCGCGGGAAATCTACCTATGTGACGGAAGCGAAGGACATGATAACTTCTGTATCGGATTGGCAGGCATTTTATTACAATGGCTTACGAAATCGAGAAATTGCCTCTGGAGACGCTTCTTCCAGCCATTGCACGGGCCGAAGATCGACTTGCCCGACTCGACGAGGTTGTACGCCGCAGCCCCGTCGGCGATGGTTTTGTCGAGCGGGGACATTTCTTTGATGCGGCTGCCAGTATGTGGGTGGCGGGCGAACTCGTCCATGTCGAGGACCTCGTGCTCCACGATGCCCAAATGGATATCCGGGCGCCCACCCATGAGCTGACCATCGGGCACACGATCCTCCGTGCTCGGCGTCGGATCTTCGGTGCCGATCCCGCCTGGGCGGTCAGCGAGGGCGGCGTGGCTGCGCTGACAGGAGCGGTTCTCGGCGCGGAGCGGCAGCAAGAGTTCGCGCTGGCCGGGCGAGCAGGGGAGGGGAGCGTCGATCTCGACGATGATGAGGATGGTGTGCTTGCCCGCGAGTTCGCTGATATTGATGCGATCATATGTCGCTCGCAGCGCGTCCTCGACGCGTTGAGCGACGGCTCTGCGCCGACATCCGCAGCGCGCCCCTCACTCGCCGTCGGCGACCTGGTTATCCGCGACCCAGACTGGGATGAGGCGGAACGGCTGTCACAATGGCGTTCGGTCCTGAAGTGTGCAGAAACACTGCCACCCGCACTTGCGGCCGTGCTGTTGTACGACGCCTGGGAATCCTTGGAGCCGGTGCAACGCCAGCACTGGCTCGGTGGCCAGCTCGTCGTCGCCTATCTCCGGTCGAGCGGCAAGATCATCTCGCATCTGCTGGCATACAATGTCGGGCTGAAAGCTGTTCCTCGAGAGCGACGTCGCGCGAGAGAGCGAACGACGCGGTTGCTCGCTTTCCTTGAGGCGATGTCTATCGCGGCGGAGGCTGGTATGAAGGAGATCGTCCGGCTCAACCAGGCGCGGGATCAGATGGAGCGGAGGATGCGCGGCCGTCGCTCGTCGAGCAGCCTTCCGGCGGTGATCGATCTGATCCTGTCGCGCCCGATCGTGTCGGCGTCCATGATCGCAAAGGCGGCCGGGGTGACGCCCCGCGGCGCTCTGAATTTAATTAGCGAGCTTGGTGCTCGCGAGATGACGGGCAGGGGTAGATACCGAGCGTGGGGCGTTCTCTAGACCCGCACGACCTTGCTCCCTTGCCACCAGGTGGCCCGATCATGCAATGCGTTTCACTCTAGCAGGGTTATTCAGCGCTTGTTGAAAACCATCGTCCACTGAAATTCGCTTGACTGGTTTCACCGAAGGCGCCATTTTCAGCAAATGTTGAAAACCGACGACTCATTGAATGAACTCGAAAGCCAAGCAGCGAAGGTTGTTGAGGGGCTGCTGCAGAGTGTGCCCGTCTTACGGATAAACAAAGTGGAGCTGACGTCACCACGCTCCGGCGTCGATATTCTGGTAGAACTCAACATCGATGGGCATCACCATTTCCTGGTTTGCGAGGTCAAGCCAGCGGGCCAGCCGCGGCATGTGCGTGCGACCCTCCTTCAGCTCCACAAAGCCGCGGATCATTTCGATCCACCGGCAACACCGATCTTCATCGCGCCATATCTATCGCCGGATGCGCAAGCGCTATGCCGGGAGTTCAATGTTGGATTTATCGATTTCGTGGGGAACGCGCGGATCGCGTTCGAAAGCGTCTTCATCGAGCGGCAGGTCGACGCGAAGCCACCCGCGGTCCACCGCAGTCTGAAATCAATATTCAAACCAAAGTCGGCGCAGGTTCTTCGGGTTCTTCTTCGCGATCCTATTCGACCATGGCGAGTCGCAGACCTCGCCCAGGCCTCCGATGTCAGCCTTGGCCACGTGAGTAATGTTCGGAGCGAGTTGGTCGACCGCGAATGGGCCGAGGTTACGGAAGATGGCTTGCGGCTTTCTCAGCCCGATGGACTCCTTGACTCTTGGCGCGAAGCCTATGAAGCGCCGGCAGGCGAGCGCATGAGTTTTTACACGACGCTCCATGGCCAATCCTTGGAGGCCTCTGCGCGAGGCGCACTTGGTGCACAGGAAGGCTATCCCCACGCTGCGTTCGCCTCGTTTTCGGCGGCGCACTGGCTGGCCCCTTATGGCCGCGTTGCCACACAACATTTTTACGCGGATGCGGCCGGGCTCAACCGTCTGCGCGATGCCCTGAAACTTTCCCCCGCGGCGTCGGGAGCGAACGTTGTGGTTACGGTGCTTAAAGATCGTGGCCTCTTCAACGATATCGTCGAGCCTGCCCCGAATGTAATCTGCACGAGTCCCGTCCAAACCTATCTTGATCTTTCCATCGCGGGCGAACGCGGAGCGGAAGCTGCTGAACATCTCAGAAAGGAACTCCTTTCATGGCGAAAATAGTGCCGCCCGAGCCTCAGTCCGCAGCGGATTATGAGGACCGCACAACGAAGGCCGTGAAGGGTGTCCTTGTCGAAATCGGACAGATCCTCGGCAGCTTCAAAGGGAAGTTCGCGGTGATTGGTGGTGCGGTTCCCTGGCTGCTGCTCGACAATGAGGACATGCCCCATCTGGGGACACTTGATGTCGATCTCGGCCTCGACGCGGAAGCCCTCGGCGATGGCGAGTATGTGAACTTGGTCGAGGCTCTCTTGGGCAATGGGTACAAGCAGAGGGAGGAACTTCGGCGCTTTCAGCTTGTCCGTCAGGTGCCGGTAAACGATGGCGGGGCGCCCATCGACATCGTCGTCGATTTCCTCATGCCCCGTCACGCGGAGATCGTGAAGAATAGCCCGCCGATCTTGAGCGATTTTGCTGTTCAGCGCGCTGACGGAGCGGACCTTGCTCTTCGCTTCTACCAACTCGTCGCGATATCCGGAGATATGCCGGAAGGCGGCACCAACCGCGTCGAGGTAGCCGTATGCTCGATCCCTGCCTTGCTTGCGATGAAGGGCTATGCCCTCAACGGCCGTCACAAGCAGAAGGACGCCTACGACATCTATTATTGTATTCGAAATTATCCTGATGGGATCGAAGCCCTGGCCGCAGCGTGCAAACCGCTACTCGAGCATGAGAGCGGCTCACAAGGCTATCAATATATTGCGGAGAAGTTCGACGCGCCCGAAGGATATGGGCCGACGAGCGTCCGAAAATTCGTTGCTGAGACGGATATCCTTGATGGTCGCACACCCGAGCAATGGCAGCAGGATGCCTTCGGGCAGGTCGAGGCGTGGCTGCGAGCTCTTGGTTTGCGACATTGACATAGTCACGAGGCGGAACTCGACGGCATAAAAACACATGATTGGGGGGAATGTGGGTAGTTCCGGATCACGCTGGCTCCGATGGGAGCCTCATATTCATGCACCGGGTACCGTACTGAACGATCAGTTTAATGGCACCGACAGCTGGGAGCAATATCTCACCAGGATTGAAATGGCGGCGCCCGTCATCCGCGCGCTAGGCGTCACCGATTACTATTTGCTCGACACTTATGAGCGCGTCCGTGATGCGAAACACCGCGACGGTCGCCTTCCTGGCGTCGACCTTGTCTTTCCGAATGTGGAGCTGCGACTTGCCTTTGGGACCGTCAAGGGCAACTGGGTGAACTGCCATCTTCTCGTCAATCCGCAGGATCCTGATCATGTAGGGGTTACACAGCGCTTCCTCGCGCAATTGACGTTCGAGTATTCTGGGGATCGGTTCGCATGCACGCCAGACGAGCTAACGCGCCTCGGCTCGAGGATCGATCCCGGTCTCTCTGGACGAGCTGCACTCGCACGTGGCGCGACGCAGTTTAAGGTGAGCTTTGAACAGTTGGTGGAGCTCTATCGCGCGATCGATTGGGCCCAAGCCAATGTTCTCATAGCAGTTGCCGGGAGCGAGCATGATGGCACGTCCGGCATGCGGGGCGAAGCTGAAGGGGCGCAGCGACAGGAGGTTGAGCGGTTCGCTCACATCATATTCGCCAGCAGCATCAGTCAACGGGATTTCTGGTTAGGCCGTAAAAGCAGCGCCACGCCGGACGATATCCGCTCCCGGTATGGAGCACTCAAACCCTGTCTGCACGGAAGCGATGCCCATGAGACAGCAAAAGTCGGGGCTCCCGACGGCGATCGCTATTCCTGGGTAAAGGGGGGTGCTCACTTCGACTCGCTGCGTCAGGCGGTCATCGATCCTGCCGGACGGGCATTTGTCGGCGCCGCACCTCCGACTCGCGCCACGCCCTCGCAGGTGATTTCTTGCGTCACAATCCAAAATGCCGACTGGGCGGCAACACCCGTCGTCGAGCTCAACCCTGGGCTCGTCGCTATCATCGGCGCGCGGGGTTCAGGAAAGACGGCTCTCGCCGACGCGATTGCCGCAGGTTGCGATGCGGCTTCTGAACATCTCAGCCCTGCCTCCTTCCTTCTCCGAGCAGGGGATCTACTCGAAGGGGCAAGTGTCCGACTTGACTGGGGCAGCGGCGACCCATCCGAACGCGATCTGCTCGACTACGACTATGATGCCGAGCTAGACGGACGCTTCCCGCGGGCGCGTTATCTTTCGCAGAAGTTCGTCGAGGAACTGTGCTCGGCTGACGGAATGACCGATGCACTTCTGGCCGAGATCGAACGAGTGATCTTCGAAGCGCATCCCGAAAAGGATGGGACATTTCGCTTCGACCAGCTTCTGGAGCTGCGGGCAACGCGCCTCCGCCTCGCTCGCCAGCGCGAAGAGGATGCCATTTCCACGCTCTCGGATCAGATCGGCCTCGAGCGGGAAAAGAAGCGGCAGATCTCTGGGCTAAAGCAGCAGCTCGCCCAGAAGGAGCAGACCGTCAAGGGATTGGAGAGCGATCGCGACAAGCTCATCGTGAAAGGGAGCGAGGCACGGGCCGACCGTCTTTCAGCCATCACCAATGCCGCCGAAAAGGTGCGTTCGTACGTCCGGTACTTCGCCAATCAGGAGAGTTCGCTCCTCGGCCTGCAGGATGAGGTGAAGGCGTTTCGGCAAAACAAAGCGCCGGAAGCGCTTCGGCAGACGAAATCGAGCTTCGTCGCGGCTCGTCTCGATGACACGGACTGGCAAGCATTCCTGCTTGAGTATCATGGTGACGTCGACGCCGCCCTGGCAGCCAAGCTTGAGACCACACGAAAGAATGCGGCAGCGTGGCGAGGGGTGCCTCCGGCACGTATCACCGATCCCAATCAGTCCTATCTGGCAGAGGGTGCGGACCCAGAGAAGACGCCGCTTGCAGTGTTGGAGGCGGAGGCATTGCGTCTGCAGGCTCTCATCAATATCGACACCGAGACCGCGCAGAAGTTTGCAGCGTTGGTCAAGCGCATTGCCGAGGAGAATACTCAGATCGAGGCCAGCCGCGCCACGCTTGCCGATTGCGAAAAGGCCGCTGTGCGCATGGCGGATCTCAGCAAGCAGCGGCGGGACAGCTACCTACGCGTGTTCGAAGCGATTATCGCCGAAGAGCAGGTCCTGCGTGACTTGTATCAGCCTCTGGTCGACCGCCTACAGGCCGCCCAAGGCACGTTGCAGAAGCTGTCCTTTTCGGCCAGCCGGCATGCCGATGTAAAGCAGTGGGCCGCGCTCGGCGAGAAGCTTTTCGACCTGCGGCGCGCCGGCGATTTTAAGGGAAAGGGCTCGATCGAACAGTGGGCCAACGCCAACCTCCGAAAGGCGTGGGAAACAGGTGATGTGGGCGCCATCGATACGGCGATCCAGCACTTCACTGATGCCTGGCAGGACGAGCTTCTCGCGGTGGCCAATGTACCGGCGAATGATCAATCGGCATATCGAAGCTGGCTGATGCGTTTCGCAAAGTGGCTGTTCAGCACCGACCACATCCAGATCGCCTACAGCATCGATTACGAAGGCACCGACATCACAAAGTTGTCGCCGGGTACGCGCGGGATTGTCTTGCTCCTCTTGTACTTGGCGCTCGACGAGAGCGATCATCGGCCCCTGATCATCGATCAGCCCGAGGAGAATCTCGATCCCAAATCGATCTTTGATGAACTGGTCGCCTTGTTCATCGCGGCCAAGGCCAAGCGGCAGGTCATCATGGTCACCCACAACGCCAACCTCGTGATCAACACGGATGCTGACCAGATCATCGTCGCTAGCGCCGGCACGCATAGCCCTGGCGAACTGCCGTCAATCACCTACGTTTCCGGAGGACTGGAGGACGCCGACATGCGCCATCAGGTGTGCAGTATCCTGGAAGGGGGCGAGGACGCCTTCAAGGAGCGCGCTCGGCGTCTTAGGGTAAGGTTGCAGCGATAGACTGATGGATCTCCGTTCTATCGATGCGCTCCCCTTCTCCGTTAGCCGGTTCGATGGTCGTGAGAACAGAATGCAAGGCCGCGCAGCTGGCAGCGTCGCGGTGTGCTAGGCCGCACGCCGGGACCGTGATGGGCAGGCGATCGGGCTCCGCTGCCACACGAGAGAACAGGAACCCGACCGCCAGGAGCTATGTCAGCGCGAATGGCCCCTCATCCCAGGAGGCTTCGGTGAAGTCGTTGAGCATGAGACCAAGACGACCGGGATCGGTCGCAAGGAGGTAATGCCATTGGCCATATTGCCCCAGTCGGTTGACGGCATCAGTCCAGCGCTGTGCCGCTTTCGCCTTTGCGTCCGCGCCGTCCGTCATCTGCCCTTTGATCTCGATGACGACATTCTGATCCGTGTCGGTGACGACGATGAAGTCCGGCACATATTTGGCCGGAATTCCACGATTCCGATAGGGAATGAAAAAGCCAAGCCGGTCATTCTTGACCCACCTTTTCACGCCGGGATGACTATCGAGAAGGAAGGCGGCGCTTTGCTCCCATCGCTGCGTGTCGGCGACCATCGCATTCAGATGGCAGTGTGTCACGGGATAGATGGGCTTCGTCGTATGGAAATCGACATAGAGGGTGCTGCCACGCCCGGCTGCACCCTGCGGGACGACAGCGACCTCTGCGTCGGCGGTTGATGAACCCTTCTTGATCGCCTCAAGCAGGGAGCCGATCGCTGCCTGCATATATTCGCCGACCAGCAGAACGTCGCAGGGCTGGCTGCCGCCTTTCCGATCCAGCTTCTCGGCCAGGAAGCGCTTTGCAGCGAAAGCGACCTTTGGAAAGAGATGCTGTGTCGGCACCGCCGCCGCGCCGTTATCGGCCTGCCAGCGCAGGCAGATTTCGCGCGCGAGCCGGAAGGCGACCTGCTGGTCGCGGAACATCGCGCGCCAGTCCTTGAGCGACAGGACCGGCTTTTCGCCCGGACCGTAGGCCGCGAGAGTGCCGTCCGGCGTCGTCAGCGGGGTCAGCTCGACGATCTGCGGAATCCTCATCGGATCGATCGTGACCTTGGCGACCTGGTCCCAATCGATGAAAACCTCAAACTGCCCGGACTGGTGGTAGCCGGTCACGACCGGAAAGGTGATCTCGAACTCGGCCTTCTCGGGCACCGAATAGATATGATTGGGTTCCGGCTGCGGGGGAGTCGGTCCGGCAGGCGCAACCTTGAACGGGATCAACTCGAACGGCACGCCGAAGACCTTGGCGGTCTCCTCGGCGAACATCTGCGTTTCCTCGTTCAGGGCATAGCTCTTGCGGCGCAGCGCCCGGCCGACAACCTGTTCGCAGAGCAACTGCGATCCGAACGGTCGCAGGCCGACAATATGTGTGACGGTGTTGGCGTCCCAGCCCTCGGCCAGCATTGCGACCGACACGATGCAGCGCACATCCCGGCCCGGCGGGATGCGCTCGTCGATCCATTTCAGGGAGCCGTCATTGTCGTCGCTGGCGACCTTGTCGTTGTGTTTGCGGACCAGCTCCGACCATTCTTCCGGCACCTTGCCGCCCGGCCATTCGGCCTTGCCGACCGTATCGAGGATGTAGCGCAAGCGGCGGGTCTCGTCCTTGCTGCCGCCTTCCTCGATGTCCTCGATGACCTTTGAGTCGATGCGGACCGTGACCTCCTGGCCGGGTGAATTCCGAAACCAGGGCGGGGAAACGCCGTAGCCGTCATTGCCGTTCGCAAGCCAGGAATGGACTTCCTTGGCGACGGCCGTGTCGCGGCAGACGACAATGAAGACAGGCGGCACGGGATGTTTGTGCTGCTGCTTCGAGAACTGCTCCCATTCAAGAAAGCGCTCATGCCACTCGGCCGCCAGTAGATTGATCGGCGCGCTGGCATAATTCATGACCAGCTCAGGTGTGAGATTGGTGCCGTAGCCGTCTTCCTTGGCTTTAGCCTGCACCCATCGCCAGATATTGAAATAGGCAGCTTCCTCGGCCCCGGTCACGTCACGGGCGGGCAATTGCGGGATTTTGACAAGGCCGGACTCGATGGCATCGAGAAGGCCGAAGTCGGAAACGATCCACGGGAACGGCTTACCGACCTCATTGCCGGAACCCTGGATATAAAAGGGCGTAGCTGACAGATCGACGCAGAGATTGATCCCCCGCCTGCGGCTGCCGCCGGCAAGGCGGTTTATGCGGTCTAGCCCCTCGATCCAGATTGTCGCCTCGCGCTCATTCTTCTTCGCAAGGTCCTTGTCTTCCTCAAGAGCCTGATCCTCGGCTCCGGCGTCGCCGCGCCGATAGGCGTGATGCGCCTCGTCGTTGAAGATCAGCCAGTGCGGGCTGCGTCCTTTTCCGCTGCCCAGCTCGCGCCGGATGCGCTTGAACCAGGCCGCGTCGGATTCAAAGTATTTGATTTCGACGGATTCGTTTTCCTTGCCTGCGTTTTTCACGACTTCCACAGGCTCTCCGGTCTTCACGACCTTTGCGGAATCGCCGTTGACGGTGTTGGTTTCCTTCTTCGCAAGGCGGTGCCAGTTCGCGATCATGACCTCGCCGCGCCGCAATTCCTCCATGCGGTGCGGCGGCACAAGCTGGCGCGTGCGATAGAGGCTCAGGTCGCCGAGCGCAGGGTCCAGCTCCTGCAAACGCTCGCGGATCGTGACGTTGGGGCAGACGATCAGGATGGTGTCGGAAAACCGATCGTCGCGGGGCGAGGCAGTGCGGTTGAGAATCGACCAGGCCGTCAGCATGCCCATGACGGTGGTCTTCCCGGAGCCGGTCGCCATCTTGCAGGCGTAGCGGATGAAGGCGCGAACGCCGGCGGCCTTCGCCTCCAGGCCGGGTTCGTCCTTTGGAATCTCCGGCAAGCCCTTGTGGTAAACGTCGTTGGCCTCGATGAGGAAGATGATCGTCTCGACGGCCTCAATCTGCGCGAAGAACAGCCGCTGCATCCGGTCGCTGCTGCGCCATAGCTCCAGCAATTCCTTGGTGACGGGCGACGCGCCGTCATAGGCGATACCGCCGGACCGACTGCCTGAACGCCATTCCTTCACCCGATCGCGGATGAGGTTGACGATCTCGAGCTCGATTTCCTCGCCCTTCTCGCTCTCGAAAAGCTCGGCCTGCTTCTTATTCTTCCGTCCGCGCCCGGCGTGTTCCGGCACGCGGTAGAAATAGCTGGCGCGCCGTCGTCCTTCTGCCTTGACTGGCGGCTTCCCGCGTTCAATCTGCCAATGGTATTCCGGCTCGCGGAACGGCGAATTGATGATCGGGGAATCGACCTCCGCGACGGTCAGCGGCGGTTGTTGCTTCTCCTGCGCGGCGGGCATCAGCGGGCTTCCTCCGCGCTTTTGACGACCATCAGCTCATTGCCGCGCTCGTCGATGGCCTTGACCGCGATCCGTTTCTTGTCGCCGAGAACGAACGGCTCGCTGACCGTTCCCGCCAGATGTTCCCAAACAGTGTCGGCGAACTGGCCCTTGAGCGACTTCTGTAAATTGTCCCACGCACTGGTCTTCGGGAAAAACACCTGGGACGCAAGAAACGCCATGCCATTGTAATTGGTGTCGAGCATCCAGCACGGCAGGTTTTCGGCCTTGATCTCGTCCGTCTCCATCGTATCCGGCCGGAAGATGTCGAGCCCTTTGATGACGACGCGGCGCAGCGGCGTCCCGTCATCGCGTTTTCCGGCGGCTTGCAGCTCCACGTCTGGCAGGCCGGTGATGGAGAAAATCTCGCTGGCCTTGCTGGTTTTGAGCAGGTCGGACATGACCACGTCCGGCGTTACAGACACGTAGACCGTCGGAATTTTCAGCTTGTCGAGCATTTCCCGCGCCTTGGCCTGGATCGCGAAGCCGAACAGGAAAAGCTGCTGGAAGCCCTGCTGCAAAGCCTCGGTATGTGCGTTGAAGACATACTCGGAGCCGATCGCGCCGTCTTCTGGTCCGAAGACGAAGGCGATCCGCTTTTCGGTTCCATCCCGCGCCACGCCTTCGGCGTGAAGATACTCGCGGTCGGAAAGCGGGCTAACAGCCTCCAGCTCCAGCGTCACATTCCCCGGCAGACGTAACGTTTTGCTCTGGCGCAGGACTTCGATCATGCGGTCCAGGTAGGAACGGGGGCTACTCGATTGCGGCTGCATGGCCTGATGCGGTGCATCTTCTTCCAAGCTCATCGCGGCTTGGATGGTCGCCTCCACTGTAAACGGACCGCAGACACGGGTGATCTTGTCGTTTGTTTCCGCGCGATCGGGAATAGTTTCGCATTTCGGATCTTCATCATTGGCGATAGATTTCAACGTGATCCGGGGCACGAGACCCCCAGTTTCCTCTCCCTTGTTGTTGCGCTTTCGCTCGTAGACAAAGCCACCTAACGGGCCTGTGGCTGGCTCTTTGAGCCTATACCAAGGGTAGGTGCTGGTCAGCAGCCGTTGTCGTGCAAGGGCAATCGGCACCCGAGAGGTGTCAACCGTGATCCACCGACGGCCCCACTGTTCAGCTACAACGGCAGTCGTGCCGGAACCGCAGGTGATGTCTAGCACGAGATCGCCTGGCTCGGTCGTCATCAACATGCAGCGTTGCACGACCGAAGGATTTGTCTGCACCGTATAAAGTTTTTTTGCTGCGAAGCCGCTAGTCCCGGTATCCGTCCAGACGTTTGACACAGGAAACAAAGGGAAGTCTGATAGATACCGTTTGTACCGCAATGAATTGCCCATCGCCAAAAGGCGATTATTTTCTGCGAGCTTCCGCATGCCATTCGGAGTAGTTTTCCAATGGCAGTTTGCGGGCACCCGAAAAATCTTGCCATTGAAATCAAATGGTTCGGTATTGCCGGACGTCCCCTGTGCCGACATGTCGCCATGCGTAAGGATGCGAAAGTCGCCAGAAATTTTGCTTGGGTCTGCCTGTTCCTCGGCGGTCATAGAACGAAAAACTGAGCCATCCAAAGACTCAACGTAGGTGTATTGCGTTGCGCCTTCTTCGCCCAATTCTTTTTGCAGGTATATCTGCTGATACTTTACGCTCTTGATGTCTTTCGCATACCAAAGGAGATAGTCAGCAACATTTGAAAGAAGTTTGGGGCTAAATCCGCTTGTTTTATTGAATGCGATAATGGAGCAAAAATTAGCCGCTCCAAAGACCTCATCCAATACTTCGCGCACATGATGCAGGTTGTCGTCGGAAATCTGGACAAAGACAGAGCCGGCTTCTGTCAGCAACTCGCGCGTTAGCGTCAGCCGGTCGCGTAAGTATGTAAGGTAAGAGTGAAGACCCAGCTCCCACGTGTCCCGATAAGCCTTTACCATCTCGGGTTCACGGATCATTTGATTGTCCGGTCCATGCTTCACGTCCCGTTGGCGCACGAACGGCTGGAAATTCGAACCGTACTTCACGCCATAAGGCGGGTCGAAATAGATCATCTGAACCTGGCCGCCCATGCCCTCATATTCAAGCAGGGAGTTCATGACCTGCAAGGAATCGCCGAGGACGAGGCGGTTGGTCCACGGCCCTTTGTGCTCGTAGGCGTCGAGCTTGTCGGCCACGTCGAGGTCGATATCGCCGAACAGGTCAAGATTGGTGCCGAGCGCCTTGTGCGATTTGAGGGTTTCGAGAATGGCCTGCGTCGAATGACGCTCATGCACGAATAGCGGCAGCGTTGGCACCGTCACCTGCTGCCGTTCGGCCTTGCCGGTCCAGTTGAGGAACGGTTTGGTCAGGCTGCGCAGCCGCGCCGCGCATTGCGAAAGGGACGTGAACCGTTCCTCGGTGCCCTGCCAGACCTGCGGTTCAGCAAAGACGGCGGCCTCGCCCTTCTCGGCGGCATCGGCAACCAGCGTCAAAAGCCATTCAGCGAAGGCACGATCAGCGTTTTCATCCCATGAGAGTTCGGGCGCAAGGCTGGAATCGTAGCGGTAGGTCCTGGGCGCTTTCTTACTCGAAAACTGCGCTTCAACGCCGACATCGGGGCGCTGCACTGACTCCTGTTTATGCTTGTATATCGATGTGCCCGAAAGATTATCCTGCACCATCCGAAAACTACCCTCCTGCCCCAAAATTCTTACTGCTGCCCTTGCTGCGCATCGTGCAGCTTGCTGTCGATATTCAAATCAGTTTTTGGCCTGAGTGATATTTGCAGATCAGCCAGCTCCGCGACAACCTCAGATTCAAATCTCGTAAATAGCTGAACCAACTCTTCCTGTCGTGGCTGACCGAATGCCAATCGATAGGTCGCCAAAGATTTCTTTAAATTTCCGTAGCGCTCAACTTCTCTGCTGAACGGGGGGATAAGAACTACGCGCTCGATTTTTTCGTCACCGGGGTATAGCCAGTAAGGCACGATGTCACCAGGGCGGCTCTGTGAGATCTCCTGCTGCCGAGCGGCCTCGAACATGCTTTCCCATGGTGCGATACAATCATCGCCACGGAGCGCAAAATCACCAAGCTTGGCAGCGATATTGCGCCGGACAGCGTGGTTCTTGAAGCGATGAACCCGCCCTTCGCGCTGTTCTATGTCAACCGGATTTCGGGGCAGATTCCAGTGCACGATACGTGCACAATAGGGATGGAAGTCCAAACCTTCCTGGCCAATCGAGGTTGTCGCCAGTACAAATGGACGAAAAGGCGACTTGAAGGCGGCTTGCACGAGCGTCGTACGGCGAACCCCCTTTTCGTCCTCCGCTTTTGTCGCAAATCGCATCGCAAAACGCGCCCGCACCTCGAAGGTCTTATCGTGCAAGCGCGAGCGCCCTGCCGTCCAGTGATCCAGCGTTATTTGAGCTGGCCTCAATGCGACGACTTCTACGACCTTGTTGGCGATGAGAGCCGCGCGTTGTCGCGCGTCCAGTTCGGCAGCATGCTCAGCGTCGACCACGAGCTGGAGGTATTCGTCCAAAACAGCGGTCAGATCGTGTCTCGCGGCATGCGCATTGACCTGGCGCCAGTAGTTCAGGGGCGATGTTTCTCCCAACAACGCCCTGGTTTCCGGCTGATTATACAGGCTCCGAAATCCGAGCGCGATCGCCATCGCTGCCCCGACAAGGGCAGGATCGTTCAGAGGTAGCTCTGGGCATAGACGGCCCAGCGCGCGAAGTGCGCAGGTTGCAGGGGACCCGAGGGCAAATTCTGCGAGCTTGTCGTAGGTATCCTTGACGTCTGCATCGTCGAGATGATCTTCGCCTTCGAGTGCGTTTCCTATTATCTCGATGGTGCGCGCCATTGCCCCGTGTTCATCATGACCTTCATGCTCGATCGCACCGAGCCTTCCCCAGTCCACGCCGCTCCCCAATTTTTCCTCAAGTGTGAGCGGCAGAAGCCGATCGGATCTCTCGGTCAGACGTGTTAGATGCTTTGCGTCGATACGCTCGGTTAACACTTCGACCACTTGGAGATGCAGCTCATCATAGCTTGGCGCATGTCCATACCGGCGCTCCAATGCCAAGGGGTCGATCCACGCCGCCAGGGTAGGGGAAGGGCAGAGCATTGGCATCATCTCCTCGATGCCAATGGGACGGCTGGTGCGGCTGACGAGGTCGGCCGTCATTCCCATGCGCCGACTTGCTTCATGCGAAAGAAGGGCGGCGACCGCGTCAGGCACCATCGACCAATCCGAAAATATGAGCGACTTGGTTGCCGGGATCTGCTCGCCGAATGTTGGCCGAGACGGCGGAATCCACAACGCGCGATCAAGCTGATGCTGGAAGGTCGTATCCGCCATAACCCGCATTCGTGCGTTACGAAGCGGAATCTCCCCATAGCCCTCGACCTGCTCCTTGCTGATGAGGAACGGAGCGGCAGCCTTGATTGCGTGGCGAAGTTCTTTAGATGGCCGGAGCTTCACCGTCTGTAGTTTCTGCCGGAGCTTGTAGTCACGCATGAAATTGAGAAGGTACGGCGCCGACTTCCAATACTCCACTACGCCCGGCGCACCGACGAGCGCTGCTACCTGAGCAATCACCTTCGCCTCCTTAAGATCCTCTGTTTCGATCGTCAGCTGCGGCTTGCTCTCCCTGACCAGCGCATTGCGATCATCGCTGGAATCAACGCGCTCGGTTCGGGCAATGACCTCACTCAAAATGTGTTGAACGCGATCACGCGTGACGCGGGCATCAAATCTTGTCTCCGGCATTGCCTGCAATGCCCGGCGAAAACGAGTCAGCTCGTGCTCCAGCTCCTTGATCCGCGCATCGCCATCTTCTGCGCCAAAGAGGAAGCGCATGGTTCGCAGGAAATCACTGTAGTGATCGCCATCTTCTGGATCGTCGCTATTCAAGGTCAGCATGCGGTATGGTGTTGCTGACAGGAGCAGCAACCGAGCTTTCGAGCCGTCGCCGCCAGAGTAGGAAAAGAGCGCCCGCGCGAGCTCCGCCGCGGCTGCCTTTTCTGGAGCCAACTGTGCATCGTGTTCGTGCAACAGGTCGGCGAACCGCTGAAATTCGTCAAGAATGATCAAATCGGGGGTCAACGCATCGACACAGATACGTGCCAGGATCCGCCGCAATTCCCCTATGATGGAAGCTGGCCGCTGATCGACGGGATAGTTTGGATTTTTCTTACTCCTCGCCAACTCCGCGGCTGCGCGAATCCGCTGGATGAATTCATCTCCAACAGCCGCGTTGAAATTCTTCGAGATCTCCTCGGAAATTTTCTGCGTGCGTATCCAGTCAGTCCAGCCAGGCCAGTTTTCTGCCTCCACGCCTCCGCGGAAGACGCGCTGCACGCCGCCGTGTCTGATGCCGAGCCTCTTTCTCAGCATCTCGTAAATCAGGACTCGTTCTTTTGCGGTACCTAATGATGACTTCAGATCGAGTGCTGTTCCTGGGGTGAGGCTGATAAGGTTCACGGGCTGTGAGGCAATCCCGCCCTCCTGCTCGATTTCGAGCGGTAGCAAAGTAAGGCGGGTATTGAGAGGTTTTGTCGCCGAGCCAATAACGTTGAGCGACTTGATGTTCTGCTCGGCAATCGCCTGGTTGGAGCATATGTAGACGACGTCGATACGGTCGACCTTGCCGGTCAACTCTTGGATTGCTTTAGCAATGACTCCCCGCGCCACCATGGTCTTTCCAAGGCCCACCTCGTCGGCAACGAGAAACTGCGCCGTGGTCTGCGCATCGGTGAATAGACGCCGAAACACGTAATTGACTGTGGCCCGCTGAAAAGGTTTGAGGAGCTTTAGATGCTCTTCTGCTTGATAAGTCATTTTCGGGCTCCTTTGATGGCTACGAGCGGCGCGAAGCTGGCCCACAACTGAAGAAAATCCTCGGGGACTATGCTTTTGCCACCGTCATCTAGGCGCTTGATGAGGTGATCGATCTCGGCGAGCTCACCACCACCGAGGGTGAGGGCTCGCACCATCGGCTCCAGCAACGCGTTGCCACCTTGACCGAGCCTTCGAAGCCATTGGCCCTCACCGGCAGTTTCGCTTTCGAGGAAGCTGCCTTCACCCAAACTCCCGAGAAGCAAGCTCAGATAGCGGAAGAAGTTCTCGACATTGGCAATATGTGCTCGCAGGACGGCAGCATCCCGGCCATCGGGCAGACCGATGAGACGGGCGCCCAAAGTGAACGCAACCTCTACGCCTGTACCCTCATCGCGGAGCCTCATTACAAGCCAGCGTGTAACGTCGCTCAAAGAGACGCTGCTTACAGCCATTCTCGGCGCCGTGCCGCAGAGCAAAGGCGCCGCGTCATATCCCCGTTCATTCGCAACCGTAATGGGGCGAACGAAACATCTCACTCCCGCCGGTATCTCGATCGGCGAAGTCTTGCCGGATAGCACCAGTTCGAGCCCAATGGCGTCGGGAAGTTGGGTACAGTGTAGGTCGAGCGGCAGCGCCGCGATCCTGGTGCGCAAAATTTCGAGCACTTTCTCAGCGGCTGCAGCGGCATCCTGCCCGGGCGGCTCAGATGGCACATAGGGCGTCAGAAGTCGTTGAAATTCGTCCGAGAAAAGCGTTTCGGCAATTGAACCCATGCGGCTTTTGGGGCCGTCCAAGGTTGCCATGATTTCTACGTTTTGGGTACGACCGCCGCGGCCGGGGATCAGCGCAGCGCTCGTTGCGTTGGCGGAGCCAAGATGGACATGAAGACGTGATCCCCGCTCCACCACGTAGGCCTTGGCATGAAGGCCCTCAAGATCGGCAGAATCTATCTCGTCACGATCTTCTTCCTCGTAACGAGTCGCTCGGTCATCGAGGGTCCGTATGTCAAAAAGCTCGCGAATCTCAGGCTTGATGCAATCCAGTTCCTCGGCCCGTGCCACGAGTTGACAGGCTGTCGGCTCCTCGTAGTCTTTGGCCAGGTGCGCGAGCGCGGCACTGCTTACGAAAGGTGAGAGAACGGCGAGGCGCTCGCCCTTTTGCGGAGACCAGGCGCCAGGTTTCAAACCATTCACTGCGAAGGTGACTTTGGTGGCGCCAGCGGGGAGATCATCCCAGAAGCAGTGCTCGAGATCGCGCGCGAGCGACGGAAGAAATTTGGGTGCCGGCGGGCGATTTGCCGAATTCGCCAATCCCGGAAGCGCGCGAAGAAGCTGCACGACAGGCTCGTTCGCATCGTTGATATTGTCGCCAACCTTCCCGTCGAGGCAAAGAGCCAGGTCCCAGGATCGATCATTCGTGAGGTTCCGTGACAAAATGGCGAGCCGCATGCGCGTGGGCTGTCCCTCTTGTTCCGGTTGGAAACGGATGCACCACAGCTTCGGATGGAATGCACCGCCCTCCGGCGCCGAAACCTCGATTATCGTCTTCTCGTAAAGCGCCATCAGCCGTGCTGCATTCGGGCGCGCCTCCTTGATGCGGCCCCGATCACAGTAGATGGCCATTCTGCCGGCCATCCGTTCGACGCTTTGCAGCAGGGCCAGCGGGCTCCGCAACATCTCGTCACGGTTCTCGGCGTCTCGAAAAACGATGGCGATTGGAATGGTGAGCGCCGTCTCGAAGTCAAGCGAGTAGGTTGTCGCTGCGGCATTGTCGAACCGATATTGATCGGGCGCGCGCACCAGAGACGTGTAAAGTTCGCGATTTTCAGGGTTGAACACGGGTTCAGCCGGCATCGGCGAGCTCCCCGAGGTAGCTTCTTGAAATACCCCATCTGAAATCGAGACGGGCGTCGCCAGAAGCACCTGACCATCTCTCTAGTGGCGCATCGTGCAGCAGGCGGGCCTTTAACCGCTTCAGGCCGTGTTCTCGGTGCTTTAGAAGCTCGATCGCTGCACTGTCTGTCTCCAATTGGACCGAGCCATCCCGCGCCATGGATGCCCAGCTGCGGATAAAATCACGAGACGACTTCGTCAAATTGTGGCTGGTCTTGCCAATAAGGCTAAAAAGATCGTCGAGATCCCACTCATTCAAGCTCAGATGCCTGAGCTCTGCCCTCCAGGCTTCAAGTCGCGACCGGTAATGCTCCACCAGGGCTGGAGCATCTGCATGCTTTTTGGCATTCGGTCGCGCAGCGGCGCGGAGCGCCAGCAGAAGATTGTAAAACAGACTGGCGCCATACATCACGCCCGAGAATCTTTCGGCGTGACGCAACATCGCACGATTGGATTTCGAGATGCTGCCTTCGTCCACCTGCCACGGCCAAGCCTGAGAATAAGTCTCACCCGTGCGCGCCAGTTCATTCAGCAGTGTTGGCTTTGCATTGCCGGCAATGCGATCTCGCAGGAAATCCGCTTCTTCTAGTGTCAGCGCAAACGTTGCCGAATCAAACAGATTGCCGGGCGCTTTAGGTAGGCTTGGCGCCCATAGTTTCAGATCGTGATCCTTCAGGCTTTCGGGACCATAGGAGAGGAAAGTCGCTTGGGACCCTGCCAGGGTGCGTATGCCAAGGGTGTTGAGACCTGCCCAATAGACGCTTGAGGCGAGCCGCTTGAGGTTTCGGCCGGCATCTCGGCCGATCACGCCGATCGTTTCCTCGCCCCGAAGCAGAGCTTCGCTCAACCGGAATTCCAGGTCCCGAGCAATATTCGTCCGCTCCGCTTGTGTCGCCTTGCGACTTTGCGCCTCAAGGTAGATCCAAGGAATAAAAAGCATATAGCGTAGCCGCGTCTGGATTGTGCTGGTGCCTGGAAAAAGGAGATCGGCAAGACCATCGCGCACTGTTCCCAAACCTAATTCGTCGCGAGCTTCAGGTTGTTTGAAGAGATCGATCAGCGTTTGTGCGCGTCGCCGCTCCTCGGGGTCGAAATCAATCCAAGCAAGATAGGACATACAAATTCCGTCTAGGGCGCTGAGTGGAACAGACGGCTCGTTCCTGCCGCGGAAGTGGTCACGGTTTTGAACTGGCCTGATGAAAAGTCGGCACGTTGTGAAGGGCCCCCCGCAATCAGGATGGAGGGGAGGGAACATTTGGCCTGACCGCGATCACCGTCGCACTCGTCATCAGGACGATCAGCCCCTGTTCTGCTCCCGTCATTTCGAGATACGCACGGACCTGCGCCCGATAATGGTCAAGCGTTTTGGGATCGGCATTTACATCGCTCTTCCAATCGATGACCACAGCTGGCGTCTCCCCTGGACCAACCGTCAGCGCATCGGCTATGCCCGCCGTTGCGACCAGCTCAGCGTCTTTCTCGCGAAGCGCGTAAACGGGGAACTCGGCAGACAGCGCCGGCCGGAGGGCTGCGATTTCGGGCAGCCTTAAAGTCCGTCCAACGCAACCAGCCAGCTCCTCGGGGGAGAGCCCGGCAGTTGGGTCGGCGACCGGAACTACGCCAAGCGCACGGACGAGCTCCCCGGCTCGCGCAGAGAGCGCCGCGTGCGAGTCGCCGGTTTCGCCGTTCAGGACTTCTTCCATGAGCTTGTGAAGGACGAGCCCGCGCTCACGGCCACCCTGCACGGTGGAGGAAGCTACGAGCTCCGGCGGTGTATTATCATCCGAACCGGTCCAGATATCGGCTTGCTCTTCCTGCAAGACCGTTCCGGCTGCATTCTCGTCACGGCTCGGAGCAAGCCATTTCAGTAGGATCTGCTGATCCGTGATTGCGCTGGCCTCAGCGGCGAAGCTCTCACGCGTCTGACTGTTGCTGTGGCCGTGAGCTACCACGACTGGATCTGGTGGTAAATGCGATACGTCCAGCGCGGCGAGGTCCGCGAGTGACAGATCTACAAGACCAATCCAGGCAGACTTCGAAGGGGCTACGTCCAGGCGTGGCAGGATCAGCAGCTCACGGGCACGGGTCGCAGCGACATACCAGAGACGGACACGTTCTCGGTCCAATTCCGCCTTCTCGGCTTGCCGCGCTGTGTCATAGCCAGAGGGAGGGACACCGAGAACAGGGCAGTAGAAAGTGTCGTTCTGCCGGTCAATCACCGCGCTGTCAGGTGCCATTACGCCGGTCATAGTGTTGATGGGGATAACGACCGGCCATTCGAGACCTTTGGCAGCATGCATGGTGAACAGCGCGACGGCTTCCTCTTGCGCGTCGGGTCGACCCTCGACCGCCCGGGCCTCGTCAGTCCAGGCCGCCGTCATCGCCTCGGAGAAGGCGCGTAGGCCGCGCACCGCATAACTGCTCGAGAGGCTGAGATATAGGTCCACATTGGCGAGCGCCCGCTCGGCCTGACCCCGATGTCGATCGAGCAGAATGGGACGCAAGCGCAGGACATCCACGGCTTGCGACAGCAGTTGGTGCGGCGTGGTGCTGTTGCCGCGCCGCTGGAGTGCCTGCAGCTTTTCAATGACGTCGCGCGCTAGCGGATGACTGATTGCCGCCGGGTCGACGCCAAGGTCGAGGCGGGGGATTCGGTCAGGTTCCTCCTCGGACCGGGGGAGAGCCCAGACCACGTCCAGGAACTCTTCTTCGCTGAGCCCGACCAGCGGGCCGCGCAGCAGCGCCCCCAGCGCCAGAGTGTCACGGCGATCGGCCAGCGCACGGGTCAGTGCGATAAGATCCTGCACCTCCTGCCGGCGGAAAAGGCCCTTGCCGGCTTGCGTTGCCACCGGAATGCCGCGCCGTTCAAGGGCTTCCTCATAACGCCACAAATCCGCGCCGGTCGGCGCGAGAAGAGCGATGTCACCCGGTTGACAGGGGCGTTCCGCGCCGGCTTTCCGATCCAGAACGGGATGGCTACCGATTAAGCGAGCACACAGCTCAGCCACAGCGTCGGCTTCGGCATCGCGTTGCTGTTCGGCGCTGGCTTTGCCATTCTCGTCGGCGACGGCGATGTCGAGCGCGGCAACACAGACGCCGCCGCGGTCGTCATGGAAGGGATCGAGTGCGGTGAAGCCGGGCTGTCCGTCCGCTGACAGGATCGCCTCGAAGCGCTCGTTGACGAATGTGAGGATCGAGGCGCAGGACCGGAAATTGGTCGAGATCGACACAAGACCGTCCGCATCCTGCACCGAAAAGGCCGTCCGCGCCTGGACATAGGCGCCGACGTCGGCGCCGCGGAAACGGTAGATCGCCTGTTTGGGATCTCCGACGAGGAAGAGCGCCCCAGGCCGGATTCGAAAGCTGACCCAATCTCGTGGATCCTCCGCCGGGTCACCGCAGAGCCGCCAGAAGATTTCCGCCTGAAGCGGATCGGTATCCTGGAACTCGTCGACGAGGACCTTCGCGTACCGTTGCCCGAGCGCCCGTCGCACGGCCTCATGGTCACGCAGCAGATCCCGTGCGGCGTAGATCAGGTCGTCGAAATCGAGCTGGGCGCTAGCGCGCTTGTGCTCTCGATACCGGTCCAACATCAGCCGTGCTTCATCGATCAGCGCTGCGAGCACCTGGCCAGACGCCGACTGAAGGAGGGCGGTCCACGCAGCGCAGCAGGCGTCAAAGAAGTCTTCTGCGGCATCGTTCAACCGGTCGGCGTCGGCTTTGGAAAGCCCCGCCTGTTTTGCCGCCGCCGCCCATTTGCCCTTCTTGCGATAGGAGGAGAAGTCGCCAGCCTTGGTGCACAAGTCGGGATGTGGGCGCGAGACCAGCAGCCCGACTAAGCCGGCAGGCGTTTCCGCGTTCAACACGGCGGGCAAGCGCGCAGCCATTTCGGAAAAGCGTGCCGCATAGACCTCCGTCTCCGGCTCACGGACGCTGGCGGTCTGCATGAAGGCGGAGAGATCATCAGCCGCCTGCCGAAACGCTTCCAAATGGTCCGCAAGCGGTATCACCGCCGGAGCGACGAGGCTCCTGCGCCGGCGCAGCGCTTCGGCGACCCTGTGCATCAGGGCCACGGTCTCGCCAGGGCTGTGCAGAACCATTTCGGCGAGGATGCCATCATGGTCGCCGGACAACCTCTCTCGAAGCCAGCCATCCACTATTTCAAGAAAGGTGAGGTCGGCCTGGTTGCGGTCCATGACCGTGGCACCCGGATCGATATCAGCCTCTGCCGGATAGGGCTTGATCAAACGCTGACAGAACCCATGGATTGTCGAACAGGTGATCTCGTCGATCGCGGCGCTCGCTGCGATGAGATTGTCACGCTGCATCTGCGACAGACCGCTTGGAAGCCCCACCCGAAGTTCGGGTGCAATGTGGCCCACCGCAAGATCGCTGACGAACTCCCGAACACGGGAAAGGAGCTCGCTCGCCGCGAGCTCAGTGAAGGTGACGGCGGCAATCGCGCGAGGTGCAACACCCTGTGCCAACATCACAGCGATGCGGCCGGCCATAACCGCTGTCTTGCCAGAACCTGCTCCTGCCTCGACGAGGATGGAACGCTCGTGGCCGCTGATGGCATCGCGCCGGGCACTGTCATCCTTGAGGATTCTTTGCATGATGGTCATCATTCCGCCTCCCACACCTGAGCGACTTCGCCAAGCCGCTCGCTCGCGGCGGGTTGCTTGCGTTTGCAGTATGTTGCGTTGGCATTGGCCGGCAGGGCGAATGCGAGGTCGTCGTAGTCACCGCCCGTGTCCGGACCCGGCAATGCGGCGCCACTTGCAAGCGCGCTACGCGCAGCCCGCAGGAACTGCGTGATCTCAGCCAGCATGGCTTCCGGATCATCCAGCCGAACTTCGAGCGGTTCGCGCGGATAAAGTAACGACGCGCTAATCGCGACCTGGTCGCCCAACAACGCCTTCACGGCGAAGGCGTAGAGGCAGCGTTGCAGCTCACGCCCGCCATTCAGTCGAATTTCGCCTTTAGGAGGCTTGCCAGTCTTGTAATCGCGAACGAGCGCCCGGCTTCCGTCGCCGGCAATGTCGAGCCGATCGATATAGCCCGCGATCTGAAAGCCCGTATTCGGGATAAGGACAGGCAAGCTCGCATTCCAGGGAAGCACCGCCGTCGACTTCGGCTCGGCCCCTCCGAAGGGAACTTCGCTATAGGAGCGGCTTGCTGGTAGATGTTCGTCGCCGTAAGAGAGGGCCCGCGCCGCCAGAAGGCGCACGTCGCTGAGTGTTCGCTCCCAGATAACTTTAGGAGGAACCGGGCGTTCACTTTCCCAATCAATTGCGGCCGCATCCGCAGCCTCCGCCACGGCTCTCTCGATCGCGGACGCATCTGCGGAGGACAGACCGCCGGCCGCTTCGAGGGTCCGCAAAGCGCGATCCAATACCAGGTGGATCAGATCGCCTGCTGCGAGGGCATCGAGCACAAGAGGCTCGGCGCTGCTCTGCGGTGCGCGCCAGCCGAAGGCGTAGCGCCAGAGGAAACCAATTGGGCCGCGCAGCAGCGTCTTCAGCGAACTGGCCGACTGCGTTCGCGCAAGGATCGTGAGAATGAGCGGATGATCAGGTCGCACGAGGCCGTCATGGGACGTGATGTCAGGCGAGCGCCAGTCGCGCCAGCAACTGCGGGCAGCGATCGCTTGGGCAACCGCTGCGAACTCTTGCGGTCGCGCCATTAATCGATCGGTTTCGCTAAATGCGTGCTCGGGAATGGCGTTGCGACGCAGGTACGTTTCGTCGCCATGGGCAGCAAACAACGGACTGCGCCCGAGCAGACGACCGTCGCTGTCGCGACGGGCGCGAGAGAGGACGACCTCGCCCGACGTAGTCGCGATAATTGTTTCAAAATCCCTGCGATCTGCGAGGCTGACCGGAAGCGGGTCGAGCTCGGCGGTCGGAATGATGTGGTCGGGAATCAGCCGGTCCTCGGCAATCCCGCGCGGCCAACGAGAGGAGTTGAGACCGATCAGCCGAACGAAGCGCCGGGGTGAGGCCGCGAGCGCGCTTGCTGGCATCCAGACAACCGACACGCAAGCCTCAAGCCCGTCATCCTGCTTTAGCGCCTCGAGCGTGACATCGACAGATTCGGCAGGCCCGGCGAGCAGCGCCTTGCGCCAGATGGCCAATGACCGACCTTTAAGGAAGGCATTGCCTATCTCCTGAGCAGCGGCGGGTCCTTTTGCCAATATGTCAATCGCCTTGCGCAGCGTTGGTGCGTGATCCTTAGCATCGGGCCAGTCTGCTGGCTTGAGGCGCAAGAGCAGTCGGTTCCAGGCGGCAGATGTCGACAAGGGTGCATCGTTCGGCAGAACGCGCAGCCAACCGTCGGGAAGCATCGTCAACGGTGCCGATTCTCGGCACAGCGTGGCAAGGCGGCGCAGACGGGATTGTGAGAGCCCGCGCACAACGATGTCGGCAAGTGCGGCAGCCGCCTGGCCTTCTCGTGTCGCGACCGCCCGCATACCATGGACGAAATGCAGATCGAAATTGGCGTCGGCGCGCAGCGCTAGGAAATGATCGTCATAATCCGCCGGCGAAGCCGTGGCGATTGCGATTTCAGACGGTGAGATGCCAGAGCCAAGCAAGGTGCGAGCCCAGCGCATGGCCTCTATGGCTTCGTGATACGCGGTCGCGCCGCTGACAGACCGAACCGCCGGCGCTTCAGCCTTGCCCCGCACAACGGCGACGCCGCTCTCGGTTAGCCAGCTCGGGACCGACCGGGGACCGGCCGTCCACTGAACCGGAAGGCGCTCGGCCAGTTGCTTGATCAGCGGACGCCAACATGGAGAAAGCTCTGTCAATCCGACAATCTCGATCTTCCCGAAAATCGCGGGTGCATGGGCGATGCGGCTACGTGCTGCCGCGACGATGTCGACCGGGCGCATCATTCCGGCAGGCAGTTGCGCCAGGACTGCGGTTTCCAGCCGGGAGATTGCTGACAGCCGCGGATGATCACTCGCCCGAGCGGCCAGATCGATGCCGGCGCGCCAAGCCTTGTGCAGTGTGTCCGCCGCTGCCCCGATCATGCCCGGCAGCATCTTGATGCTTTCCAACTCCCCCATTGGCGTACTGGGGAGAACTGCTTGGATCGCCGTGCGCAGGCTTTCCTCATCGATCGGCCGCGCGAATCCCCCGGCAAGCCGCACCGCAGCTTGCTCAAAGGACATAATCTGAAGGCCGTGGCAGGCGCCGCGGGCCGCAGCGAGGCGGGCTTCGCGCATAGCGAGGCGACCATGAACGACGAGTGTTGACCGGCTCGAGTTGGTCATACTGCTTTCCTTACTGGGCTGATCCTCGCCGAGGCGTGGTTCACGACCTACGTGCTTACGGACGCACGACTCTCTCGAAGTTGAGTGCGCTGCATCTTTTCTATGAGGTATTAGTGATGTTTCGAAAGTACACTTCCGCGCGAAATGCTTGCGCGGAAATGTAACTCACAAGTTTATTTTGCAGGGCGTCCCGAGATCCATGCCCAGAGGCGCTGCCAGAGACTGTGCTGTACTTTCACCGGAGCGGGCTGAACGGCAGGCGCGACCTTTGGCGGCTGCCCATAGAAGCGGGCCTTGGCCGCGCGATCGCGACGTCGCTCGGCTTCGACCTGCTCCTCACTCCAAGGACCGGCTTCGATCACCTTGCCCCGGTCGATCACATAGTGCGACCGGCACTTCAGCGTCCAATTACCGATCGACGGTCGAAGCGAGACTGTCTCGCCGTCGAACGTCATCTTCCAGTCCGTCGGCGTGAAAGGCGTGACGACCTCCTCGCCGCAGCCGCAGCAGCAGCTATGGGCCGATGTCGCATATTCGATCGAAACATAGAGCACGCCTGGCTCCAGGCGCTCAGGGATGTGTTCGATGAAACGATGGTCGAGTCGCTGGTGCCGCATCACGCAAAGTCTCCGTTGATCAGCATGTTGCCGTCGGTGGTGTAGGTGCAGTGATGCTCGCGCTCGAGGTCGCGATAGAACCCGCGAATCTTCTTCCATTTCACGACCGCGAGAACGGCATTCAAGGCGTTGAGATCGGCGACCTGGATGTTGGATGCGTAGATATCCTTGGCGCCGCCGCCAACGAAGGAGATGCGCTGCCGCGCGTGATCTCGCTTTTCCGGCGTGCTGGCGGTGACCCGCAGGATGCCGCCGAGCGACCCATCATCGAGCTCAAGCCCCATCCCGACATCGATGAACGCGGCTCCGATCGCCTCGAGCTTCTCCACGATCAACCGTTTCGCCTCTCCAGCATCGAGAGAGAGGAATGCAAAGGTGACGCCGTCGAGAACGTGGAGATTGTCGGCGCTCAGCGCGGCGTCGTGCGCCGCGACGTTGCGGTGCATCCGGCTGTAGATGCGCTTCAAGTATTCGACCTTCTTGGGTGCTTCCCGCAGTTCCTCCAGGCTCGGAGCACCCGGTGCGCGGAACGCGTTATGGGTCAGGAACTCGTCGCTATCGAACAGATGGATTTCCCGAACCGGCGTCTTTGCGACGAGATCGAGAACATAGCCGCCGGTGCCGCCGAGCCCGATGATGGCGATCTTTTCATTGACGAGCCGCTCTGTCAGCATGCCGATACCCACGCGGTCGGAGGCTGTTTCGACGTAGTTGAAGACACTCTCTTCCTCCTGCTCGGGCTCACGGAAAGTGTGAGCTGTCACGCCGGGCTTCAGCACAGCCGCCGGGCCCGCGATTATGTTCGCGTAGCTCGTCATCTTGTGGTGGTAGTCCGTATAGCCACCTTCCGGCTTGCTGGAGAAGCTGTGCGTCGCCTTCAAGCCGTGACCAAGGTCGAAGGCGCCGTTGGCGTGCGAAATCCCCTGAATTCGTGCGCCATTGGCGTGGCATGGGAAATCACCGTCCCAGTGGACGACATGTGTGTCAGGCGTGCGCGTCTGATCTCCGGCCAGCGTAAGGCTGGAGATCAAGGTGCCGGTGCGCACTTGCCGGCGTTCATCGACATAAGGAATCTCGCGCATGACGAGATAGCCGCCCCGCTGCTGGACGAAGTAGCCTTCGTCCATCAGGCGCTTGAGGTCAGGATTACGATTGAACAGTGCGCGTGACATTGAACACGGTCCCCTTCTTCTTGACATCGACAGAGCCGCCGGCCCCGAGTTCTCCGGCATGCGGCGCAGATGCCGCATGCCGGTAGGTCATCGAGAAGACGACGTTCGGCGGGTGCTGGCCCGGAAAGGCGAGCTGGACGATCTGCTCGAACGTCACCGTCCGCTCGTCCACCGTGCGGAGGCGCGAGTTGACGATGATCTCAAAGGTAATTGGCGGCTTCGGAGCGGTGATGAAACGCTCGATGCCGGCGCCGGTCAGATCGAGCAGTTCGTTGTGTTCGATCAGACGATCTTCACCGCCTTGAACTTCGAGGAAGACCGCCTCGTTATCACCCGGCTTGGCCAGGCCATAGAGGACCGCGCCGCTGATAACGGGCTTGCCCCAGCGCAGTTCGTCGTCATTGAGGATCAGCTTGAAGTCGCGGTCCGTCTCAAAAGCAATGAAACGTTCAGCTCCGCGTTCGCGCAGATCGAAGGGCTCGTTCAAGCGCACGTCCTCGAAATCGCCCGAGGGCAAAATCGCAAAAAGACTGTAACCCTGCCGAGGGTCGAGGGCGGCAGCTTCGAGCAACTGACGTCCGAGCGGCAAGGGATCGGTCACCTGACGGTGCTGAAAATTGAGATCGCCCTCAGCGAGGAGGAAGCGATAAACCCGCGCCGGACGAAGCGGCCGGCCTTCGCGCAGCGCATCGCCGACATCGTCAAATTCAAGAAGTTCTTGTGTACTCATAGATTGGTTCCTTAGATTTGCGCCGTGGCGACGCCGCGGCTCTAAAGATCCAATCGGAGCGAGATTGGCCGACCGGTAAGGTCAGGCAAACTTTTTTTTCAAGGGGCCTTCGGGGGTCGGTCCACAAATGAAGAAAGCTGGGCAGTTCGGGCAGGTGAATGGTGAAACGTCAGCCGGGAAACGGCCGGCGCGAATGTCGACAAGAAACTTTGCAAGCTTGTCCTTGCGCCCTGTTAACTCGCGATCCGACAATGAGAGCGAACGCGCTTCGCCATCGGAGAGATGAACCAGTTCAGCGACGGCGCCGGGGAAGGCCTGCTTGACCGCGAGGATCAGCGCCGCAGCGCCGACGTCCTTGCTCTCCGCAGATCGCATGTGACCTGTGCCGACGCGCCGCACGGCGCGAACACCGTCGGGTCGAACCAGCACCTCATCCGGTTGGACGAGTATTTCCTCACCTTCAATTGTGAGGCTGACCGCTGCGGAAGGCTCCGCGACGGCTCCTGCGCGGCTGGACAGGAAGAAGCGCAGCATCGCCATGGCCAGGTCGAGGAATTCGGCGCGATAGCCGTGATCTGAGAGCCCTTGGCTGGCAAACGCTGCTTCAGCACGATTTTGGAGGTCCTGCTCGGAAGGTGACAGATCGGCTGCAATCATCGCCCCGACGACTGAGCGAACTGCCTCATGCAAGTGCATAAAGGCGGTAGCGGTTCGACGGCCGCCGACCTGGAGGATGTGCGTGTAAAGAAAGCGGCGAGGGCATGATTCATAAAGTGCGATTTGCGGTCCACTGAAGCGAAGCCGTCCGTCGATGATCAATTCGACACCTCGCGCTTCGGCCGCCAGCGGAAGTGGCCGCGTCGGCACGATCGAGCTGCGCGTCAACGCCCCAAGACGATCGAGGAATGGCGAGAGCGGCCGATTGTGACCGTTGCTCTTCTGTGTCGGCGCATAGAGGACCAGGCGATCGCGAGCGCGCGAGAGCGCAACATAGAAAAGGCACTCCTGTTCCTCGGCCTGGCCCGCTCGGAATGCTTCCAGTACGCTGCCTTCAGAACCTGTGATCATGCCCGGGGGCGCCGGACAGGGCGGGGCAGGGGGCGTGCGTGGAATCGTATCGCTGTTGAGACCCAGGATATGCACGCCTTCGAACTCCAGGCCTTTGGCGCCGTGAATAGTCATCAGCCGCACACCATCAAGATGTTGAGCTGCTGCTGGCAACTGACGCAGGTCACGGTCGTCGCCGAGGCGCACAAGCCTGCGCACGCGATCAAGCAGGCGCGTGATAGGTAGTCCGCGCCCCGACGGCTGTACTCGCACGAAGTTGAGAAACTGCCAGATAGCAATTCCCCGGGTTCGATCGCCGAGGTCCAGCGATGTCCCGAGACGCGCCGCAATCTGCGTGCGATCGAGGAGCAGTGTTGAGAGGACAGTCCAGGGCGAGGCGGCTTCGTCGAAGGCTGCGAGAGCAACTGAGAGCTTGCCGAGTGCCTCGCGTCCAGCCACACTCACGCCTGGGATTAAATCGACGTGCTGAAGCCAACTTGCCGGAGCGGGATCTGTGGTTCGCAGATGCTCGAAAACTTCGGCGACGTCTGCGAAAGACATCGCGAAATCCGGCCAACAGGCGACTCGTACCAAACCCATGGCGCGCCGGTCAACGAGGATCGATAGGATTGCCAGAAGATCCTTGACCTCACTTCGTTCAAACAGGCTTCCCAGGAATAGGACCGGCACGCCGAGCCGTTCGAGATCTTGACCGATCCTCGACAGCTTTTCGTTTCCGGTGCATAAAACCGCCTGATTGCGATAGGCGTGGCCCGCGCGGCGGAGTTCCTCGATCGCGTCCGCTAAAGCGACCTGCTGCTCTTCGGCACGCTTGACCGTGCGCAACTCTGGCCCACGCCCATTGCGGTCCCGCTCTGCTTCGAGACCACTATCGGCGTCACCTGCTCGCATCGTGACAGCAAAGTTGGAAAAACTGTTGACGATCTCTGACGCCGAACGATAGTTGCGCTTCAAACGCCCGCGCTTGCCGCCGGCAAAGTCTTCCTTGCCGAAGCGAGTCATGTTGAAGGATGAGGCTCCACGGAAGCGATAGATGGACTGCTTGGCGTCGCCGACCACCCAAAGATTGCGACCGTCAGGTCGTATTGCGCTTAACAATCTCACACTGCTGCGGTTCACGTCCTGATATTCATCGACTAGGACATGATCGTATTGTGCCTGGAGTGTTTCGCGAATGGCCGCATCCTTTTCAAGCAGTTGCACCGGCAGCGCGACAAGGTCACCGAAGTCGATGCAATGCGCGTTGCGCTTGAGCTGCTCATAGGTCGCGTAGACACGAGCCACCTCGACGGCACGCTCTGCCGCTTCGCGGGCCTCGGTGTCAGTTGCCTTCGTTAGCATGGCGCCAGCGAGCGCGGCGTAACTGTTGGCGTCGACCACCTCATCCTTTGCTCTGGATATAGCAACCAGCATGTCGGAGATGATTTGTGTGGGATCATACAGGTTACGATAATGAGCCAGCCTCAGACGCGGAAACTCCTCTTCTAGGAGCTCAACTGCCTCAGTACGATCCATCATCCGTGGATCTTTTTGTAAGCCGAGCTCCGCATAGAACCGGCGGATGATATCGAGGCCAAAGGCGTGAAACGTGCCGATCCACATTGCGGCCGCTGCGTCGGGCCTCTTGCGTGCGATCCTTTCGGCCATTTCACCCGCTGCCTTGTTCGAGAACGTCAGAAGCAGGATGCGCCTTGGATCGACACCGTCTGCGAGGAGGCCTTCAACGCGTGCGACTAACGTCTGGGTTTTGCCAGTGCCTGGACCTGCTTCAAGCAGGTAGGCCCCTCCGCGATGCCCCGCCGCCGTTGCTTGCAAGGGATTCAAGGGCCGTTCCTCATGCGCTGCCGTCGGCTTGGTCGGGAAGGGCGGCAACAAGAGGGCATCAAGCAGCTGTTGCGCCACGACCTCGAACGGCGCACCGAGCTTCTCGGCAATCTCAGAAGCAGAAAGCCCTCCAGCTACGTGGAGTTGTCGGGCGACACTACGAGGAAGCAGCAGCTCTCTCGCGAACAGATCCATCTGGACTTCGCGCCGTTGCTTGCGCCCATAGTCGACAACCCGATCAATACCGACCGGTGATGGTTCGGCGGCGCGGGCGGGGTCGATCGTCGGCGCAGACTCATCGTCCGGATCGTCGCCAAGCTCGACATGCCCGATCTCGTGCGCAACAAGGAAGGCTTTCTCGAATAGAGAGCCGACATTCTCATGAAGGATCAGATCGTCGGCGGCTATGAAGGTCGCGCGACCGCCGTTGAGCATAGCTGCACCCGCCGCAGTCGGCTCAACGTCAATCCCCCGCCGCGTGGCCTCGGCGACGACGAATTCATATGGTGCCCAAGGATTAGCGCCGAATTCGACAAGGTGAGCGTGAAGCTCGGCGGCGACTTGCCTGGCAAGCTCCACGCTGTCCATATCAGTCCGTCTCCCCCAAAAGCCGGGTTCGCTTCTCAACGGGAATGCCGGCGTCGATCAACACCTTTTCGAAAGTGACCTGTTCACCCGTGGTTGGCTTTCCGTCAGCCTTGTAGCTACGAGCCGCAGCCAGTGGGGTGGCTCCCCAAGACAACTCCAGCTGGGCGACGGAGCAGCGCATTGCGATCGCCAGATTTTCAAGAAAACGGCGAGGGATACTGAGAAACGACACGCGCCGTTCACGCAGTGCCGTGACGACCTGGCGCGGGATGTCCAGTTGGTGAGCGACAGTGCGCCAGTCAGCGGCTGTGAGAGCCGCAAAAGGATCTGGAATTGCCTCGGGCAGAGCCCTCGCATGTTGCGACCAGGCGGCATCAATCAGCGCCTGATCCGCAGCGGAAGGGGGCGCGGCCTCTTCCGAGGTCTCGCGGCTGAGTTCGCGCGAGAGATCGACGAGTTCTGCGGCGTATTCTGGGTAAAGACGCAGGTAGCGTTCGAGGGTCGAGCGATCGGGCTCGCTTTCGACTGCGAATGCGTCGAGCACGGCTTCGCGGGATGGGCGTTCGCCGGCGGGACTCATTGCTTTTCACCGTCGGCCAGAGCCACCCGCAACGCTGCAAACGCTTTGTCGCGATAAGTTCGGATCGTTTTTTCGGAACGACCTAGGGCCTTGGCGATGGTCATGACGTCTGGCTCCTTAGAATCTATTGGGAAGCCCTGTTTCAGCATATGTATGATCCTGATTTGTTCTGGCGGTAAACCTTCAATCGCCGCATCCAAACGCGACCGGTAAGACGGATCGTCAAAATCCGATGCGGCGAAAGGATCATGGGCTCCGGCCGCTGCCTCGACCTCTGCTGACAGTTCACCACTCTCCTCGTCATATTCGAGAGGCTTGGATCTGTTCTCGTCGCGCCAAGCCTGTTCCTGAGCATCGCGTCGCAAGCTCGCCACAGCGCCATCGAATCGCACCTCGAAATAATCGAGTTTGTCGACGTATGATGCTCGGTCTGCGGATAGAATTTCTACAAACCGGCTGAAGACTTTGTCACGCACCACGCTGCGCGTCAGCGATTCAGTCTTGCCGTCGGAGTTCTCCGGTTTGGGCACGCTACGGAGCACCCGCTCCATAAGTATACGATAAAGGCGCTCGAACCATGTTTCGTTATTGTCGTGACGACTAGCGCGGATGAAATATACGAGGCACTCGCTGGGTACATATCCCGGCTCGGAGCGCTTCGTAATTGCAGCTCTGCCGATTAACTCGTCGCGTGGCAGCGCGGCCAACTCGGCGATGAGTGTTTCCACCCTCCTGTCGCGCTCATAAAGCTCGCCAGTAAGTCGTCGCTTGCGCAGCGGAGCTACAACCGTGTTGCCGTTACGATGCGCTTCCGGCTCCGGTTTCGCCCCCACTACTCCCTCCAACCTCTTCATAGCCCCGTCCGCTTAGTCTGCGTTCTTGTTCAAACTCGCCTCAAGCGAAGCGATGCTGTCGATCACGGCTTCGAACCCCTGCGGGTCGCCGAAGATCATGCCCTGCATAGCCCGGTAATCAATGCGGAGCTGTTCGATCATCGCGTCGTGCGGCGCAAGTGCGAAGGAGCCAGGAACAGCGCTGGCGAGATCGAAGTCGGGCCGATTGAAGAACATGCGGGCGTGCGCGACGCAATCTTCACCGAGCGCTCTATCTTTGATGGCCGCTGCTCCTACCGGTGTCGCGACGAGCCGATGCAGATCGTAGTAGTGTCGCGAAACCCGTTGGCCACCGCCCTTTAGTTCACCGCGCTTGTCGAACCACCGCCGCAGCCCGTGGACAATGACGACCTTGTCCCAAAAGGTTCGTTCAGGATCGACAGTCCGCACGGCTGGCACCGTCAGGTCAAGCGCCGGAAGATCGTCATCGACATAGGGTTTAATCGGCACTTCGCTATTGGGATCAAGCGCAGACTTTGCACCTGACTCAATCTTGATGGCCGCCCTCACATACTCCGACCGTGGTGTCGCTGCCGGATACCAGATCAACAAGGTCTGGCCATCGGGATCGGTGTCGTCGGCTTCGATCCTCGCGTTTGAGGGATCAGCGCCGGCGGCCTTGAGGCGGTCCGCAAGAATTTTCGTCAATTCGTCGCGCAGGGGTCCGTTAATGTAGGCTTTGCAGGCATCCTTGATCGCCTCGAGACGTGCTTTGCGTTTCTTTCCACTGAGCTCCTCAAGTTCCTCGATGGTCGCCGGCTCGCCAATGTCATCTCTAAATACCGTGACATCTATGTCTTCGGAGAACCGGCTGATTAGACCGAATCCCTTGGATAATGAGGTTCCGCCTTTGAAGAGGAGGCGAGGACCACTGTCGTTTAATCCGTTGAATAAGACATCTAGGGTCCAACAGACCCAAAAGTCTTTTTCTATGTTCTGGGCGGCCGTGCCGAGCCGCTGCGCCGTCGTATCGAAGGCGCTCAACATCGCAGCTTCTCCAGCTGCAAGGACCTCGTCATAAGCTGGATTCATTTCTTCATTGCCTGGAGTGACTGCGTTTGTTGCTTGTTATGCGGGTCGAGACCGACTTACGTTTCAGGCGAGGATCGCCATGGCGATGTCCATCATCGTCGTTGCGGTGATGATCGTCGGCGTCGTAATCATCTGCAGTGCGATCGCTACTGACATGCTGATCATGATCGCCCCTCTCGCCTTCGATGAGCGGCTTGAGAAATGTCCACATCCATGTCGGAAGCGCGGTAATGCCCGCTGCCAAATCGGCTTTAATGGCCGCGCCGACCGCAGGATCCTCGAAAAGCTTGGCAAGTTTGCCGCTCACGCGGTCACTTTCACCTTCGCGGAGCAAAATATCGCGAATCCAGTAAAGCGCTTGAACGACCCGCATTGCCGGTCGTCCGGCCCAGAACAATTTGCTGGCGGCTGTTGGACGAAAGGTGATCGTCACATTGCCGAGCTTGATCGGTCGCCGACGTGCATCGGTATGGACGATAATTTTTGCAGGAACAGCGTCTGTCAAACCGAGGTCATTTGCTGCAGTCATTCCGTCTACAAGCATACGGGTTTGATCGCGGCGCCCAACGGCATCGATAACAGAGCGCGGATCGGGAGGATTGGGCTTTTGAGTTAGTTTGTTAAAACCAGGCTGGTCATAAAGTCCTCGATCGATCCGCCTGAGGATTTCTGTTTTTGTTAGGCGTTGCAACGCCTTGTCGACCGCATCTCGCGAGGCGAGGTCAACGAAATCGCTAGGCGTCCAAACCTTGCGCGGTGAATCCCCACGTATGCGTTCGAGCATTGCTGATTTCAGATCGGGTGAGTCGGCTGCCATGTCCGAAAGATGTATACTTTTTTCGGACAAAAGGCGAGTCCGAAATATACATACAAATTTCGGACAAACGCTCCGTATGTTCATTGACGAATGCTGAAAACGCGAATGGTTGGCATCGGCCGTGCCGACGCGAAATGCGTTCGGTATCGTGCGATCTGGCCGGTAGAGCAGTTGTTTCCGGCCGACACGATCAATTGGAAGAGCGATTGCAGACCTCGCGCAGCCGCGCAGGCGACGTGGCTCGTTCATTCGGCGCTTCGTCGCTGCGTGTGGTCACAGCCGGGATACTGGTTACACCCGAGAAAGCGGCCGTTGTTGCGACCTTTCCGTTCTACCAGTTGGCCCACGCCGCACGCCGGACATTGATTTAGCGTATCACCATCAATGGTCTCGAAACGCAAGTTTTCGCCGGCGATTTCTGAGAGCTCCCGAATATATCTGGATGGCTCACGGCTGTTCGTAAGCAGGAACACGCCGCGGCTTGCGCGGGTCAATGCGACATAGAAAAGGCGGCGCTCCTCGGCAAACTCAAATGTCTCCGGTCGCGGCATGACTAGATTGAACAGCTCGTCGTCCTCTATCCGGCTTGGCACCCCATAGTCGCCTTCACTGACATCGAGCAGAATCGTATAGTCGGCCTCAAGTCCCTTGGCTCGATGGAACGACAGTCCCGACACCTCGATATGCTCGAATTTTGGTGTCGCCCCCCTGAACGGGTCCAGCTGGTTGTAGCGCCACAGCACCATGACCTTGAGTTTCTGGTGTCCATCACTCCGCCACTGTACGGAAATCCCGCCAAGGAAGGTGTCGAGGCGCTTCAGCAATCGGAGGCATGAATCGGCGAAATCTGGCTTGCCCCCTTCACCGTCGGTCGGAATGACCCGGATCGACCGCGCAATCGCGGGCCGTGTCGATCGCACCGACTTTTTAAGTTGGGCGGCATTGCGCTGCACGAAACTGGCGGCCGTCTCGGCGATGAGCTGGTTGCAACGATAGGTCTGCTCCAGTCGACCTTGCCAGCTTGCCCCGAAATTCGCCTCGAACTGCGTGAAGATCGTTATGTCCGATCCGGCGAAGCGATAGATGGACTGCCAGTCATCGCCAACCGCAAAGATCTTGGTGAATGCCTTCTGATGCTTCAGCGCCTTAATCAGGTTCGCACGCGGCTCGGAAATATCTTGAAATTCATCGACCAGGATAAGGGAGTAGGGGCTCTGATACTGTCCGGCTTCCACGAGCCGCGTGGCATTGGCGATCATCGAGTCGAAGTCTATGCGATTGGCTTTTTCAAGCTTCCGGGAATAGGTCTCGGTAATCTTCCAGACGACCTGAGCAAACTCTTTGGCGCGGGTGCGGTCGTGGAGCGCCTTGGCCCGCTCAAGCAGCATGTCCAGGGTGAGGTGACTGGCGCGGATGTGTTTGATGCAGACCGCAATCAGCTTGTGATAGTGCTTGATGACAACAGGCTCGAGGGCTTTGACGATCGCCGTATAGCTCTTTCTTTCGAACGAGATGCCCCGTTTCGTGAGCTGCGCCTCGAGTTCCTCAATCAGCGATCCATTGCACGCTTGTGCAGACGTCGTCTGGAAAACGTCCATCCCCGCCTTGCGGTAGCCGGCCAGCTTGTGTTCGGCATGGGTGGCGTAGTCTGTGAAGGGTGATGAGCCATCGGCATTGATAGCCAGATGCTCGTGTATCGTCTTGCTGGTGGGGTAATAGAAGTCCGGATGGACGTACCGGATCTGCCCGTTTTTCTCTTCGATCGGGATCTGGCGTTCGTAGTCGAATTCGACGGAATGCAGCCACAGCCAATTCGTGATTGTCTGCTCCTGGAGCGACTTCACATGTATCCCGGCCATCGTGCCGATGGTCGCATTGCCTTTCCGCCGGCGCACCGACAGATAGCGCTCGTAGTCAGCCTCAGAACCAAACACCTCGACCGGGATATCCGCCTTGGGATGAAGGACGAGGAGGTTGACCCAGAGATCGGCGAATTCCGCATCTGATCGCAGCAGATCGTCAATGATCTGTTCGATGATTTTCGCTTCGCCGGCAGGGTGTTCGACCCAGTCGGCGAGCTGTGGGGGACGGCCTTCGACCTCCTCGATAATTCCGCGACCCAGCGCATGAAACGTGGTCACTTTACATTCCGAATTTCCTGGATCTACCGCGAGCTGTCTGGATATCCGCTTCTTTAGCTCGTCAGCGGCGCTCTTGTTGAAGGCAAGGACGAGAATCTCTTCAGGGCGATAGAGCTGCTTGTCGAGGACATAGGCGACCTTGCCGACCATGGTTGCGGACTTGCCCGACCCCGCTGAGGCGACAAGAAGATTGTTGTCCTCCAGTCGAATGCATGCCTCGCGTTGCTGATCGGACAAGGACCGGCCGTCTAAATTGTCAAAGAACGACCGGTATCTCGACAGCTCAGCTGAGACAAACGCGTCATTATATCTGTGGCGCACGTCCGGATCGGTAACGAACGCGAGCGATCGGGGCAGCACCGCTTTCAGGGTGGCCGGCATCAGTTCCGGGTCGAACAGAGGGTGCGAAAGCGCGGCCGCGGCTTCACCGGTTACGCCCGCAATCGCACGGGCGAGGTCGGCATGGGCCAGATATTGCCGGTTACCCTCGGTGATAGTCTGTAGTTTCGTATCCACCTCGCTCAAGCGGTCGGTGTCAAAGCTGATCAGGTCGAAGAGGTGGCTGTTGATGAAGCTGTAAAGGTTTGCCGCAAGCCGGGTTGCTGCCTCTTCTCCGAGGCACGATAGGGTATGAATCCCTTTACGCGAGCGGACTTCAACCGAGTGCCACAGCAATGCCTTGGTGACAGAAATTGCTATGACATCCAGGCAAGGAAGATCGAGGGCGCCGTTCACATCGAGCTGCAAGGCTGCTGGTAACGACACGTTCAGCCTGACCTTCCATTTTCCTTGGGGAAGGAGCCGAGCAAAAAATCCAGGTCGGTATGTTCGAACGCGATCAGTCATCAGGGTTTAAGCGCTACCTGCCGGGACATGAACCCATCGAAGAGCAGGTCAAAGAGAACATGTTTGGGGTAGCAGATAGCTCATGGATATTCGCCATTTTTCAACGGGATGTTGCTAGGTCAAACCGATTATCACCAATGAGTAAAAGATCGATCCGATGACGCGAAACTTCCATTGCCGTGCCTGCCAGCACAACCTCTTCGACTGCACCTGCGAGTGTTCCAGTACCTTCGTTGCCGGGGCGGAACAACTGTCTCAATTTCTGGCGTTCTGTCTGCGAGGCGCCAAGCACGAGGTTATCATTTCTTCACCGTGGATCACCGGCGGAGCCTTGGCGACGATGTGGACGGAGTTGATGGGCGCGGCAAGAAGGGCAGAGATACATTTCTACACCGACTATGAGTTCAATCTGATGCAGGTCGACAAGAATTGCAAAGTTGAGGACTTGTTCGAGACATACAAGCGGTCTTTTGCCGAGGGCATTCGAATGCTCCGGGATTTGGGCGTTACCGTTCACCGATTGCGCGGAGCCCACAATAAGTCGCTCATTGTCGACGAAAGGATCTTCGTTGACGGTTCCTTCAATTGGCTGTCAGCCTGGCGCGATCCCAAATCGGAATTGACGCGCCACGATTCCGCTGTCGCCATATGCGGCCGGCGCGCTACGCGCCACCGCATGCAGTATCTTGAGCAGCAGTTTAATGTGCCGCTTGAGATGGAGCCAATTTTACTGGATCGCGATGACGAGGATGCGCTCACATACGATTTTCTCAATCTGACCTCGGAAGGCAATCGCTTTTTCACCGGCCGAGACGAGCCGACCTATACGACCGACGTTGCGCTTCCGGTCGGACAGCCCCTTTTCTTTTCCATCCTGGAGGAGTTCTCCGGGGTCATCTTGAAACGGGGTATAGATCGGCAAGTGCTCGACCGGAATGACAACAGCATCCGATTGGTACGCGACCGCGATGCCGCGATCGACCATGCTTGCGTATCATGGGGAGATGAAGTGCTTGTGGAGGACGCCAACAGCTTCGCCATCTTTGAGGTTGACCGTGCGCAACTGAAAAATTTACACCTCTTTGGTAGCTTTGGTAGCTTTGGTAGCTTTGGTAGCTTTGGTAGCTTTGGTAGCTTTGGTAGCTTTGGTAGCTTTGGTAGCTTTGGTAGCTTTGGTAGCTTTGGTAGCTTTGGTAGCTTTGGTAGCTTTGGTAGCTTTGGTAGCTTTGGTCGCACTCACCGCCGCTCGGACTATCGGACGCCGCTCCAAACCCGCGACATCATTCCGCCGCAGGCCCTAAGGCGCGACCGGACCACCTACGTCCAACAAGGTTAAAGATCGTGCTTAGTCTCCGCTTCGGCCAATCGTTTGCTGCAAGAGAGCAAACGTCCGGTCGAGGCCGTCAAGGCGATTGCCGATCAGGAAGGCGCCGGTCACCGCTAAGCATCTGCATGGCGCTTGATGGAAAGAACGCCGGGTCGTGGCTGTCGCTGCGGAACCGGTGAAAGATCTGTGCTGGAAGAACCGCCTGGCCCTCCGAAGCAAACCAACCCCGCTCTTTATGGATGGCGTCCTGGACCAGGTCCGGATCTCCGACGATCAACCCGTTGAGGGTCGGCTAGCAAGCTGCCGCCGCTCGGCTTCGCCTTCGCGGTGATCGCGACCGTCCCCGGTCCTTCGAGGAGCCATCGAGCGGGATCGGCCCGCTCCGGACGGAGGTTTCTCACATGGCACAGGATCTTGCATTCGCTCAACGCCACGCATTCGCACTTGCCCGCACTCTGATGGTCCCGGTCACGCTCTTCAGGTCCGGAAACGAGTTTGGCGTTCTCCCGAGCGACGAACTCGATGACGGCGAGGTCGAGACCATCGCCGAATTCGATCCCTTCGAATACGGGCCGGCTCATTGAGCCGGCTTTCCCCTTTTTAGGTGCCGCTTGCGAGCGGCAGGCGGCAAGGGAAGCTTCGCCGCGGCTGGCACGGCCAGCTCGGCAAGGTGCAGATCTGCACCTTGCCGGCCGCGCCCTTGCCACCTTTGCTCTTCGCGGGCCGCCGGAAAGGGGTCCCGCAAACTGCGGGGAGAAAGGAAACGGACAAGAAGGGCGGACGTGCGAGCGCCGACAGAAAGCATGGAGAAAAAAGAACTGGAAGACTTGCGGGACCGTGTTCTCTGCGGCGTCGTGTTGGAGCAGTCCGGCTTTGCGGTCGACGTGAAGGAGAGCACCCGCAAGGCGGTCAAATATCGGCGCGGTGCGGAAATCGCCATCGTCATCCATGACGGGCGGGGTTGGTTCGATCCCCTGTCCGACGCGAAAGGCGACGTCTTCAGTCTCGCCGCGCATCTCGAAGGAGTGTCCTTCGTCGAAGCGCTCGACCAGGTCGCCGCATTGGTCCATTTTGTCGCCAAAGAGCCGGTGTGGACCCGAAAAGCTCGAGATCCCGTTCCGGCCGCGACCATCCCCGAGCGGTGGGCAAAACGCCGCAAGCCTTGGCGAGGGTCGATGACGTGGCGCTATCTGCGTGCTGAACGCTGCCTGCCGGAGACCATCATCCGTGCCGCCCTCCAAAGCGATGTGCTGCGGGAAGGTCCCTACGGCAGCATGTGGGCCGCCCATGTTGATGCCGATGGCGGCGTCACCGGCTGGGAGGAGCGCGGCCCCGACTGGCGTGGCTTCTCGACAGGAGGGTCAAAGGTTCTGTTCCGGTTCGGCGCCCTCGACGCCTCACGCCTCTGCGTCACCGAGGCGGCGATCGACGCCATGAGCCTGGCCGCGTTCGAAGGAATGCGAGAGGGAAGCCTCTATCTCAGCACAGGCGGGGGATGGTCGCCGACGACAGAAGCCGCGGTTCGCGTGCTCGCCGCGCGCCCCGGCGCGCAGCTCGTCGCCGCCACGGATGCCAACAGTCAGGGCGAGGCCTTTGCCGGCCGCCTGCGCGATATCGCAGAAGATGCCGGCTGCGACTGGTTCCGCCTGACGCCGCCGGCTGAGGACTGGAACGACGCATTGCAGGAGAGAAAAGGAGAAGAAAAGGAAAGAAGGGTGGGTAGGGGAGGCCTGCCGCATGCCCGCCGGCCGCGTCAAGGGTGAAGCTTCGCCCGGCTGAAGCCGGCCCTTGACCCGACCGGACGGAGAGGCGGCCGCGGGGGAGGGGTCAGGAAGGGCTGAAGAGAAGATGGAGTCATCGCAAAGATGAGCCGCGCTTCAGCCCGACGAGGCTGAAAGGAGCCCGCTCATGAACCTCTCTCCCATCCGTAAAGTCTATCAGGGCATCGCCGATCGCCGCCAGATGTTCCGCATGTTCGACCGTCATGCGCAGCGCCCGAACCGATGGGAGTGCGACGACAGTGCGCTTTATCGCGGCGAATGGTTCGAGATCGGGGAGGCTTGCCACGATTACATGTTCGAGATCCTGCCGCCCCTCTGGATGCGGGGTGAGATGTTCGCCATGCGCGAATTCCTCACCGGCTCGATCACCAGCATCTTTTTCACGCTGTCGATCGACGGGCGTATCCGGCACTTCCACGGTTATTGCGACCTGATCGACAAGGGTTCGCCCGAGCGCATGCGCACCGCCATCATCGAGCGTGAATCCCGTCCTGTTCGGGCGATGACGCGCGAGGAGCGTCTCGAACATATCTGGAGCAGCACCGCTGACGACTATCGTGGCTATGCCGGCGAGCGTTGGCCGGAGGCTGATCGTGGCAAACGCACGGTGATGTTCTTCGCCAGACCAGGCGGCACCACATGCAAGCTGCTGGAAGACCTGACGGACGTGGAGATCGCGGCGAAGCTGCCGGTACATCTGCGTTACCTGCCCGACGCGCTCGCGGCGTGACGGAGGGCGGCATGTTCACTTTCTCACTCACGCACATTTGCGCCGTTCTGGCGCGTGGCCGTGCCGACGCGGCCGCAAACGGCGGCTTTCGGATTCCGTATCAGGGAATATCCCCTGAAGCCGAGGCCAGAGCCGGCCTGTGGCTGGTCGGTGACGAGAGCGTCTACCTTCTCTCGAACGGAAAACTCGCCGAGGGACAGCGTCCGCTCGTCATCTATGCCGAGGAATGCGATCCGAAGAGCAATCCGGATTACTGGCACTACAAGCGCCGATATTTCGGGGGCGATGACGGTGTCGAATTCATCGACGCGGTAGAACTCGAACAGCTCGTCGCGGCTCAGCCCGACGCGACGCATCTGCGGATCGTGATGGACGACACGTCCATATCCATCAGCGTGATCCGCCGCTGACGCGGCGCACCCTTCCAACAACTTCGCGACCGCCCCGCCCGGAGGCTCACCTCCAGCGGAACGATGGCGCTCGCCCCTTTTTCAAGGAGAGCATTTTCATGTCCAACGATCCTTTTTCGCTTGATCCGTCTGGCACCCTCGACATGTTCGGGAATACAGCCCTGTCGTCAGGGCTCGGCCTGGGCGTGACGGCCTTCGGTGGTCTCGCGCGCGAGGCGGCCCCCGAACCTGCGAATGACGACGATCCCGATCCGACGCCGCCTGCGCCCGCACCGGCGCTGCCGATCGCGCCGCCCCTGCGCTCAGCACCACGCCGGCAAGGGGAGCACACGAACTTCTACCTCGATGATGGGGAGGATCGCGGCCTTGCTGCGTCGTGGAAGGAACGTGCGCGATTGAGCGTGGCGGCAATCCTGATCGCCAATGAGATCGAGCGGAACAAGGTCCCCGTCACGCGCGAGCATCAGCAGCGGCTGATCCGTTTCACCGGCTTCGGCGCCTCCGAGCTGGCGAACGGCATGTTCCGCCGTCCGGGCGAGGTGAGTTTCCGGGATGGGTGGGACGATCTCGGCTCGTCGCTCGAAAGTGCCGTCTCGGAGAGCGACTATTCCAGCCTGTCGCGTTGCACGCAGTATGCGCATTTCACGCCGGAGTTCATCGTCCGCGCGATCTGGGCGGGATTGCAGCGCATGGGCTGGCGCGGCGGTCGCGTACTGGAGCCGGGCATCGGAACGGGCCTGTTTCCGGCGCTGATGCCGAGGGCGTATCGCGACAACACTTATGTAACCGGTGTCGAACTCGATCCGGTGACTGTGCGAATCGTAAAGCTCCTGCAGCCGAAAGCCCGGATTATCGAAGGGGATTTCGCGCGCGCCGATCTCTCGCCGATCTACGATCTCGCCATTGGCAATCCACCGTTTTCCGATCGCATCGTGCGTTCGGACCGGCACTATCGGTCACTTGGTCTCAGACTGCACGACTACTTCATCGCGAGGTCCATCGATCTCCTGAAGCCCGGCGCCTTCGCGGCCTTCGTCACCAGTTCCGGCACGATGGACAAGGTTGATGCGACAGCCCGCGAGCATATCGCCAGATCGGCCGACCTGGTTGCGGCCATTCGTCTGCCCGAAGGCAGCTTCCGCCGCGATGCCGGCACGGACGTCGTCGTCGACATCCTGTTCTTCCGCAGGCGCAAGGCTGGAGAACCTGAGGGCGACCAGACCTGGCTCGACGTGGATGAAGTCCGCCCGGCAACAGAAGACGAAGGCGCTATTCGCATCAATCGCTGGTTCGCACGGCATCCTGATTTCGTGCTTGGCGACCACGCCCTGACGTCGGGTGCGTTCGGGGAGACCTATACGTGCCGTGGTCGCGCCGGCGTCGATCTCGAAGTGGCGCTGAATGCTGCCATCTCTCTTCTTCCGGAAGATCGCTACGACGGCGAGCCGTCAGCAATCGACATCGACCTGGAGGACGAGCTCGGGGAGATCGTCGATCTTCGCCCCGGAAAGAGACAAGTTCGCGAGGGCAGCTTCTTCATCGATGCCAGGCACGGCCTGATGCAGATGGTCGAGGGCTCTCCGGTTCCGATCAAGGTTCGCAAGGGGCGGTCTGCCGAGAGGCAGCCAGGCGAATGCCTGTCCGGAAAGCATGTCCGCATCATCCAAAAGCTGATCCCGGTCCGGGATGCTCTGCGGGAGGTGCTGAAGGCTCAGGAACAGGATCGCCCGTGGAAGGATCTTCAGGTGCGCCTGCGCATCGCCTGGTCCTCGTTCGTCCGTGATTTCGGACCGATCAACCACACTACCGTATCGATCTCTGAAGATGAGGAAACCGGCGAGGTTCGCGAGACACATCGGCAACCGAACCTTCAGCCTTTCCGTGACGATCCCGATTGCTGGCTGGTGGCCTCCATCGAGGATTACGACCTCGAAACCGATACGGCCAGACCGGGTCCCATTTTCTCCGAACGGGTGGTCTCACCTCCGGCCACCCCGGTGATTACGTCCGCGGCTGATGCGCTCGCCGTGGTGCTCAACGAGCGCGGCCGCGTCGACGTCGACCATATCGCCGAACTCCTGCATCGTGACCCCGATGCGGTCATCGCCGACCTCGGCGACGCCATCTTCCGCGATCCCTCGGATGGGTCGTGGCGGACCTCCGACGCCTATCTTTCCGGCCCGGTCCGCACCAAGTTTGCGGCCGCTGAAGCCGCCGCTGCGCTCGATACCGCTTATCTGCGTAATGTCCGGGCGCTACAGGAAGTCCAGCCGGCCGATCTACGTCCGTCGGATATTACCGCACGCCTCGGAGCGCCGTGGATCCCGGCGTCCGATGTCGTCGCCTTCGTGTACGAGATGATGGGGGCGGATATCCGCATTCATCATCTGCCGGAACTGGGATCATGGACGGTCGAGGCTCGGCAACTTGGTTATAGCGCCGCCGGCACCTCGGAATGGGGCACGAGCCGCCGCCATGCCGGCGAACTGCTTGCCGATGCGCTGAATTCACGCGTGCCGCAGATCTTCGACACCATCAAGGACGCCGATGGCGAGCGGCGGGTGCTGAATGTCATCGATACCGAAGCGGCGCGCGACAAGCTCCAGCGGATGAAGGATGCCTTCCAGACCTGGGTTTGGACCGACCCTGATCGCACCGACCGGCTGGCGCGGGTCTATAACGACCGCTTCAACAACATAGCGCCGCGCAAATTCGACGGCTCCCATCTGAATTTACCCGGCGCCTCTGGCGCCTTCGTTCTTTATGGGCACCAGAAACGCGGCATATGGAGGATCATCTCCTCCGGCTCCACCTATCTTGCCCATGCTGTTGGCGCCGGCAAGACGATGACGATGGCAGCCGCCATCATGGAGCAGCGGAGGTTGGGCCTGATCGCCAAGGCGATGCTGGTCGTTCCCGGCCACTGCCTCGCACAGGCGGCGCGCGAGTTTCTGGCGCTCTATCCCTCAGCGAACATTCTCGTCGCTGATGAGACCAACTTCACCAAAGACAAGCGTCAGCGTTTCCTGTCGCGAGCCGCGACGGCGGTCTGGGATGCGATCATCATCACGCACTCCGCGTTCAGGTTCATCGGCGTGCCATCCGCCTTCGAACAACAGATGATCCACGACGAGCTGCAGCTCTACGAGGACCTGCTGACCAAAGTTGATGACGAGGACCGGGTCTCCCGCAAGCGGCTCGAGCGGCTGAAGGAGGGCTTGCAGGAGCGGCTGGAGGCGCTTTCCACCCGTAAGGACGATCTGCTGACCATCTCCGAAATCGGCATCGACCAGATCGTTGTCGACGAAGCGCAGGAATTCAGAAAACTCTCCTTCGCCACCAATATGTCGACGCTCAAGGGGGTCGATCCGAACGGGTCGCAGAAAGCTTGGGACCTTTATGTGAAATCCCGTTACATCGAGACGAAGAATCCGGGCCGGGCGCTCGTGCTTGCCTCCGGCACCCCGATCACCAACACGCTCGGAGAAATGTTCTCGATCCAGCGCCTGCTCGGCTACGAGGCGTTGCGCGAGCGCGGCCTGCACGAATTCGACGCCTGGGCCTCGAACTTCGGGGATGAACGCACCGAACTGGAGCTTCAGCCATCCGGCAAATACAAGCCGGTCAGCCGCTTCGCCAGTTTCGTCAACGTCCCCGAACTGATTGCTATGTTTCGGGCCTTCGCCGACGTTGTGATGCCGGAGGATCTTAAAGCGCACGTCAGGGTGCCGGAGATCGCGACGGGCAAGCGGCAAATCCTGACCGCTGCGCCAACGCCTGCCTTCAAAGCCTACCAGCAGATCCTCGAAACCCGCATCAAGGCGATCGAGATGCGCGAGGGGCCGGCGCAGCCCGGTGACGACATCCTGCTGTCCGTTATCACCGATGGCCGCCATGCCGCGATCGATCTCCGCCTGGTCATGCCGGCAATAGATGACGAGCCGGAGAACAAGCTCAATCTGCTGGTCCGTAACGCTTTCCGTATCTGGAGGGAAACTTCGGAGAACAGCTATCGCCGCCCGGACGGCAAAGTCTACGAGCTGCCCGGTGCGGCGCAGATGATCTTCTCCGATCTCGGGACGACCAATGTCGAGAAGACCCGCGGCTTCTCAGCCTACCGCTGGATCCGCGACGAGCTCATCCGCATGGGCGTGCCGACATCGGAAATCGCCTTCATGCAGGATTACAAGAAGACCGAAGCGAAGCAGCGCCTGTTCGGCGACGTCCGCGCCGGCAAGGTTCGCTTCCTGATCGGCAGTTCCGAAACGATGGGCACCGGCGTCAACGCCCAGCTTCGCCTGAAGGCCCTGCATCATCTCGATGTGCCGTGGCTGCCGTCGCAGATCGAACAGCGGGAGGGCCGTATCGTGCGCCAGGGCAATCAGCATGACGAAGTCGATATCTTCGCCTATGCCACGCAGGGAAGCGTCGACGCAACGATGTGGCAGCAGAACGAGCGCAAGGCTCGGTTTATCGCCGCGGCACTGTCCGGCGATACTTCCATCCGCCGGCTGGAGGATCTGAACGAAGGTCAGGCCAACCAGTTCGCCATGGCCAAGGCGATTGCCAGTGGTGATGAGCGCCTGATGCAGAAAGCGGGCCTGGAAGCCGATATTGCCCGGCTTGAGCGCCTGCGCGCCGCCCATGACGACGACCTGTTCGCCGTGCGCCGGCAGCTTCGCGATGCCGAGCGTGAAATCGAGACGGCAAACCGCCGTATCGGCGAAATCGGCCAGGACATCGAACGGCTGGTTCCGACCTCCGGCGATGCCTTCACCATGACCGTGATGGGCAAGCCATACACGGAGCGGAAGGATGCCGGTCGGGCGTTGATGAAGGAGATCCTCACCCTCGTCCAGCTCGGCCAAGAGGGCGAGGTTCACATCGCGTCGATCGGCGGCTTTGATCTCACCTATGAAGGCGAGCGCTTCGGCCGGGGTGACAACTACCACTACCAGACCCTGCTTCAGCGCACCGGCGCGGATTATGAGATCGATCTGCCGGTGACCGTCACGCCGCTTGGGGCCATCTCCCGCCTCGAGCATGCACTCGGCGGGTTCGAAGAGGAGCGGGAACGTTATCGCCTGAGGTTGGATGAGTACCAGCGGCGGCTTTCCTCCTACCAGTCGCGTCAGGGTGGCACCTTCGCCTTTGCCGACGAACTGGCTGAGAAGCGCCAGAAGTTGCGTGAGGTCGAGGAGGCGCTGGCGAAGTCTGCGCGCGGTGATGCCGAGGCCGAGGAAATTGCTGCTTAGCCCCGTTTCTGACGTCGCTTCTGACCTTGCCCTGTCTCGCTCTCGAAGGATAAGGATGGGCAACGCAGGAGCGCCTCAACGGAGAGCGGAAATCTGCTGTCAAGGATGCCAAGATCAGTCAATGGCGCGGATAGAATATTCGAAACTCGGCTTCTGCGACGCACTACCCGAGGAAATTCGCGGGACGATCGAGATGATGGCGCCGCAATTCCTTGCCGAAACCTGGCCCGTGCGGTTTGTCGCGCTGCTGTCGATGTTGGAGGAGATCACAGCTCAGGTGGAGGAAGCTGGTCGTCCGTTTGTCGTCAACAATTGGGTGATCATCGTCAGCGGCTTGCTGGAACACCTGCCACGCGATCTGTCGTCGCCTGAATGCCTGGCCTTGATGCGCCACAGCGCCCTCGAGCCTTTCCGGCAAAGTGCTATGCGAGAGTCACCGTGCTTGGACCAGCACGATGAACTCTTGCGGAGCAAATATCCGCAGTGGTCGGTAGTCGAGGACCTCCTCCGGGAATATGAAACATGGGCTGCGAAACAATCGCTGATAAAACCCCACTAGCAGTGATACGCATACGCAGACAGGCAAGGTCAAGTGGTTCCGACGTCTTCCTGCACCTGAGCAATATAGCCGATCCCGCCTGCCCGGTAATTCAGCCCGGCTTTGCGCCTTCAGTATGTGGTGGAGCGCAAGGACAGCACGGTCACAGCTAAGGATGTCCGCTCTTTATCGGCCACCATGCCCGGCATGGAGACGGATATCAACGACGAATCCGAGAGGGGATAAATCCCTACACCATGGGCCAGGCAGAACCTGCAGGCGCCTTCGATTGTGTGTGCTGCCTCGCGTTTCCCTCACCCGTCTGAAAAAGTAAGAGGAGGAAAGCAAGGAGAAAACCCTTTCGCAGAGCGGTCGACCCGTCGCCGCTGGCGCTCAACCGCCCCCTCCGCAACCCTGCCGGTCGTTCTCGCAAGGCTTCGCCCCGCTCGCCCTGACCGGCAGGGCCGCTCGGGCGCAGTTGCGCCGGTCTGCCCGCCCTGCGGTCCGGGAAATGTCTTCGGAAAGAACTGAAGGCGGACAAGAGCCGGCGATGTGCCGGTTCCGAAACCCCGGAAGGAGCAAATCCCATGCAGATCCTCAAACTCGATCCCCGCGCGCTGAAGGACAATCCCGACGACGCGCGCCGTTCCAAATCGTCGCCGCAGGCTGACGCACTGCTTCTGGCGACGGTGAAGGCGGTCGGCATCATCCAGCCGCCGATCGTGTCGCCGCAGACGGATGGTGGGAACGGCTATATCATCCAGGCCGGTCATCGCCGCGTCCGACAGGCGATCGCCGCCGGCCTCGAGGAAATCGAGGTGATCGTCCGCGAGGCGGCCAACGATAACGGTGCCATGCGCTCGATGGTCGAGAACATCGCGAGAGAACCTCTCAACGGGGTGGACCAGTGGCGCGGCATAGAACGGCTCGTTGCGCTGGGCTGGACGGAGGAGGGGATCGGCGTTGCGCTCGCCCTGCCGGTTCGCCAGATCAGGAAACTCAGGCTACTCGCCAACGTGCTGCCGGCCATGCTCGACCACATGGCGCTCGGCGACATGCCCAACGAGCAGCAGCTCCGCACCGTCGCCGCCGCGGCGCTCGACGAACAGAAAGAGGTGTGGAAGGCGCACAAGCCGAAGAAGAACGAGCGGGCGGACTGGTACAATATCTCCCGTGCGCTCTCGAAAACCCGCATGTATGCGAAGGATGCAAGCTTCGGTGACGATCTCGCCGCGGCCTACGGCATCGAGTGGGTCGAGGACCTGTTTTCGCCGGCCGACGAAGACACGCGCTATACCACCAATGTCGAGGCTTTCCTCGGCGCCCAGCAGGAATGGATGACCAATAACCTTCCGAAGAAGGGCGCGATCGTCGAGGTCAACAGCTGGGGTCAACCGGAACTGCCGAAGAAGGCGGAACGCGTCTACGGCAAGCCGTCGAAGTCCGACCATGTGGCCATGTATCTCGATCGCGACGGCAAGGTGCAGTCGGTTGCCTTCCGCATGCCGGAGGACAGCAAAACGAAAGGCAAGGGCGGCGTCTCCGCGACAGGCGGGCAGGGCGATGTTCTCCATGACGGCAGGATCATCGATACGCCGAAGCCGCGCCCTGACGTCACCCAGAAGGGCCATGACATGATCGGCGATTTCCGCACCGACGCCCTGCATGAGGCGCTCGGCCGCGCGCCGATCGAGGACGACATGCTCATGGCCTTGCTCGTTCTCTCACTTGCCGGCCAGAATGTCCGCGTCGACTCTGGCTCCAACGACACCGTGTTCGGACCGAAGCGTTTCCGGCGCCATGCCGCCCGCCTCTTCTCCGGGGACGGCAAGCTTTCCTTCGATATGGAGACGGTGCGCGTCGCCGCCCGCTCCATGCTGATCGACGTCCTGTCCTGCCGCCGCGGCATCTCGAACAGCGGTGTCGTTTCCCGCATCGCCGGCGATGCCATCGGCGCCGACGGGTATCTCACGAACATGGGCTCGGAAGACTTCCTGTTGTGCCTGTCGCGGCAGGCGCTGGAATCGGCAGCGAAGGAGGTCAATGTCCTGCCGCGTCCAAAGGTGCGCGAAACCCGTGCGGCTTTGGTCGAACACTTCAAGGAAGGCCATTTCGTCCATTCGTCGGCGCTCTTCGCGCCCGATTCGAATGATGTCGCCGATCTGATCAGCCAAGCCGATACTCTTGACGATGATGAAGCCCAGGTTGACGCCGCAGAGGATGGCCTCGACGGCGAGCCCGTTGAGGGCGCCGCGGTCGATGCGGAGACGGATCCAGGCGAAGGCGCTCCGATTGATGGGAGCGTCGTAGATGAAGGTGAAGCTCTCGATCCGTTCGAGGGTCAAGCCGATCTGCTCGACACGTCAGACGATGCTCCTGATGCAACCGATCTCGACGATGAGCAGGAGGCCTATTGCATCGCGGCGGAATAGCCGCACGCCTCACTTCCTTCCGAATGATGTTCCGCCGCCGGTGATCTCCATCGGCGGCGGTTTCGTTTGCGCAACCCTCGAAACTTAGGGAGAACTTGCATGTCCGCGCATATCGCATTCATGGCACCCATCGGCTCGATCATCGCCTGGTCGGACGGCGCGCCGCGGCCACCCGAACGCCATCGCAGGAAGCTGTCTGCATGGCAGAGCAATAACAGCAGCGGCCGCCTGATCCGCAAACAGGGAGAACTTGGCTCAGGCAGCAGCATCCTGCCCGCGAGCTTCACGCTTCATGAAGACGACCAAGGTGCTGCTTGCGTCATCACAATCCGCGTTCATTGGACTTTCTCGCTGGAGACCCGTCTGACGTTCACGATTGCAGAACGCCCTGCCATCGGCAGTTGCCGCGTGTTCGATCGCGCCGGCGACAATGCCGAGCTCGTCCATCTCGCAGCGAACCGCCGAGCCGCAGAGGAATGGCTGTCCCGACACGGCTATCCTCATGCCGTGCTGGAGGTCGTCACTGCGGACGAGGTCGCTGCCGACGTCGTGGAAGGGAGGGCGGCAGCATGAACACCAGCCCTGTCATGACCGAAGCCAATGACACCTCCGGATATCCGGAGGTCTCTTTTGGGCGATCCGCCGATGGCTTTCCGGTCGCCCGTGTCGCCGATACGGCGTTCGCGATGGTGCCCGGCCGTAATGGGCGGCACTATCTTGGCCTCGGTGGTAAGATCGCCCGGCCGCTTGCCGAGTGGCGGCGATCCGACTTCTACGGCCATTCCGGCGAACTCGCCGACGAGGCGGCGTTTCGTGCACGCGTGATCGAGAACGCCGAACATCAGCGCGAACGGCAGGCACTTGGCCGCTGCGAGATCTTCACCCGTGTCCATACGCCCTGGGGAATGCCGCAGCGCACGACCGTCTATGCGCAGGGTATCGAGTGCCATTCCACCGCCGGGCACGGCGGCTTCAAGCTCTCGGCCGAGCGCAACCGAAAGGTTCACCCGCTGCTGCGGTCGAAAGACGGCTTCTATGAGGAGGACTCCGCCTGGGCGATCGTCGCGATCACCTTCCCCCATCTGTTCACCGCGTTCGAACGCCGGTGCGCGGAACGGTCCATCAAGGAATGGTGGCCCGACGCCTGGGAAACGATCTTCGTCACGACCCTTGCGCCGGGGGAGTCCCATGTGAAGGACCGTCGCGCTTTCGAGGCGGCCCATGCCGGTGACTGGATCGTCATCTCCGCCCTTCGCTCCGATCATCATCCCGGCATGATCGAAGTGATCGCCACGCGTGGCGGGAAGCGGGAGCACAATGCCGGGGAACGACGGTTTCTCGTGCCATCTAGTGAATACGAGCCGGGCCGCTTCGGTTTCGTCATCGATGTCGATCGTCATCGGTCCTATGACGGGCCATCGAGCTTTGTCGTCTGGCAGGGGAGGGAGACGTCATGACCCGGTCCCCGGAACGTCAGGAGTTGCTTTTCCGGATGGAAGAGGCCCGCCGCCAGACTCAACGCCAGCTCGACATGATCGACCGGCAGATTACCGCCAAGATGACGGCTCTCATCCCGTCGCTCGGGCGGCGCCGAAGCGGATACCGGCGGGGTAAACCGCCCGCGCCGGAAGCCTTCCTCGCCCGCTATCGCTCCAGTCTGGCGGCGATCACCGCGGAACGGCAGCCGGAGATCGATGCTCTTGCTCGCAAGCTCGCGCGCCAGGAGGCGGCCATCGCCGCTTTCCAGGCGCGACCGGAATTTAATGCTTCCGCTCGGGGTCCGGAACGAGGATGCCGTCATCACCGTCGTGAGAGGAGCGCGCCATGAGGCGCTTCGACGCCGAGCCCCTTCCACCTCTGACCGAGGAAGAGGTGAATGCCCTTCAGCATTATGCCGCCAGACACGGGCGTTCGTGGAAGCGCATCCTGAACAACGCCTGGATGGGCGAAGCGCCCCATGACGATGTCGGGATATTACGCCGACTTCGCAACACGCACGGCCCCACCTGGCTTGATCGTTACCGCTTGCCCAAACGGTAGCGCATCCCGTCAGCGCTTGCGCACGAATTCCGTGCGCAGGACCAGCCCCTTGATCGCGTCGTGGCGGCAATCGATCTCTTCCGGATTATCGGTGAGCCGGATCGACCTGATGACGGTGCCCTGCTTCAGTGTCTGGCCGGCGCCTTTGACCTTCAGATCCTTGATCAGCACTACGGAGTCGCCGTCGGCTAGAATATTGCCGGAGGCATCCCGGACTTCGGCTGTCTTCGCCTTCTCCGCGGCAAGTTCGGAGGCCGGCTGCCATTCCCCGGTTGCTTCGTCATAGACGTAATCGTCGTTGCTCTGGTCGCTCATCTGTCGTGCCCCTTCCCTGGGAGACCTTGCAAGGGTCCCGCATGTCAGGAGCGCATCTATCGCGGAAAGCCGCCGAGAGCAAACCGCCGCTTTCCCATCGAGGGCGCCTCGCAGACCAGCGGACATCAGGAGGGCCGTCAAAGCATTCCGGTCCTGGTGAGCGAAGCTCTTCCGGCAGATGGGAATTGGTTTTGGCGCGCCTTGCCTTGTTTCCTCTTCGGCTCTGGCATCCGATGTCGATCCCTTGGCCGTTCCGCCCTTCGGTTTCGTTGCGGTCTGAACCGGCTGCCGGTCGTTTCAAGGCCGCTGTCGCGCCGCGGGGCGGCCGGTCATGCCGCTTGTCGCAGAGCAGGAACGCGGGCCTCGCAGGTCTCAAAGACCCGCTTGCTCGCGCACCGGCTCCGCTCGATCTGGCCTGCCCGGACCCTGAAACGCCCGGCTTGCGCCGGCTCCTCTTGACCGCACCGAAGGGCAGATCGGCCAAGGGGGCCGAACCGCTTCGGGGAAACCGAGAAGGAAACCACCATGACAAAGTCCGCAACCCAGTCCCGCCAATCCGCCCGAGTCGTCCAGCTCCGCAAGGGCGCCACCATCGAAATGGTCCGCCTCACATGCCCCGATGAAGCGCAGGCGCTCCGGATCGCCGAGAGCTTCGGGACCGCCATTCTCGACAGCGACGGCATCCGCGACATGCACGAGCGCCTGATCATCGAAACCGCCACAGGACTCTCCGAGGGCTTAAGCGAACGGGCGATGCAGATCCATCTGCAGCGCATCGTTGGAGCGTATGTCGGATCCGCTCATGGCGCGGGCCAGTTCTACTCCCGCGCCGTCAGCGAGGCGCGTGACGCCACCGCTAAGGGTGTCGCCGATGCGCGCGACGAGGATCTCGACGGTCCCGTCGGCTATGACAGCGCCGCCCAGCGCAAGCGCGAGTTCGCGGCCGACATGGGCGTTCAGGCGCACGCGCTGCGGATGGCCGCCGAAAGTGCCGTCGCCGCCTACGAGCAGATCGTTGGCGAAGCATGGAAGCCCTTCGACCGGCCTGTCGACAATCCGGGCCAGTCCCTCGACCGCAAGGCGGCCGCGGCGCAGATGTCGGCCTTCGATTGAGGCCGACCTGGCGGAGCTTCGGCTCCGCCTTCATCGTATCCAGGAAGAAGCCGTCTCCTCACGGGGGGCGGCTTTTCGCGTTTCGACGTCGCGGCGAAGTCGCATCAGGAGAGGTGAGAGAGAGAAAGAAATCGGGGCGAGAGACAGGCGCCATCGCGGCCCGTCCCTTCTGTCGGTCCTGCAGGAGCCGGCGGCAGGCGCAACGGCTACGCCGTCCTTCTCTTCGTTCCGGCCGTTCCGGTGCGCATGCCGCCCGACCGCTCCTGCCATCGACCCTCCGCGACGGGGCCGCGATGGGCGCGGCCTCACACGGAGGTCAGAAGGATGAGCAGGAAATCAGCAAGCGCGAGGATTGACATCTATGCGCGGATCACGGAGCGCATTGTCGCCGATCTGGAGAAGGGCGTGCGCCCGTGGGTGCAGCCCTGGAGTGCCGGCAACATGTCCGGCCGGATCACCCGGCCGCTGCGCCATAACGGCCAGCCATATACGGGGCTGAATGTCCTCCTGCTCTGGTCCGAGAGTATCGCCAGCGGGTTCATGTCGGCGACTTGGATGACGCTGCGCCAGGCGAACGAACTCGGCGCCCATGTTCGCAAGGGCGAGAGCGGCGCGACCGTCGTCTACGCCAGCCGCTTCACGAAGACCGAGAAGGATGCCGGCGGCGGTGAAGTCGAGCGCGACATACCGTTCCTCAAGGCGTACACGGTGTTCAATTGTGATCAAATCGAGGGGCTTCCGGATCACTACTATCACCGCCCGGAACCGGGCGCAGAGCCGCTCGGGCGCATCGAGTACGCGGACCGCTTTTTCGCCAACACGGGCGCGGTGATCCGGCATGGTGGGTCACAGGCCTTCTATCAGCCATCCAGCGATAGCATTCAGATGCCGGGTTTCGAGACGTTCCGGGATGCCGACAGTTATTACGCCGTCCTCGGACATGAGGTCACCCACTGGGTCGGCGCAAGCCACCGGCTGAATCGGGATTTGAGCCGCTATCACAAGGATCGCACGGATCGCGCGCGCGAAGAGCTTTGTGCCGACATAGGGGCATGTTTCCTCTGCGCCGATCTCGGAATCGTGCCCGAGCTGGAGCCGCGGCCCGATCACGCGAGCTATGTGGCCTCGTGGTTGAAGCTGCTCGACGGTGACCGCCGGGCAATCTTCCAGGCGGCCGCACATGCGCAACGCGCTGTCGCCTATCTTCATGACCTCCAGCCGAATGCGGAGCGGAAGGCTGCCTGATGGTGACGCTCCGAACATCGATGGGGAGGGCGACCGGCCTTCCTCATCCGGCCGTGCGAGCTTCGATTCATCTGTTGGAGAAACCTTGCAGATATGGGCGAGCCGATCTACATTATTTCTTGAATTTATCTACATGGAGTGACCCATGCCGATCAACGTCAACAATCCTGAAGCGGACGCGCTCACGCGCAAGTTCGCGCATATGGCTGGCGTCAGCATTACTGATGCGATCGTGATTGCCATGAAAGAGGCGATCGAACGCCGCCGTCACGAGGAGACGCCGCTGCAAACCGCTGCCCGGCTCCGCGAACAACATGGCGTCAAACTCGATGAGGCTCAGAGACAGCCGCTTCCGCACGAAGCCTACGACGAACTGTGGGAAAGCTGATGTTCGTCGATGCCTGCGCCATCATAGCGCTCCTCTCCGACGAGCCGGAAGCGGAGCGTGTCTCCAATGCGATCGCGTCCGCGAAGGTCGCCTTCACATCCCCGGTTGCCGTGCTTGAAGCGGTGCTCGGCCTTGCCCGCTCCGACAAGTTCGGCCTCGCCGTGGCGGAGGTAGAACCGATCGTCATCGAGTTCCTCGATGAGCGCGGAATCGAAATCCGCGATCTCCCGCCTGCGGACGCGACTACCCGGATCGCTCTTTCCGCCGCGCATCGCTATCGCGCGGGCCGCCGGGGCCTCAATCTCGGTGACTGCCTGCATTATGCATGCGCCAAATATTATAACGTACCCATTCTGGCGACGGCAGATGAGTTCAGACAGACAGACGTCGACACCGTACCCTGACGCGGCCGGCCATGATGGCTGGTTTCGGGCGAAGGTGCAGGAGGCCTTGGAAGATTCCCGGGCCGACACTCCCGACGAGAGGGCCGAAGCTCATTTCGCCGAGCGACGTCTAACGGCGCGGTGCAGTGTCGGCGATCGTCACGTGTAGGCCCTTCTGATCGGGCGGGCGAAGTCGGCAGGCACGCGGAACGAGCCCCGCCGCGCGACGGCGGATCTGGTGTGGTCGATATAGGCATGCCGCGAGCCTGTTGGTTTCGAAGCGCTCCCATTCCTTCCTCTCGACCGCCCTCCAGGGAGGTGCCGTGAAACCCGGGTTGCCCGCTTGTCCGAGGATACGCGCGCGATGGAAGAGCCGCCATAAGATCGGCGCCGACCAGCGCATTCGTTATGGACATGATGCGGATGGGGCGTCGGTGAGGGATCGACGGACACGGCGAGCCGTGCGGACGGGAGCCATCGTGAGAGAGCGGTGCCATCACCGCGGTCGCCGTCGGGGATCGCCGATGAACTCCGGGCCATGATCGGTGTTCCTTGCTCGATTGAAGCGGGCCACACCCACGCAGACCTCGATGGATCTGGTGTGACCGAAGGACGACTTCGTCTCGATCGCCATCCCGCAACGGCCGTCCGCAACTTTCTTCCCCTGCGAACTGCGTTCGCATTCCTCGCGGTAACCAAGAAAGCCGCTCCCGGCCGTCCTCCACTCACGTTCCGGCCCCCCGGGGTGCGGCGTCGATCGCCATCGGTCCTTACACCGCCATCGAGGCCGCGGTGGGCGCGGCTCGAGCAAACCGGAAAGTAGAGTAGGAGCACAGCGCCTGCCTGCCTCGCGGCAGGTGGTTTCTGCGCCCCTCTCGCCGAACCGGACGTGCAAGTTTTCCAAGCCACCGGCTCTCCATGCGTGGCTATCGCCACGGGTGGCCCTCACACGGACATGAGGGTGTCGAACGATGCCCAGAAGCGATCAGCTCCTTTTCGGAACTTCTCGTCAGGGTCGTTCCATCCGTTTGGTATTCGTATGCCCCGGAACGGGAAGCGGGTTGACCCGCCCTCCCGGAAGAACCGCAGCGATTTCGGTCCGTCGACCCATCGCCAGCGGCTGTCGGGTGCTGTTGCACGGAAGCGGCGACATAGCTCACGCCATGTCGCCTTTCGATACTTCTTGCGCAGCCATCGCCCGATGCGCTCCCATAGCCACCAATCCAGACCGGAGAAGTCCCGCGTGGCCCATGTGGCGTAGCGGTAGTAATTTCGCCAGCCGGTGATGACCGGGTTGAGGCTCTCGATGAGATCGGCAAGGGATTGACCTGTCGGTGTCTCCTTCACCCTGACCTTGATCTTGTGGCGCAGATCCTTCAGCTTGCTCTTCGGTATGAAGAGATTGCCGACCATACGGCCGGTGCGGCGAGCCTTGGTCTGCACTACCCGATAGCCGAGGAAGTCGAAGCCTTCCCCAACCTGGGTGATCCTGGTCTTTTCCATCGACAGTTCCATGCGCAATTCCTGCTGTAGGAACTGCGCTAGCGCCAGCTTTTCGGTCTCCGCTTCCTCACGTGTTCCGTCCGTCAGCACGACGAAGTCGTCGGCATATCGAACGGCGAAGAATGTCGGCCTGTTTCTCCGGCGGTCGTAAAGCCGCCGATCGGCTGCATTCTGCGGTCGCTCGCGAGGACGCATCGACCACCGTCCATACCTCTCGTCAATGGCAGCCAGATAGATGTTGGCCAGCAACGGCGAGATGATGCCACCCTGCGGGGTGCCCGTGACAGGGTGGCGGACGGAGCCCTCGACCATGACACCGGCCTTCAGGAAGGCGAGTACGAGCCAGAGAACCTTTCGATCTCCGACACGGCAGCGTACTCGCTCCATCAGCACATGATGATCGACGGCGTCGAAGCAGCCCCTGATGTCCCCTTCGATCACGAAGCGGTACTCGGAGGTGCCGCTGGGTGTGGGGTGCAAATGACGCTGGATGTTCGCCAGCGCATCATGGGTGCTCCTGCCGGGCCGGAAGCCGTATGAGGTCGGATAAAAGTCCGCCTCGAAGATCGGTTCCAGCACGAGCTTCAAAGCCATTTGTACCAGTCGGTCCTTGAGCGTTGGAATGCCGAGTGGACGCACCTTGCCGGGTTTGCCCGGTTTTGGGATCAGCCTTTGCCGGACAGGCTCGGGCCGATATGTGCCGCCGCGCAGCTCATTTCGGATATCCTCGACGAATTGCACAGCGCCGCCCGGCCGCTCTTCAACCGTTTTCCGCGTGACGCCATCGGTTCCCGGTGTTCGACTGCCCTTGTTACGGGACAAGCGTCGCCAGCTTTCCGAGAGCGTCCTGCGGTCGCATACGATGTTGAACAGATCCGCGAACACCTTGTCGGCGTCCGCGACACTCCACCTGTGAAGTTTGCGCTGCATGTCGAGGACGAACACGGTATTCACCGCATCGGGCTTCATCGGCCCACCTCCTGCCGGCTTGCTTCACTCACTGTCTCCCTTCGCCATGTGGACGGCTTTCCCGCCCTCGGACTACTACGAAGACTCCGCCCCCAGCCGCGCCGATCATCGGTCGCCTCGATCATCTCGCGCCGTCCGGCGGGAGAGAACACGGCAAGGTTCCCAAGTTCACCTGTTGTCCCTTCGCCTGCCTTAGGGACCGACTCTACCCCGTGAGAACTCCGGCCATCGGCCACCGCAAGCTGGGCCGCTGGCTGACGCGCGCGACCGCGCACGCCCCTGATCCCCGGTAATCCAGCGGAGATCGGCGCTTCTCCGGTCTTTCGACCGACCTGCCCACTTCCGGCTTGGCAGGTTCCATGTTGCAACGAGGCTTCAAACATCGGTTCGATTATTCTTCCCATAACAGGCATGCTTGCCGGACCGGCCACGGGCGGAAGTCCCTGGCCGTCCGACTTTGACGGGTTCTGCTTATTTATGGCTTGCCGAAGGCACCCGGCTTACCTCACCCGTCTGCTTCAGCCCCCGCGCTTGCGGCGCGTTGGCGGCAGGGTCTCCCACCCTGCAGGGGCAAAAAGTGCGCGTGACGGTTTCCAGCCGTCACTCTTGGCGCACGGATCACGACAATGGCAGTCATCGGCGAATTCACCACCAACGGCAACAACTCGATCATCGGCAACGTGCGCACGCTCACGGTCAGCATGCGGGTCCGCCTCAACCCCATCGAGCGCGTCTCGCGCGACGCCCCGGACTTCCGTATCACCGCCGGCAACGGTGTCGAGGTCGGCGCAGGCTGGAAGGCGGTCTCCAACGACGGCGAGGAATATATCTCGGTCAAGCTGGACGACCCGAGCTTCAACGCCCCGATCACCGCGGCCCTGTGGCCGAGCGAGAAGGAAGGCGAATACGCCCTCATCTGGAACCGCCCGAAGCGGGAGGCTTGATCGCCACGCCCAGGAGCTCCGCCACCGGGCGGGGCTCTTCTTCTTATGTCGCCTGAGGAAGCCGGTCGCGGGCATCGAGCCCGCTTCCGGCCTTTCGGGTGCCATCCGGAGAGCTGGGGGGTCTGCTCAGTTCGTCCGAGAATGCCATGGCGGACCGAAGGCGTCCAGCACGAGCGGTACCCCCAAAATGCTGGCGCATTTCGGCTCCCCCGCTCGCCGCCTCCGGCGGTCGCGTTCCGCGATCCTGGACTCCTCCGCTCCGCGATGACGCGCGGCGTCGTCTTTCACAAGCGTCAAGGAGACGACGATGACGATTTCTCTCGAAATGCAAATCGAGGAACTGAAAGCTGAGCTCAGGGCCGTTCTGGACGCGAGCGAGCGCTGCCAGATTGCGGTGGAGCTGGAACTGGCGCAGGCCGAGCTTGCGGCCGTTGAGGCCGAACAGGACGGCCGTATCAGCGGGGAGCCTCCTTTCTAGGAGACTTCCATAGGGCTGCCGATCTCAGCAGCCCACTCGCCTCAGCCGTTCAGTGCGTCCTTGACCGCCTTGCCGGGCGTGAACGTCAGCTTCTTCGAAGCGGCGATCTTGATCGTCGCACCGGTTGCGGGATTGCGGCCCTCGCGTTCCGGCGTGTCCTTGATCTTGAACTTGCCGAAGGATGGGATGGAAGTTTCCGCGCCGCTCTTTGCCGCCTCTGCGATCTGGCTGAACACGCTTTCGACGATGGCCTTGGCCTGTGTCTTGGTCAGGTTCTGCTCAAATGCGATCTTGTCGGCGATTTCGTTGGTGGTAGTCATGAAGGACAGTCTCCTCTGCTGGTGGTTGTCCTTCAGCTATGACGATGAAGACGCGGCGCCGATAGAGGCGCGAATGCTGGAAGTGTTGGCAGATGCGAGAAAACCACAGGAAACAAGCAGGCTCGGGCTGTTCAAGGTCTGTTATTTGGCGCGGTGGGCGTCGCGATAGCCCCGCTTTCGTTTCGTGCGCTCCAGGCGCGATAGCGCCCTGTCTGCATCCTCTTGGCCGTCGAAGGTTTCCATCATCGTCTGGCCGCTAGATCCGATCCGGCCCCAGTTGCGGATGACGGAGGCGCCGCCGAACAGCGTCGGCTGGATCGCAAGCGTATAGAAGCGACGCATGTTCCGGGCCGCGTCGATACGGTGAAGATGAATCTGGCCTGTCCCCTCGTTTTCCATGATTGGATTCTCGCTTCGTTTTGAAGCAGCGTCCAACGACTTCCATGAATCGATCCTGCGTGATTGATTCATCTCGCTGATGGTTTTCCCCTCCGGAGGTAGAGGGGCGTGGGCGAGGCGGCTTTGCCGCACGGCTCTATGCGCTGAAGCGCACCGAACCCGCCAAGCGGTTTCGTCCCATGCGGGTTTCGATCCTCTCGCGGACCGGCTCGCCGCCGGCACCTGGTTGCGCGGGTTCAGGCGCTGCTGTCATTCCCTTTTTGCCCTTCACGATGAAACCTGTTCTGCCCGACACAGGCTTTCATGTCCTCGCGCCGGAACCAGATCGCGCGACCGCATCTGAGCGGTGGATTGCCTGCCGTGAACACGATCTGCTCGTCGCTGCGCATGCGCAGGACTTCGTGCGGCATGATCAGCGGCCGGCGGCTGAGCTGTTTTGAGCGCGAGCGCGACGAACCCTTCATGCCGGTGGAGCGGTTTGTCTGGTCGACCTCGACCGTGGTGTCGCCGCAGCGCTTCGAGATGTAGTCGGCCGTGTCCGGATCATTGATCGCAGCGAACGAGATCCACGATGCGGACTCGAACCATTTGCTGGTCGCGTCACGGCCGCCATAGGCCTCGCGCATCTGGCCGATCGACTGGAAGATCATGGTGAGCGTGATGCCGTATTTCCGGCCAGCGTCGCGGGCCGTTTCAAGGATGCGCAGATAGCCGAGGCGGGCGACCTCGTCGAGCAGGAAGAGCGTGCGCCCCTTGACCGCGCCATTCCGGTTGTAGATGGCGTTCAGCAGCGAGCCGATGACGACGCGTGCCAGTCCCGGATGGGCTTCCAGCACCTTCAGATCGAGCGCGATGAACAGGTCCGCTTCGCCTCCAGCGAGATCGTCGGTCGAGAAACTGTCGCCCGACACGAGCGCCGCATAGTTCGGATAGGAGAGCCAGTGTGTTTCCTTGACGGCATTGGCGTAGACGCCGGAAAACGTCTCCGGCGTCATGTTGACGAAGACGGCAACGTTCTCCTTCACGAATTCGGACTCGGACTGCTCGTAGATCCGCGTCAGGCGTTCGCGCAGCTTCGGCTCCGGCTCCGAGAGATTGGCCCGGACGCGGCGCAGCGTCTGGTCTTTCTCGTCCGTATGCCCGGAGAGACAAACGTCGGCGATCAGCGCCGTCAGGAGCTGCATGGCGGATGCGCGGAAGAAGTCGTCGCGGGCCGATGCGGCACGCGCATTGTCGGTCATTATCCACGTCGCCACCGCGACGATGTCCTCTTCCTTCGTGTTGCCGTGGCGGCCGATCCAGTCTAGCGCGTTGAAGCCGATCGCGGGCGTGGCAGGATCGAGCACGATGACGTTTCGGCCCGCCTTGCGCCGGTGATCGACGACCATCGGTGCAACTTCGCTCGATGGGTCGAGCACGACGAGGCCGCCACCCCATTTGAGTGCGGTCGGGATCGTCACGGATGTCGTCTTGAAGCCGCCCGAACCGGCGAAGACGATACCGTGCGACGAACCGAACGAGCCGTCGAAACACAACAGCGGAGATTTCCCGCCGGCGCCCCAGCTCTGCGTCTCACCGGCGCGAAACGGCATCGCCGCCACGCTGTCCTTGTCGACGCGGTAGCGTTCACCGATCACGATGCCGCCGGCATCGGGAAACAGCCTGGCGGCGTCTCCCATCTTCATCCAGTCGGCCTCGCCGTGCACGGCTCGCTTCCCCGCGATCCGCCGCGGCGTTGCTTTGGCAAAGGCGGCGTTCCCCCTGATCGCGACGCGTAGCGCGAAGATCCCGGTAAGGACGGCTGCGAATGCCCCGAGCATCGCCGACGGATCGGTATAAGCGAAAACCGACTGGCCGTGAGGCATCCGATCGGCAAGAGCAAAGAGCCGCCACCCTTCGCGTGCGATCGCCGCGATGCAGACGATTGAAGCGCCTGCCAGTACGCTCAAACCGGCTGCCTTGATGTTTGCCGCGCCCGCCGTCGCGAACAGGGCAATGACGCCGATCGCCGCCGCCGCCGCGTAGGGCAGGGCGAGGCCGATCCGTCCGAGCAACAGCTTCGCCCGAGGCGATGCTCCGAAACCCGATAGCCAGGTCTCGATTCCTGATATCGCCAACATGGCTGCGATCATGAATGCCGCTGGCAGGATTGTGAGAAGGAGCCTATTCATTCATTACCGCGACCGAACGCCTCGGCGCCGATTGCAGTCAACCGCGAGCGCTCGACTTCGTCGCCGCGGATGCGCCCCGCGGCATCGATCAGCAGCCCCAGCAGCAGCGCCCTTTTTTCGTAGCGCAGGCCGGCCTTCACGATCAGACCGCCGAGCTCGATTTTTTCGCGCGTGTCTTTCTTGCGGGCATCGGTCGATGTCGTTCGCCGCATGCGCTCAAGCCTCGCCAGCGCTGCCCGCATCCGCGCCAGGCGCGACCGCCGCGGATGTCTCCCCGCCGGTCCTGCCGTCGCCGGCATTCTTCTTTCCGGTCGTCTGTCCCTTGCCTCCGCGAAACCGTCCGGCGATGTCCTCGAACGCCGCCTGAAGTGTGGCCTCGTCGATCTCGATTTCGCCGAGACCGGCTTTGAGCGCGATCCTGCCGATGCGCTCCGCCTCGCGTGTCTCGGCTGCTTTGAGTTGATCCTGGAGCTTCGCGATTTCTTCCCTGATCTTCGACGACGGTTTCTTCATTCCGGTGGCACTCCCTGGCTGTCTTGGCGTTGCATTCGCGACGCCAAGACTCCTCCGGATGCATGCTCAAGGAAATGTGCAGATTTGCACGTCGGCAAGGCCGACACTTTGGAGGATGATCCCGCCGTTCCGAAGGAGCGGTCCAAGGGCGCAATTATACGTCGCTGGCGCGACGCCTTGCGTTGAGGCCTGAACGGCCTGGCCAGTTCCCGACGAACGAGGTTCGAACCAGGAGACTCACCTCCGTGGCCATCGCCCACTTCTCCGTCAGCATTGTCAGCCGTGGTGACGGCCGCAGTGCAGTGCTGTCGGCTGCCTACCGGCATTGTGCCAGGATGGAGTACGAGCGGGAGGCCCGCACCATCGACTACACCCGGAAAGAAGGGCTTCTGCACGAGGAGTTTGCTCTCCCGGCGGATGCCCCGAAATGGGTGCGGCTGCTGACAGCCGATCGTTCGATTGCCGGTGCTTCGGAAACCTTCTGGAACAAGGTCGAGGCTTTCGAAAAGCGCTCCGATGCCCAGCTTGCCAAGGACCTGACCATTGCTTTGCCGCTGGAGCTGACGGCAGAGCAGAACATTGCTCTGGTGCGGGATTTCGTGGAGCGGCACATCCTGTCGAAGGGCATGGTGGCGGACTGGGTCTACCACGACAATCCCGGCAATCCGCATATCCACCTGATGACGACCCTGCGTCCGCTGACCGAGGATGGTTTCGGCACGAAGAAGGTCGCGGTAACAGGCGAAGACGGGCAACCGCTGCGAAACAAGGCGGGCAAGATCGTCTACGAGCTCTGGGCCGGCGGGACGGATGATTTCAACGCTTTTCGTGACGCCTGGTTCGAGCGTCTCAATCATCACCTGGCGCTGAACGGGATCTCGCTGCGCGTCGATGGCCGATCCTATGAGAAGCAGGGCATCGATCTGGAGCCGACCATCCATCTGGGCGTCGGCGCCAAGGCGATTCAGCGGAAGGCGGAGAGACAGGGCGTTCGGCCGGAGTTGGAACGGATCGAGCTGAACGATGCGCGGCGCGCGGAAAACACCCGCCGCATTCTTCGAAACCCTGGGATCGTGCTCGATCTGATCACGCGGGAGAAAAGCGTCTTCAACGCCCGAGATGTTGCAAAGCTTTTGAACCGTTATGTCGACGATGCGACCGTGTTCCAGCAGCTCCTGGCTCGGATCATCGAGAGCCCGGAGGTGCTGCGGCTTCAGCCCGACACAATCGACTTCGCGACCGGGGAAAGAGTGCCGGCCCGTTACACGACGCGCGAGTTGATCCGGCTCGAGGCGGAGATGGCGCGTCGCTCAATCTGGCTTGCGGCAAGGGTGTCGCATGACGTCTCGGCCACGGTGCTGGAGGCCACCTTCGCCCGTCATTCGCGTCTGTCGGATGAACAGCGGACTGCCGTCCAGCATGTCGCCGGTTCAGCGCGTATCGCAGCCGTGGTCGGTCGCGCAGGTGCTGGCAAGACCACGATGATGAAGGCTGCCCGCGAGGCGTGGGAAATGGCCGGATATCGCGTCGTTGGCGGTGCGCTTGCGGGCAAGGCAGCGGAAGGTCTGGAAAAGGAAGCGGGGATCCAGAGCCGCACGCTTGCCTCATGGGAGCTACGGTGGAACCGCGGCCGTGACGTTCTGAACAACAAGACCATCTTCGTCATGGACGAGGCCGGCATGGTTGCCTCAAAACAGATGGGCGGGTTCATCGACGCCGTGGTCAAGGCAGGTGCGAAGATCGTGCTTATCGGGGATCCCGAACAGCTTCAACCGATCGAGGCGGGTGCTGCCTTCCGCGCCATCGTCGATCGCATCGGCTACGCCGAACTCGAAACCATCTATCGCCAGCGCCAGGACTGGATGCGCAAGGCGTCGCTCGATCTTGCACGCGGCAATGTCGAACGGGCGATTGTGGCATACCAGGGTGCAGGCAGGGTGCTCGGCGCGCGCCTGAAGTCTGAAGCCGTCGAGAGGCTGATCGCCGACTGGAACCACGACTATGATCAGACGAAGACGACGCTGATCGTCGCCCATCTTCGACGCGATGTGCGCATGCTCAATGTCATGGCACGCGAAAAGTTGGTCGAACGCGGGATCGTCGGAGAGGGCCACACCTTCAAAACCGCCGACGGCACCCGCCGTTTCGACGCCGGCGACCAGATCGTCTTCCTGAAGAACGACGGCTCGCTCGCAGTCAAGAATGGCATGATCGGTCATGTGGTAGAGGCGGCGGCGAACCGCATCACCGTCGCCGTGGGTGAGGGCGATCAGCGTCGGCAAGTGATGGTCGAGAGCCACATCTACAGCAACCTCGATCACGGCTACGCCACCACGATCCACAAAGCCCAAGGCGCGACCGTCGACAGGGTGAAGGTGCTGGCTTCACTCTCTCTGGATCGCCACCTTACCTATGTCGCGATGACGCGCCATCGGGAGGATCTGCAGGTCTATTTCGGGCGCCGCTCGTTCGAGATGAACGGCGGGCTGAGCAAGGTTCTCTCCCGGAAGAATGCCAAGGAAGCAACCCTCGATTACGAGCGCGGCACGCTTTACCGCGAGGCGCTTCGCTTTGCCGAAAACCGAGGCCTGCACATCGTTCACGTGGCGCGAACATTGCTGCGCGACCGGCTCGACTGGACACTGCGGCAGAAAAGCAAGCTGGCCGATCTCACCAACCGCCTTCGCGCTCTCGGCGAACGGCTTGGCTTGCGGCAATCGCCGGCAACCCAATCAGTCAAGGAGTTGAAACCCATGGTCGCCGGCATCACCCGGTTCGAGAATCCCGTCGCAGAAACGGTCAGCGAGAGGCTCGACGCTGATCCGGCCTTGAAGAAGCAATGGGAGGAGGTTTCGATCCGGTTCGCTTACGTCTTCGCCGATCCCGAAACCGCCTTCCGGGCAATGAATTTCGACGCCGTGCTGGCGGATAGAGACGCGGCGCGACAGGTGCTTCAGAAGCTTGAGGCCGAGCCGGCGTCGATCGGTCCGCTCAGGGGCAAGACCGACATTCTTGCCAGCAAGACGGAGCGCGAGGCGCGACGCGTCGCCGAGGTCAATGTGCCCGCCCTGAAGCGCGACCTCGAACGCTATCTCCACATGCGCGAAAGCGCCACACAGCGCATGGCGGCTGACGAACAGGCGCTGCGCCAGCGCGTCTCGATCGACATCCCGGCCCTGTCGCCTGATGCACGCGCGGTGCTCGAGCGCGTGCGCGATGCGATCGACCGCAACGATCTTCCCGCCGCCCTTGCATATGCGCTGAGCAACCGCGAGACGAAGCTGGAGATCGACGGGTTCAACAAGGCCGTCACCGAACGCTTCGGCGAGCGCACCTTGCTCACCAACGCTGCGCGTGAGCCATCGGGCAAACTCTTCGACAAACTCTCCGAAGGCCTCTCCCACCAAGAGAAGGAACGTCTCAAGGAAGCCTGGCCGGTCATGCGCACGGCCCAGCAGCTCGCCGCCCATGAGCGTACGACCGAGACCCTGCGGCAGGTCGAGGAATTGCGTCTCGCGCAACGCCGGACTCCGGTTGTGAAGCAATGAAGCGGCGCCGTGCGATCATGCTGTTGAGCACGTCAATGGTTGCTATCGCGGGCCTCATCACGGCTGCGGTCGTCGGTGGCTATCGGCTGAACCTGACGCCGAGCGAGCCGCTCGGGCTCTGGCGCATCGAGAAACTCAATCGTCCGGTCGAGGCAGGAGATCTCGTCTTCATCTGCTCGCCCCCGACTGCGCCGTTCGAGGAAGCGCGACTGCGAGGATATCTCCGGCGGGGCTTGTGCGCCGGTGGGTTTGCGCCGCTGATCAAGACGGTCGCCGCGCTTCCCGGACAGCATGTCGAAATTACGGATCACGTCGCGATCGACGGCGGTTCCCTTGCCGCATCCGCCGTCCGGAAGACGGACGGAGAGGGCAGGACGATCACGCCATATCCAGGTGGCATCGTGCCATCAGGACATCTCTATCTCCATTCCTCTTTTGCGAGCTCCTATGATTCCCGATATTTTGGGCCGGTTCCGGACCGCGGCCTCCTCGGCGTCGCCCGGCCGATCCTCACCTTCGATCCGTGATCACATTTCTGGCCTTTGGCGATCTGCGTTGCTCATCGTCGCCTCCGTCGTCTGCGGCTCACTCGGCTGGAGCGGCAATGTGCTCGCTCTTCCGACCGCGATGTTCTTCCCGGCGCTCTGGGCGATGTCGCGGTCGCGCGTGGTCGCGGCCCTCGTGTCGGCCGGCTATTTTCTGGTCGCTTCGCGTGGTTTGCCGCTGGGCGTCGCCAACTTCTATGCCGCCGATCTCTGGCCCGGCCTTCTGCTTTGGCTAGCGGCCTCACTCTCCTTCGTCGCCGTGCATGCGGCGCTCTGGACAAGGCATCCGGGAAGGGCGAGGGCAGTGCGTTATCTGGCGGCGGCGGTGCTGACGGGGCTGCCGCCCTTCGGCAT
>NZ_JCAKKP010000017.1:0-73104 GCF_059509755.1 Aquamicrobium sp. YD-1-mutant5
CCCCGTGCCACAACGGGAAGTACGGCGATATGCGCGCCATCTGGCACTCGCTCAGCAGAAACAAATCACCCATCACGGCCTCCTTCAGCAAAGACCGTGAATCACAGATCAAACCAAATTAATAGGTCCTGAGCCTAGCTGATCAAAAACTGCCGTGGCTATACATTCTGTTTGCGATAGGCGGCGGGGTTGATGCCGTGCCGGTTCAGTCGTGCATAGAGGCTGCGCCGCGGAAGCTTCAGCGCCACGGCGGCGGCCGACACATCGCCGCCCAGCCGGGCCAGCGTATCGCGCAGCAGGCCTTCCTCGAACCTGTCCATCTGCGCCGAAAGAGCCATGTCGGCTATGCCAGCCTCCGTGGGCACGCGCCCGTCCTGCCGCAGGCCGAGCGTGAGCTGCACCGCGTAATTCTGCAACTCCCGCACGTTTCCCGGCCAGTCGTGCCGCAACAGCCAGTCCAGAACTGGCGCATCGAGCACCGGCCGGGGGCGATCATGGAAGGAGGCGGCTTCGTCGAGGAAGATCGACAGGAGCACGCCCAGATCCTCGCGCCTTTCCGTGAGCGGCGGAATGCGCAGCCGCACCGTCTCCAGCCGGTAGAGCAGATCGGCGCGGAAGTGGCCTGCCGCCACCTCGGCACGCAGGTCGGCCTTGGTGGCGGCGATGATGCGCAGGTCCACCTCGCGCGGCGACACCCCGCCATTGCCGTGCAGGACGCGGTCCTGCACCACGCTGAGAAGCCGTGCCTGCAAGGCGGGCGCGAGGCTGTCGATCTCGTCGAGGAAAAGCGTGCCACGGTCGGCTTCGGCGATCTGGCCGCGATGGATGCGCGTGCCGAACAGCACTTCGTCGGCGATCTGTTCCGGCAGGGCGGCGCAATCGACGGTGACCAGCGGACGGTTGCTGCGCATGCTCCAGCGGTGGAGCTGGCGCGCCACAAGCGCCTTGCCGGTGCCGGTCTCGCCCTCGATCAGCACATCCACCTCCACCCGGGCGAGCTGTCGCATGGTGTCGCGCAGGCGCAGCATGGCGGACGACTCGCCGATCAGCGGAAAGCCTTCGCTGACCTCGGCCACCGCCTGCCGCAGGCGCCGGTTCTCCAGCACCAGCCGCCGCGTCTCCATCGCCCGGCGCACCGAGGCGATGAGGTGATCGGTGGGGAAGGGCTTGGCGATGAAGTCGAACGCACCCTGCTTCAGCGCCGACACTGCCATGGCGATGTCGCCATGCCCGGTCATCAGCACCACCGGCAGTTCCGGATCGCGCGAAAGCACCGCGCCCAGAAGCGCATGGCCATCGAAGCGCGGCATGCGCAGGTCCGTCACCACGACGGCCGGCAGCTCGTGCGGGGACTGGCCGGAAAACAGGCTTTCCAGCGCCGACTGGCCGTCGCCGAAACTCTCGATCTCCAGCCCGGCTATGGAGAAGCTGTCGGCCAGCGCGGTGCGGAATGGCAGGTCGTCGTCGACGAGAAGGATCCGCATTGCGGCGCCGGTGGTCATGCGCACCTCATGCTGATCACGAAGGCGGCGCCGCCCAGCGGCGACGGTGCGGGTTCCAGCCCGCCGCCCAGCTCGCGCATGATGTCGCGCGCGATGCCGAGCCCGAGCCCCAGCCCGCCGGAGCGTCCGGTGACGAAGGGATCAAAGATCCGGTCGGCCAGCTCCGGCGCGATGCCGGGGCCATTATCGGCAACCGTCAGATTGAGCCTGTCGCCGGCGCGCGAGACCGTGACCTCGATGCGCGGATCGGGACGCTCGGCCAGCGCATCCAGTGCATTCTGCAGGACATTGACCAGAACCTGCTCCAGCCGGATACGGTTGGCCAGCACGGCCGGCTGACCATGTTCGGCCAGCGACGGCGCAAGTGACGGGCCCAGAGGCGAGGCAATCGACGCGGCGAGCGATGGGGGCAGCGACAGCTCGACGCCGAGCTTGCGGATCCGGTCGCCGACCAGGAGCAGGGCGCCGGCCGTCACCTCGTCCAGCGAAACGGACGTCACCTCGCCACCGCCTCCGCGCGCGAACTGGCGCATTTCCTGCGTGATCGCCCCGATGCGCGCCGTCAGCTCCACCGCGGAATCGAGGCCGGCGCCGACCCGGTCGAGCCGCCCGGCCTGAAGATGGTGGCGGGCGTTTTCCGCCAGCGTGCGGATGGTGGCGACCGGCTGGTTGATCTCGTGCACCAGACCCGCCGTGATGGTTCCCAGCGAAGCGAGGCGATTGGCCTGCGCCAGCTCCTCGCGTGCATCGCGGTAGCGCCGGTCGGCCCGCTCGCGCTCGGCCATCTGCTCTTCCAGCGCCAGCGTGCGCTCGGTGACGGCCTCTTCAAGCGTGCGCCTGTAGGCGGCAGCGCGCGCCGCGCGGGTGAACCACCACCACATGGCCGTGCCCAGCGCCATCAGCCCGGCGAAGGCCGGCAGGGCCAGCACCCACGCCCGCCCGCGCGCGGCGGCAAGCCCCGGCGCGGAATCCAGCATCTGCAACAGCCGCAACCGGGTGCCGGGTATCGGCAGTTCGGCAACGATCAGCCTTTCGCCATCCGGCCCGCGCGCCTCGCCGGTTCCCGGCCAGTCGAGTTCGGCCACCTCCAGCGTCGCATCGGGATAGAGCCGGCTTTCCGCGACCCTCGCCCTTGCCTCATCCGACAGCGGCGAGAGAACCCGCATGACATCGGCAGCATCGGACGACGTCAGGATGATGCCTTCGGGATCGACCAGCAGCGCCCGCCCCGGATCGTTCGCCCACAATGCGGCCAGCGCCGCGAACTCGAACTTGACCACCACGATGCCGAGAGGGTCGGCAGCGCTTCCGATCCGCCGGGCGAAGAACAGGCCCGGTCGCCCGCTGATCGCGCCGGCGCCGTGATACTCCGCATTTCCCTTGGTCAGCGCGTCGGTGAAATAGGGCCTGAAGCTGAAATTCTCGCCGACGAAACTGTCCGGCTGGTCGTAATTGGAGGCGGAAACGACAAGCGCATCTGCATCGGTGACATAGATCACCGGCGTGCCGGTCTCCCGCGACAACAGGGCGAGTTTCCTGTCGAGCCGCCGTGCCGCGCCCTGCGCTTCATTGAAGCCGTCTGTCGCCACTCCGGCCGTGAGCGCCTCGGCAACGTCCCCATATTCGCCCAGCGCCACCGGCAGCACGCGGAAGCGGGCGAACTCGCTCTCGAACAGGCGCAGATGCTGCCGGGCGATCCGGGCCGCTTCCTCGTTCAATGCCGCAATGGCCTGATTTCGGGCAAGATCCGCCGCTACAGCCCACACGGTGGCGGCCAGCGCGGCGACAATGCCCGCCATAACAAGCCGGCGCCATATGAGCCCGCGCATTTCACCACTTTTCCGCATCAGTGCATAATATTGCACAAATGCCGGAATGGCTATGCAGATTTCTGCAAAAAATCATGCGAATCTGAATCGCTCATCCCCGAAAGTATAGCATTATCATGCGGTTGCCCTTTTCACAGGCTGCCGCTGGCCTCCTTGTGCGGCAAAGTGCATGAAAAGTGGTCATCGGCATGCCGGCCATCAGGCAGGCACCGTCGCAACAGCGCATGACCGGCTTCCGGCCTGTCAGCAGGCGCGCTCCGGCCCAGCGCCAGTACGGGCGCTGTGCGGCCGGTTTCCGGCAAGATCCAACCCGCGCAGGCGGCCATGGCCGCCACGCACGGCACAAGGAGGAGAGAGAATGGTTTCATTACCCCATGACAGCACCGTTGCAGGTGTGGCGCCCGAACGGGCAAAGCCCTCAGGGCTCGACCGCCGCAGCCGGCTGAAAGCCATCATCGGCGGTTCCACCGGCAATCTGGTCGAGTGGTTCGACTGGTATGTCTATGCCGCGTTCGCTCTGTATTTCGCCCCGCATTTCTTCCCGGCCGGAGACCAGACTGCCCAGCTGCTGTCGTCGGCGGCAGTGTTCGCCGTCGGTTTCCTCATGCGCCCGATCGGTGCGTGGATCATGGGCATCTACTCCGACCGCAAGGGCCGCAAGGCGGGGCTGGCGCTTTCGGTGACGCTGATGTGCGCGGGCTCGCTCATCATCGCGCTGACGCCGGACTACAACGCCATCGGAATTCTGGCGCCGATCCTTCTGGTGATCGCGCGGCTCATGCAGGGCCTGTCGGTCGGCGGCGAATATGGCGCCTCGGCGACCTACCTGTCGGAAATGGCGGGCAAGAGCCGTCGCGGCTTCTACTCCTCCTTCGCCTATGTCACGCTGATTTCCGGCCAGCTTCTGGCGCTGCTGGTGCTCATCGTGCTTCAGAACAGCATGACCGATGAAGCGCTTAATTCCTGGGGCTGGCGCATTCCATTCTTCATCGGCGCCTGTCTTGCCGTGGTGGTGTTCTGGCTGCGCCGTGGCCTCGACGAAACCGAGAGCTTCAAGAACGCGCAGGCCCATATTGCCCAGACAAAGGACGCACCCAAATCCGGCTTCTGGGAACTGATCAGCAAGCACCCGAAGGAAACCGCGCTGGTCATGCTGCTGACCGCCGGCGGCACGCTCGCCTTCTATGCCTATTCGATCTACATGCAGAAGTTCCTCGTCAACACCTCCGGCTTTACCAAGGCCAAGGCGTCCGAAATCAGCGCCATCACGCTGTTCGTGTTCATGTGCCTGCAGCCGGTGGCGGGCGCCCTCTCGGACCGGATCGGACGCAAGCCGCTGATGATCTTCTTCGGCGTGTGCGGCGTGCTCTTCACCTATCCGATCTTCTCCACGCTGGAGGTGACGACCGACGCCTTCACCGCCGGCCTGCTCGCCATGGCCGCTCTGGTGATCGTGACCGGCTACACCTCGATCAACGCGGTGGTGAAGGCCGAGCTGTTCCCGGCCCATATCCGCGCGCTGGGCGTCGCTCTTCCTTATGCGCTGGCCAACACGATCTTCGGCGGCACGGCCGAGTTCGTCGCCCTGCAGTTCAAGAGCTCCGGCTGGGAGCAGGGCTTTTACTGGTATGTGACGGCCATGATCGGCGTCTCATTGGTCGTCTATGTGTTCATGAGCGACACAGCCAAGAACAGCGCCATCAAGGAGGACTGACAGGCACAGAACTGAAGCTTTTCCGCCAGATCCCATCCGGGCGGAGACGCTGATCAGACAGGATATACGCAGCGCAGGTTCTCGATCGTCCAGTGAATGCCGGCCATCTATGCCCGGTTTCAAACTGATAGTCTGCGCTGCGGCATCATCACGTGCCCGACTGCTCATGACGGATGCTGCATGACAGCCGCGGCAATGAGTTTGCTCAAATGAAGAGCAGGGTTCCAGCATAACCGTTGGAACACGCACTTCCGTGCCTACACCCTCAGGCTATCTGATGGTGTCGCCGACCTGATCCCACCAGCCACGGCCCCCTGCCTTGCTGTCCGATAAGCCTTCCGTGGGAAGGCTAACACTTATTGCCAGTCGCTAATCCAGATTAATCGGCTCATCCTCCGACATCGCCTATGGTCCGGCTCCTGGAACCCTGTTGCGCAAGTCTGCAGGCAGGGTCGGGGCGGATGCTCGCGGGTGAAACGCGCAGGACGGGCGCGCGTTCACGCAAGCGGGACACAAGGCAGATGGATCAAAGGGGAGCTGGCCATGGCCGAGTGCATTTCGTGCTTTGTGATGAGTGGCGGGGTTGGGTCGCGGCTGTGGCCGCTCTCCCGGGAAGACAATCCCAAGCAATTTCACGATCTGTCCGGCGACGGCTCGATGCTGATGAAGACGGTGCGCCGGCTGCAGGCGCGCGAGGCAGGGCATACGCCCATCCACGTCATTGCCGCCGAACGCAACGCGGCGCGCATCCGCACCGATCTTGCCGGCCTCGACTATGGCAGTGGCGGCGCCATCTTCGAGCCTGTCGGTCGCAACACCGCCGCGGCTGTGGCGATCGCGGCGCTGCACACCATCAACAGCCATGGCGACGGCATCGTGCTCATCGTGCCATCGGATCACGTCATCTCGACCGATCTCGATTTCTGGGAGAGCGTCGAAGCCGGCGTTCCGGCGGCTCAGGCGGGGCAGGTAGTGGTGTTCGGCATGAAGCCGACACGTCCGGAAACCGGCTACGGCTATATCGAGGCAGGCGAGGTGTTTGCCGGGCAGGACCGGGCCGGAAACGCCTTCGACTGCCCGGGCGTTCGCCGTGTGGTGCGTTTCGTCGAAAAGCCGGATGCGGAAACGGCAGGCCGCTATGTGGCGACATCGGATTTTTTCTGGAACACCGGCATTTTCCTGTTCAGGGCAAGCATCATCCGCGCCGCGTTCCTCACGCATCATCGTGAAATCTGGCTGCAGGCAGAACACGCGCTCGACGTTGCCGCGCGTGATCTGTCGGGAACCTGGCTGCCGCTCGACGCCTATGCGCCGATACCCTCCATTTCGGTCGACTATGCGATCATGGAGCATCTGTGCAACATCGCCATGGTGCCGGCGCGCTTCCGCTGGAGCGATCTGGGCTCGTGGCAGTCGTTGCTGGAGGCCAGCCGCACCGACGAGCATGGCAATGTCGTGATCGGCGACGTCGTCGCCATAGATTGCGAGCGTTCCTATCTGCGCAGCAGTGGCAGGCTGCTGTCGGTCGTGGGGCTGAGGGACGTCGCGGTGGTGTCAACCGACGATGCCACCTTCGTGGCTCCTGTCGCTGAGAGCCAGAACGTCAGGCATGTCGTCGAGCAGCTTGAAAAATGGGGCCGGCTGGAGGTGAAGTTCACGCCCGCCCATGACCGCGTGGTGCTGCCCGGTGCATGGCGTGAGCGCGTCGCGCACTGGCTGCTCGAGGAAACGCTGCCGCGCTGGTCGAAGGCTGGCGTGGATGAACGCCATGGCGGTTTTCACGAGGCCTTCGCCTTCGATGGCACGCCGCTCGGCAAGCCGAAACGCATGCGCACCATGGCGCGGCAGGTCTATGCCTATTCCGTCGCCAGGTTACGGGGATGGGACGGACCGGCTGACGAACTGATCTCGCATGGTATGGCCTTCATGGAGCGGGGGCGCACCGAACGCGGCGGCTGGGCGCGCACCCTCAATGTCGACGGTTCCATCGCGGATCCTTGCGAGGACGCCTACGACCACGCCTGCGTGCTTCTCGCCTTCGCCTGGGCCCATCGCGCCGGAAACAGGGATGCGCTGGCGCGCGGCGAGGAAGCCATGGCCTTCGTTGAGTCCTATCTGGAGGACGAGCGGCTGACCGGGTTCCTCGAAACCTGCGACGGCACCGACCTGCGGCGCTCCAACCCGCACATGCATATGCTGGAAGCGTTTCTCGCCTGGCACGAGGTCACCGGCGAGCGCAGCTATCTGCGCCGGGCAGCGCGCATCGTCGACCTGTTCCGCACGCATTTCTTCGATGCCGAAAGCTGGACCCTCGGCGAATATTTCGACAATGAATGGAAGCCGGCACAAGGCGGGCAGGGACTGTGGACCGAGCCGGGCCACCATTTCGAGTGGGCCTCGCTTCTGGTCGATTTCGCGGCGCGCAGCAAGCAGAGCGACCTCATTCCCTATGCACGCAAGCTCTATGCTTCGGCGGTGGCCAACGGGCTGAACCGCGCCACCGGGCTGGCCTATGGAGCTGTTTCGCGCGACGGGCTGCCGCTCGACCTGATCTCGCGAAGCTGGCCGCAGACCGAGGCGATCAAGGCGGCCATCGCGCTCGACCGCGCCGATGGGCCTGACCTGAAGCCGGAGATCGAAGCCCGCGTCGGGCGGCTGTTCCGCTGGCACATCGACCCGGCCCCTACCGGCTTCTGGATCGACCGCATAGACGAGCGGGGCAGGGCCGTGGCCAATGAAGTGCCGGCCAGCATCTTCTACCATCTCGTGACGGCGCTGATGCAATATCTCGACAAGACCGAAGGCGTGCTCGTGCATCCGTTGCCGGTTTCCGGTCAAAGCGGGACGACGAGAGCGGCCGACGAGAGCGTCCGCGTCGTTTCCCGGGAGCCTGCACTGCGCGAGATCGCCTGATTTGATGTTCGGAAAAGGGTTCCTGCCTACCTCGATTGGCCGTGTTTTCGCAGCCGGGACGCGGCGCTAGGCTTGCAGGCGAAGGGCAGGTGAAATCAGGGGGCGCGGAGCCATGCTGGAGCGGCAATGGGCAGCGGCGACAGCCAGGGACTGGCGAGGCAGCGGCGGTTCCGCCGAGTTCGTCAACCTGTCGGACATCCTGTCTTTTTTCAGCAGGTACATCGTCTCGATCCTGCTGTGCGCGCTGGTCGGTGTCGTCGGAGCCAGTCTCTATCTGGCGACGTCCGACCGGATTTTCACCGCCCGCACCCAGATCCTGATCGAACCGAAACTACCGCAGTTCATGCAGCAGCAGATGGTCGAGGTGCATTTGTCCCTCGATACGGCCCAGATCGAAAGCCAGCTCGCGCTGCTGCGCTCGCAGAAGATCGCCATGATGGTGATCGATGAACTCGACCTCGCGCACAATCCGGCTTTCGTGGACATGGGCGGCTTGCGTCTGGGGGAAAGGCTGGAAAAACTGCGTTCGCTGATAACCGGAACGCCGTACAGGCCCGGTCCGGCAAGGGTCGACGAAGCACAGGATGAGGCTCTGACGCCGCAGCAGAAGGCGGCCGAAGTCTTCGCCGCCAATCTCGACGTCCAGCGGGTGGGCGTGTCCTATGCGATCGATATTCATTTCAAATCGCAGGATCCGGCGCTGGCCGCGCGTATCGCCAATGCCACGGCAGATGCCTTTGTCCGCGAGCAGATGGAAAACCGGGCGGCTTCCGCCCGCGAAGGTGTCGCATGGCTGGAAAAACGCATCGACGAGGCGGGTGCCCAGATGAACAAGGCGACACAGGTCGCGCAGGAGTTCCGCGCCACCTACGACTATCGCGTGGACCGGCCGGACGAAGCGCCGATCGGCGACGCGCGCGCCGATGCACCGACGCTGGAGCAACTCGAGGTCGCAGCCGAAACCTACCGCAAGATGTATGAGAGCCTTCTTGCCGCCTACACCAGCGCGGTGAACCAGCAACCCTTCCTCATCGCCAATTCGCGCGTCATCACCCCGGCGGTGCAGCCGATGGTGCAGAGCCATCCACGCAAGCGGCTCACCCTGATCTTCGGTGCCTTTGCCGGCCTCATGCTGGGGGTCGGCGTTGCCTTCGTCCGCCACAGTCTGGACCGCACCCTGCGCACGCCGCGCCAGATCGGCGAGGAGCTCGGGCTCGTCTGCACCGGCGAGCTGCCGCATTCCGGTTTGCGCAAGGCCGCTGGACTCTGCGAGGAGGTGATACGCCATCCGCATTCCCCCTTCAGCATGGGCCTGAGAGGGGCGAGGGCCGTTATCAGTCTGGCCGATTCCGGCAAGCCGAGGCTCTGCATCGGCGTGACCGCCGCACTGCCCGGCCAGGTGAAAAGCGCTGTGGCCGGCAATCTTGCCGCACTTTACGCGGCATCGGGAGTGCCGACGCTGCTGATCGATCTGGATGCGCAATCGACGCTGACGAAGGCGTTGCAGGGCCCGCTCTCCGGCTTCGACCCGAAATGCCAGACCGCCGGTGCGCATCCTCCGGGCGACGCCGCGGTTCGGACCATTCCCTCCGCGGGTTTCGACTTCATGGCGAATGAGGAGCGCGGCGCGGGAAGCCTCGCGCTGCCTGCCAACATGCAGGATCTGCTCGGAACGCTCGATCGCTACAAGGTGATCGTCGTCGACCTGCCGGCTTATGAGCACGGCGCCGACGGTCTGCTGGTCTGCCCGCTTCTCGATGGCGTCATGGTGGTGGCCGAAAGCGGCAGCACGCCGCTGGACTCGCTTGCCGATCTGGCCCGCACCCTGCGCATCGCCAACGTTCCCATATTGGGTGTTCTGCTGGCGCACAGGCGCCGCCTTGGCCGATTGCGCATGCGCCGCCGGTCCAGCGGCCGGCCGGTCCCGCGACCGGCATGATGAAGGGACCGGAATGATGAAGGGCGTGCGGCATTGGGTGATCAACGGCCGCTTCCTGGCGCAGCCCGTCACAGGCGTGCAGCGCTATGCGCGCGAGGTCGTAAAAGAGCTCGATGCCCGCATCGCGGCTGGCGATCCGCTGGTCCGTGGCCTTGACGTGGAGTTGCTGGTGCCACCGGTCATCCGGGATGAGCTGGCGCTCACGGCGATCCGCACCCGCGCCATCGGCCGCCTCGGCGGGCATGGCTGGGAGCAGGTCGAGCTTCCGATGAAGGTCAGGAACGGTCTCGTCAGCCTGTGCAACAGCGGCCCTCTTGCGACACGCAGGCAGATCCTGTGCATCCACGACCTCAACACGCGCGCCTGTCCGCAAAGCTATTCGCTGCCGTTTCGCCTGCTCTACCGCACGCTGATCCCGGCGCTTGCGGCAAGGGTCCGGCACGTCACCACGGTCTCCGGCTATTCGGCCGGGCAGCTGGTGCGCTACGGCCTGTGCGGGGCGGACAGGATTACCATCGCACCGGACGGCTACGAGCATGCGCTGCGCTGGGTGCCGCGTCATTCGATCCGCACGCATTCCACCGCCGGGGCCGGCACCATCGTGCTTCTGGGCAGCCGCGCTCCGCACAAGAACATCGATCTTGTCCTTGGAATGAGCGATCGCCTTGCGAAGGCGGGCCTGCGGGTCGCGGTGGTCGGGCTTTCGGACGGCCGCGTCTTCGGCCGGACACAGGAGCAGACCGGGGCGAATATCGGCTGGCTTGGCAGGATCGGCGACGATGAGCTTGCCGCGCTGCTCGGTGATTGCCTGTGCCTCGCCTTCCCTTCGCTCGTCGAGGGGTTCGGGCTGCCGATGCTTGAGGCGATGGCCCGGGGCTGTCCCGTGGTGGCATCGGACCGCGCCAGCCTTCCCGAGATCGGCGGCGATGCGGTGCTTTATGCGCCGCCGGACCGTGCCGACATCTGGTTCGATCGTTTCATGCAACTGGCCGGCGATGCGGGGCTGCGGCGCACGCTGACCGAGCGCGGCCGCAGGCAGGCGGAGAAATTTCGTTGGGACGAAACGGCAAAACGCTATCTGGAACTGATGGCGGGGATGGATGGGCTGGCGCCAGCCAGTGCCGGGTCGCCGGCCAGACCTTGGCTGGTCTCGGCGACGACGCGATCGAAGCTGTAGGCGCGGGCATAATGCCGGGCCGCAGCCTGTGCCGCAGCAAGCGCTGCCGGATCGCCAAGGAGGGTCGCGACGGTCCGGCGCTCCAGCGGCAGGACGCAGTTTTCATAGCCGGGCAGCAGGCCTTTCAGGGCGCCGGGGGCGGCAAAGACCGGGCGTCCCGCCGAAAGCGCCTCGATGAGCTTGATCTTGGTGCCGGTTCCTTCGACGGGGCAGATCGCGGCGCGGGCCTGCGCATAAAGGGCGGCAAGATCATCGACGAAGCCGAGCAGCTCGACCCCGTTTTGCGCGGACAACCGCCTGTCGCGGCACACGCTGCCGGCAATGGCGATCTTCAGCGGAAGGTTCCAGCCGCCATAGGCGCTCAGGAAACCGCTGATGGCATCCCCGTTCCAGCGGTTGTTGGAGCCCACGAACACGAGATCGTAGACGGGCGGCACGTCAGTTGCCGCAGCCGCGTTCCAGCTGCGCAACGACGGCGGCACGATGCGCACGCGCTCGCCTTCCAGAAGCGATTTCAGGAACTGCCCTTCGCTGTAGGAGATCGACCAGATCTCGTCGGCCTGCCCGAGATAGAACAGCTCGCGCTTGAGGACGAGCATGGAGCGCGTGTCCGGCTGCCCGGACGGGTTGTCGCCGATCAGCTCCAGTGCGGCAAGGTCATGCGTGTCGACGATCATGCGCGGGCCGGGGCTCCCGTTGAGATGGGATATGCCCCAGGGATAGCTCACAAGCGCCAGCTTCAGGTCCGGATCGCGCTGGAGCCGGTCGAATTCCGGCGTCAGCATCGGCAGCCATGTGCGCAGGGCGCGCGTCGCGGGCCAGCTACCCAGATAGGCGATGAGGCCCTTGAGCTTCTGGATGAAGGCCAGTTTCCAGTTCCAGTCATCGAGCACGAGGTCGACGCCGGGGAAACGGGCGCGGAAGGTCTCGATCCCTTTCGCGTTCCATGGCCATTGGTGATGGTTGCGATAGGAATAGACGGCCACGCGCCAGCCAAGGGCAAGCAGCATCTCGATGTCCTGACAGGCGCGCACATGGCAGCCGTCGGTCATGGTGCTGAAACAGCCTGCGAAGAAGAAGATAGCAAGATTCCGCTTCTCCACCTGTGCCTCCCGAGGCGTCTCGTTCCCGAGCATTGTGAGCGAAATCTCAATCCGAAATCATTGACGTGTCAAACGGATCGTGAGGCAATAGCCTACCGTTTCCGGATGATCCCGATATGGATGCCGGTAACTGCCGGGGGGCGATGCAATGGGTGAGGGTGGCAAGTCCGCAACGGTGTATGTCAACGGCCGTTTCCTGCGCGGCCCCATCACCGGGACCTCGCGGGTGGCCGAGGAGGTTCTGGCCTGCTGGGATGCGGCGATGCTGGCCGGCGACGAGCGCTTTGCGGGCATGTCGGTCGAGGTGCTGTGTCCGGCAAATGCGGTGCGCTCCCTGCCGCTGCGGGCGATCCCGATCCAGCGCCGGGACGTGCTTGGCGGCAAGTTCTGGGAGCCGGTCGATCTCGGCCTGATGGCGAGGAAGGGAACGCTGGTGAACTTCGCCAATGTGGCGCCGCTGTATCACCCGCGCATGCTGACCTACCTGCACGATGCGCAGATGTTCCTCTATCCGCAATCCTATCCGCGAGGGGAGTTGCGCACCCACCGGCCGCTGATGCGGCTTGCCGGGCGCCTGTCGCGCCGGGTGATCACGGTTTCGGAATTTTCCAGCCGCATGCTGCAACGCTTCGGCATCGCGCCGGCTTCGAAAATCGCCGTCATCCACAACGGGGCCGACCACATCCTGCGGGTCGGGACGGATAGTTCGGTGCTCGCAAGGTTCGGCCTGCAACCGCAAAACTATGTGCTGATGCTGGGCAGCGCATTTGCCTACAAGAATGTCGAGGTGATCTACCGCGCCTTCGCCCGGATGAGGGCAAGTCCTCTCAGGCTGGCGGTGATCGCAAGGGCGGACCTGCGCAAGGCGGTCGGCGCGGTGCAGGACGTCGGCGACAGGCTCGTCGTCGTTTCGGACGTCAGCGACGCCGATCTGCGTGCGCTCTACCGCCATGCGCTGGTGTTCGTCCAGCCGGCCCGGACCGAGGGCTTCGCGATGACCCAGCTCGAGGCGCTCAATTCGGGGGCGCCCGTCATCACCTGCCCGCTGGGCAGCATGCCGGAAGTGCTTGGGGATGACGTGGCCTACGCCGATCCGGATGCGCCCGAGGAATGGGCGCGGGCGATCCAGCGCTTCGAAAGCGATACGCGCTTTCGCGCCGGGATGATGGCGCGCGGGCAGGCGATGGCGGCCCGATACACCTGGCAAAGAACGGCCGATGCCTTGTGGCGCGAGGTCGTCCGGGTCGCCAAAGGGCTCTGACGGCGGGGTGCCGCACACCCGGCCGGACAGCCAAGCCAGCATTTTGTCGTAACCCGCCCGCTGCCCGCTTCGCCAGCTACCACTATTGAGCCGCTTGCGGGTGAGCAGCTGTTTTCGACATGCTGCCTGCATAACAACAAGCAGGCACAGGCAGGCGGCAAGGGGCGTCTTTGGCATGTCGATCAGAGAGAGATCCTACGCCGGAAGCAGCGCGCTTCCGGGGCGAGGGCGGTCGTTCCTGGACCGCAGGCGCGTTTCGGCTTCAGCTTTTCAGCAGCATCGGCCGCTGGAGACGCAGGGCACGGCGGTTTCCATACCGGCGGTCGTGCCGGGTGGCTCCCTCCATCTGTGGCAGCGCCCGCTCGGTGGCAGGTCGAAGCGGGCTATCGACGTGGCGGTTGCCGCCACGGCGCTGATGCTGGCGCTGCCGCTGATGCTGGCGATTGCCCTGCTCATTAAGCTGACCTGCAAGGGGCCTGTCGTGTTTTCCCATCCGCGGGTCGGCTTCAACGGAAGCACGTTTCGATGCTACAAATTCCGCACCATGGTGATCGATGCCGAGCAGCGCCTGCAGGCGCATCTGGCGTCCGATCCGCAGGCGGCGGAGGAATGGCGCAAGGCGCGCAAGCTGAAGCGCGATCCGCGCCTGACTGTGCTCGGCAACCTGTTGCGCAAGTCGAGCCTCGATGAACTGCCGCAGCTGTTCAATATCCTGCGCGGCGACATGAGCTGTGTCGGACCGCGTCCGATCGTTGCCGAGGAACTGCACCGCTACGGCCCGTATGTGAAGGATTATCTGCATGCCAGACCCGGCCTCACCGGCCTGTGGCAGGTCACCGGGCGTAATCTGGTGGACTATACCGGGCGGGTGCTGCTCGACGCGCACTATGTGCGCAACTGGTCGGTGCACACGGATTTGCTGATCCTCATCCGGACGGCCGGCGCAGTGATGAGGTTCGATCGGGCCTCCTGAGGCCGGATGCCCGGGGCGACGCTGGGTCAGGCTGGGGAGGGGCGGACTGGGGCGGTGCGGGCTGGAGCCGGTCGGGCTGGCGGGAAGCATGTTCAGGGACGGTTCCGGCATCTGTCCGGCGACGGCCCGTCACGGTAAGGGCGAGGCCGATCAGGTAGCATCCCTGCAATGTCAGGATCAGGTAAAGGGTTCTGGAAAGGATGAGCTTGAGAGACCAATCCAGAAGGACGCCGGTCAGGATCGAAACCATGACCACGATGAGGGTGGCGACAAGGATGACAGGCGCCAGAAAACGCGTGCCGATGAAAAGCCCTGCTGCGCCTGCCGTGATGAGTGCGAGGGTCACACCGGTCTCCTTCCCGTTGCCTGTGCACCGCGACCCGCCTGCTGCGAAGAAGAACAGACTCGTTCCCTTCTGTGAAGTCGCTTTCGGTGCCGCGCGCATCGCGGGCCGGCGCCGCATTGCGGCATGTGCGGGCTGAGCCGATGCAGCCCTCGGTCGCAGGGGTGATCGTCTGCGCGGCAATCATCGTTTTCGTACGCCTCATGGGATGGTCGATGATCGTCGCCTTCATGGCCTCGCTTGCGTTCGGGGCCACGGCCATCGGAACGCTCTCCGCGCTTGGCGGATCCTCGCCGCAGATCTACACGGTCTTCGCGGCGCTGCTCCTGACGACAGCCGTCGCGCGCAAGGGCATCTGGCGCGAACTGGCGGCGGTGTTCAGCCGTATCGGCGCAGCCTCCGTGATCGTGGTGCTGATGTTTCATGCGCTGATCGGTGCAATCCTGTTTCCAAGGCTGTTTGCGGGCCAGACCAGCGTGTTCATCGCATCGCGCAGCAGCCGGGGCGTTTACGAGACCGCACTCGGTCCGTCCTCCGCAAATGTCACCCAGACCGCCTATTTCACGCTTGGCATTCTTGTGTTCGTGGCGCTTTGCCTGCTGTTGAGGCGCCGGGAAACTCTTGTCGACGTCAGGCGGGGGTTCTTTCTCTGGTTCGGGCTGCACACGCTCATGGGCATGGTGGATCTTGCCGGCAAGATGGCGGGGGCGGGGGATGTGCTGGCCCCGATCCGCACTGCCAGCTATGCGATGCTCACCCTCACCATTGAGGGAGGCTTCTGGCGGATCGCGGGCTCCTATGCCGAGGCTTCGGCCTTCGGGGCTGTGTCGCTGGCCGGGCTGGCCTTCAGCTACACCTACTGGCGCAGGACAAATTCCCGTTTCGCGGCGGCAATCGCGGTGGCACTGTTCCTGCTGCTTCTCCTCTCCACTTCGACCACGGCCTATGTCGGGCTGGCACTGCTTGGAATTCCCGTAGCGCTGTCCCTGCTTCGTTCGCTGGCATCGGCGAAGCCCGGCCTGCAGGATGTGATGCTGGTGGTGCTGATGGCGCTGCTGTGCCTCGTGATCATGGCCGTCAGCCTCTACAATGCGCAGTTCTTCGAGCCCCTAGTGCGGCTGATCGACCAGATGGTGACCCACAAGATGTCTTCGGCTTCCGGGCAGGAGCGCGCCTACTGGAACTACAAGAGCATGCAGGCCTTCTTCGATACGAACGGGCTTGGCATCGGCCTTGGAAGCTCGCGCGCGTCGAGCTGGCCGATCGCGGTGCTGTCACAGCTTGGCGTGGTCGGCGGCACCCTGATCGCCATGCTCTTGGTAGCTCTCCTGTGGCCGCCTGGCCGCCTGCGGCAGCCCGTCGATGCCGAGGCCGATGCGATCATGGCCAGCGCGCGGGCCAGCGCCCTGGCTGCGCTGCTGGCTGCTTCGCTTGCCGGCGGCCTCGCCGATCCGGGAATGGGATTTTTCGTGCCGCTGGCCGTGGTGATGGCCTGCTCTGCCAGAATATGGGCGCTGCCGCTGCCGCGCGGACACGCATTCGACGGGTCCGGTCCACAGCTTTCGGCGCACCGATGAATGGAAGCGTCAGGACATTTTCTATCGCGCTGCGGAGCCGGTGCCGGCGATGGTGGCGGAACCCATTTCCACTGACGCGGGGTTGAGGGTCGTTTCAGGTGCATCCGCCTGACTGCCGATCGCCTTCAGATATTCCGGCGGCATCGGGATCTCCACCTTCACCGTATCGCCCGGCAGCACCGGGCTCGCCATGGTCGCGGCGATTTCGATGATGCTTCCGTCCGCAGCCGGCCGGTAGATCGTATAGATCGGTTCGGCCTGTTCCATGCTGGCGCGGCGTGCCATCAGTCTGGGTGCTGCCAGTTCCGATTCGAAGATCAGGCGCGCGGTGGTTTCGGCCTTGCGGTCGAGCGAATCCAGCTCGATCTGCGTGTCGCGCAGCGCGTTGGTGATCTCGTTGCGGCGCGTGTCCTGCATTTCGATGATCTGGATTTCGGTGCGGCTGATTTCCTGCCGGCTGCGCAGCAGGCTGGTTTCGGCGGCGAGCCGTTCGCTTTGTATTTGCGCCAGCGCGCGCTCGAGCGAGAGTTCGCGGGGAGCGGCAGCGAGCCCGCGCTCCACCAGAGAGGCTACGCTGCCCAGCTCCTTCTGCACAAGCTCCACCTGCTTGTCGAGAAACACGAGCTGCGCGCCGAGCGACGTCACTTCCTTCTCCAGAAAATCGCGGAGATTCCTCAGGGCACGCACCTGCGTCTCGATGCCTTCCCGGCGCGCCTTGAAAATCGATTCCTCCTGCTTCATCAGCAGGGCGACCTCGTCGTCGTCACGGATCGCGACAAGTTGCGGCGGAAAGTCGATGGAAGCTGCCTGCGCCAGCTCCGCCCCGAGCCGCGCCTTGCGCGCCAGCAGATTGATCTTGTTGAGCCCGATCAGCTTCGCTTCGCCCTGACCCTGTATGATCTCGCGCTCATAGCGGTCCATGCGCTCCTCGCGCAGCCGTATTCCGCCGGCGATGCCAAGCGCCTGCATCACGGTGAGGCCGGGGCGATAGGCGAACTCGCCGGACTGCGTGACCTGTCCCAGAATGTAGAAGGGGCGATATTGCACCACCTCGACGGCGGTGTCGGGCTTGCGGCCGAGCCCCATATTGCGCACCAGGCTGTCGCCTATGGCGCTGGCCAGTTCGGCGGTGGTGCGTCCGGCGGCGCTGACCTCGCCTGCCAGCGGCAGCGAGAGCGCCCCCGAGGAACTGACGATGAACACATCGTTGAGCGCCGTCCACTCAAAGACGGTGTCACGCGACGCCCGCCATTCGAACACCTTGATGCGCACCCTGTCCTGCGCGCCGAGCCGGTATTCCTCGCCCTGTGCGGGGGCCACGCCCAGCACGAGGGCGGCGCATGCCACGCAGATCGACAGGATCATGCCGGGCCGCGCCACCGCTTTGCCTGACGCACGATGCGGACGTTTCGGATGGGGGCGTGAGGGAAATGAGGTGAAGCGCATATGCCGTTCTCATCACTGAATCTGGAGGATGTATTCAGGTTCGACGCGCCCTTTCAGCAGGTGGCCGAGAGCCATGAGATTGCCGCGCAGGCGTCCGCGCCGGTCGATATGGATTTCCGGCCGGACGCTGCGCACCATATTCGCGGCGATGTTGCGCGCCATCAGCTTCAGCGCGAAGCTGGCGGGCATCGTGCCCTTGCGCAGCAGGTAGACCGGATTTACGACCTGCGAATAACCGAAGCGCAATCCGCTCATCCGTCCGCCCCTGACCGCCATGTGCACGCTGCGGATGGCTGGAAGGCAGACAATCCTGCCGCGCCGCCCGAGCTGGGTGGTGAAGTCGATGTCCTCCTGCCAGCTATAGAGCGCCAGCCGCTCGTCGAAGCGCAGGTCGCCGGTCATTGCGGTGCGGATCGTCATGTTGCCGCCTTGCGCGCCGATCTGGTCGGTCGCGTTGTCGCCGGTCTCGTCAATGACGTCCGCCGCGCGCAGCGCTGCCAGACCGTCAGCCCATGAAATTTCTCCGGTCGTCGCGCCATCCCTGATGATGTGGCCCATGACCACCGCCCAGTCGGGGTTTTGCTCAAGCGCCCGGCAGGCGCGCTCCAGATAGCATGTCGCAGGGATCAGGTCGTCGTCGAGATAGGTGATGACGTCGAAGCGGCCAAGCGCCATTTCAAGGCCGCGGTTGCGCTGCGCCGATATGCATTTGATGCCGAACACCTTGCTGACCGGAAAGCGTGTTTTTACGACGGGAACCTGCGTGTCGTCGGTGGTCGAGATGATGACTTCATCGGGAAGCTTCGTCTGTTCTCCCAGCCACACGAGAAGCCGGCCGAGAACCTCCCTGCGCCCATAGGTTGGAATGATCACAGCATGTGTGAGAGCCATCGTGCATTCCCCCTGCCGTTGCGGAGCGGCGTCTGCCGTGACGCGGTTGCCATCGATGATCCTAGTGGGCGGCAATGCAGGATGCAGCCTGCAAATAAGGCGTCAGTTGCGGCGATTGTAGCTCCATGGAGGTAGCGGCATTACGCCTTTGGGCTGTGTCCGGACCGCAGCGATCCCCCCTTCACGCCATTCGACCAGCTTGTTCCTTCACCTTGCCCCATAAGAAACTCGAACCTCATGCCCTTCGGCAGAAAGGGCGGTCAAATGGGGTGGGTTCGCAACATGCATCAGGCACGCCAGAACGGCTGGGCGCACGGTGAGCGCCTCGACCCGGGGTTGCGCGGGGCAGGGTTGGACGCGGCAGAATGGGGCAGGCTGGCCGATAGCGAACTGCCCATGCCGGCAGTGGACCGCAACGCGCGCATTGCCGTAGTTCACGACTGGTGCCCGAATTTTCGCGGTGGCGAGCGGGTGCTGGCGCGCATATGCAGCGTGTTCCCCAACGCGGAGGTGTTCACCCTGTTCGACTTCCTGCCGCGCGAGGTGAAGGAGGAGTATTTCCCCGACGTGGTCTTCCATACCTCGGTCGCCAACCGGCTGCCGCTGGTGCGCAAATATCACCGGGCGCTGTTCTTTCTCTGCCCGTTCCTCATCGAGCAGTTCGACGTCACCGGCTATGATGCCGTCATCTCGTCCTCGGCCGCCTTCTCCAGAGGCGTGCTGACCCGGCCGGACCAGCCGCATCTGTGCTATGTGCACAGCCCCATCCGCTATGCATGGGACGAGCAGTTCTCCTATCTTCAGCAGGGCCGGCTCGGTTTCGGGCCGAAGGGTCTCGCCTTTCGCTACCTGCTGCACAATCTGCGCATGTGGGACATGCGCACCGCCCACGGGCCGGACCTGATGCTGGCCAATTCGAGCTATGTGCGCTCGCGCATCCGGCGCATCTACGGACGCGAGGCCACGGTGGTCCACCCGCCGGTGCCGACCGGCGAGCTGGACTATGTTCCGGTCAAGCAGGACTATTACGTGACCGCCGCCTTCCATGCCCCCTACAAGCGGCTGGACGTGGTCATCGAAGCCTTCAACGAAATGCCGTCGCGCCGCCTGGTGGTGGTGGGCGACGAGGCGCAGTCGAAGCATCTGCGCGCGCGGGCGGCTTCCAATATCAGCTTCACCGGCTATCTGCCGCGCAGGGATTACGCGGCCCATATCGCCCATGCCCGCGCCATGGTGTTCGCCGGCTGCGAGGATTTCGGCATCGCGCTGGCCGAGGCCCAGTATTGCGGCACGCCGCTGATCGCCTTCGGCCGGGGCGGGGCCGCCGACATCGTGCGCCCGCTGGGAGAGGCCAGCGATCCGACCGGGGTGCTGTTCGCGCGCCAGACGCCCCCGAGCCTGATCGATGCGGTGGGATATTTCGAGGCCAATGAGGATGCGATCACGCCGCTGGCCTGCCACCTCAATGCCGAGCGATTTTCGGAGGCGCGGTTCGATCGCGAGATCCTGCAGGCCATGGCCTCGCTGCCGGCCATGTGCGCTTAAGGGTGCGCGGAGGCTGGTGCAGACAGCAGCGGATGCGCCGCGCGGAATTCTTCGGAGCGGATGATTTCCAGCGCCAGCTGCGCCGGCGTCAGTTCGCGGCGGGTGAGGCGGTCGAGATAGTCCGACAGGCCCTGTCCATCCGGCTCGCGGCCGAGCAGCAGCATATAGATGCCCCTGATGTAATCCGCGTTCGTCATGCGTGCGACGGGATGCGCGCGCCGGAACTCGCTGGTTTCCAGAATCTGCGCCAGCGCCTGTGCCGTGCTTTGCCCGCGCTTCAGGGCGAGGGAAACGCGCCATTGCTCGGCTGGGGCCGGCAGGCGGTGCAGTGCAAGGCAATAGAGATAGGTTGCCTGATTTGCATGGTTGGCCACCGAGATGTCGAGCGTCTTCCGGTCGCAGGTGGGGGCAGGGAGAGGGGCTGTTGCCGCAGGTTCGGCATTGACTCCCGCCGCGATGAAACCGCTGGCCGTGCTGTAGGCCAGCTTGACGCCGTCGGGCGCCCATCTGCCTTGGTCCGTCTTGCGCAGGCGCACCAGCCCCATGGTGGCCTCGAAGCTTGGCGCCCAGTAGGGCTCGTCCAGCAGTTCATAGATATGGGCGGCCTCGATGCGGTATTCGGCCTGCAGTTCGCGAAACTGGCGCATCATCTCCAGCAGCCCGTCAGCCTGATCCTGTTCGCCCTTTTCGCCGGAGCGGTTGAACTCGGTGATCCAGACCGGCTTGCCGAGCGTCCTGAGATAGTCGAGCGGCCGCTTCAGGTCGTCGCCATAGTGGTGCCAGACCGAAATGTCCCAGTCGATGCCATCCGCCTTCATGCGCGCGAAGGCTCCGGTGTGGCCCCAGCCCGCGGTGCCCATCGCTTTCCGGATGGTGGGGTCGACCGCCTCGGTGCCGTCGGAAAGGCCGCGCAGTACGGCGCTCACCTTTTTCCATCGCGGAGTGAAATAGTGCGAGGGATCGTCGCCTCCGGCGGTGCCCCATGAACAGTCATATTGCGTGCCGTCGTCGCGCATCTCGCAAGCGCTGATCAGGGCGTGGATCTCCATCTCGTTGCCGAGTTCCCATACGCGGATGTCATCCCTGAAGCGGGATACGAGCGTTGCCGCCATGGCGTAGGACTTCGCATAGAGGTCGCCGGCGGTCTCGGTATCGAGGTCGAGATCGGGCGTGATCACCGGCAGGATGTCGATGCCGCGCGCCCTGGCCTCTCTGACCAGAGCCGCCAGCCCGGAAACATGATCGAGACTGGAAACGTTGACCCGGTAGGACGTCATGCCGAGATCGCGCACATAGTCGAGCTGCTGCGCGAAGGAGATGTCGGGATAGGCCGTGAAGGGATGGCCGTTGACGCCCCATCGAAGGTCTGCGCTCCATGCGGCGCTGACGCCGAGCAGGCCGGCCAGAGCCATGCAGAGCCGGGCGTTCATTCCGCTTCGCTTCGGCCTCCATCGCCGGTGAGCACGCCTGCAAAAATTTCGGCGATGCGGGCGATTGTCTGCGCGTCCACCCTGCGCGAGGTCGGCAGGTTGATGCCGCACGCCGAAAGCTGTTCGCTGTGCGGGCATTTTCGGGCGTAGCGCCGGTAGGCCGGCATCGAGGACAGGCCGTGAAAGAAGGGCCGCAGGTCGATATTGGCCTGCCTGCATGCCTCGATGAGTTGTGGCCGCGCCTGAGCCGGCACCAGCGCGCAGGAAAACCACGTCACCGGCTCATATCTGTCCGGCATGGGTGGCGGGAAGGCGATGCCCGGCAGGTGCCCGAGTGCGGCCTCATAGCCCTCATGCACGTTGCGGCGCATTGCAAGAAAAGCGTCCATGCGCTCCAGCTGGGCGCAGCCGATGGATGCCTGCAGATTGGTCATACGGAAATTGTAGCCGGCTTCCTCGTGCCAGTAGCGGCGCTCAGGGCGCATGCCGTGATCGCGCAGCATGCGCATGCGCCGCGCGAGGTCGGCATTGCCGGTGACGCAGATGCCGCCTTCGCCGGTGGTGACGATCTTGTTGGCGAAGAAGGAGAAGCTCGCCACGTCCGAGAATGAGCCGACCGGCTGGCCTTCATAGGCCGCGCCATGGGCCTCGGCGCAATCCTCGATGACGAACAGCCCGTGCCGCAGCGCGAGGTCGCGGATCTCGGTCATCGGCGCCGGTCGGCCGAATACATGCACGGGCATCACCGCGCGCGTGCGCGGCGTGATCGCGCGCTCGATGGCCTCAGGCGTGATGCACCATGTCAGCGGATCGACATCGACAAGAACCGGCGTGGCTCCCAGATGAATGACCACATTGGCCGAGGCGGCGAAGGTCAGGTCCGGCACGATCACCTCGTCGCCGGGGCCGATGCCGAGCGCGGCCAGCGCAAGGTGCAGGGAAACCGTTCCGTTGGACGTGGCGATGCCGTGGCTCATGCCGGTGCGCGCGGCGAAGGACGATTCAAACCGGGTGATGTAGTCGCCGGTCGAGGAAATCCATGTCGAGAGAAACGCGTCCATGAGGTTGCGCAGTTCGGCATGGGAAAGATCCGGCTCGGCCACCGGCAGGAAGGTTGCATCGGGGCGTTTTTCGATGCCGACGATGCGCCGACGCTCATCCAGCACCGGCGCAACGGGCGAATCCGTATCGTCGAGGCTGCCGGGCCTGACGATCTCGCCAAGGCTGGCGTGGCCGAGATGGACGCCATCGCGCAGGGCCTGCCGCAGGTCCTGAAGCGTCAGGCGTCCGATGGCCTCGCCGTCGCCATTGGTGACGAAGACCAGCCCGTAGCCGTTATCGAGCGCGCGCTCAATGGCCGCCCACAGCCCGTCCGTGGCGGGGCAGACGAAGCCGGCCGCTCCGGCTTCGGTTTCGATGCCGGCGACATGGAGGTTCATGATACCCGTGCCGCCGATGTAAGATAATTCGAGGTCAGGTCGGGGTTGTAGAGAACCACCGATGTGCCGTCGTGCTCCATCCGGAACGGAACGAAGGTGAGGCTGGACAGCGCCGAAAGCACGGAAGCGCGCGCTTCAGGCGGCACGAACATCAAAAGGAAGCCGCCGCCGCCGGCGCCCAGCAGCTTGCCGCCCAGCGCCCCGGCACCGCGCGCGGCTTCGTAGCAGCCATCGATAGTCGGGTTGGAGACGGAGATGTCGAGCTTGCGCTTCTCCATCCATGCATGGTGCAGCAGCCGGCCGAACTCCGTCAGCGGGCAGTTCGGATCGGTCAGGATCCGCTCGCCCTCGGCCACCATGTCGTACATGGCGCGCAATTCGCGCGTACGGTCGTCGAAGCGGGCGACCTTCTTCTTCTCGATGGCGTCGGCGGAGCGGGTGAAGCCGGTGAAGAACATCATCAGCGAATCTTCCAGCAGCGCGCGCCGCGCCGGCGTGATGTTGACCGGGCGCACCCGATGGTCGCCGCCGGGGCTGAAGTCGATGCGGTTGAGCCCGCCATGGGCGGCCGCGATCTGGTCCTGGCAGCCGACGGTCTCCTTCAGCAGCTCCTGCTCCACGAAGATCGCCTCGCGGGCCAGCACATGCTTGGGGCTCAGCCGGCCGAGATTGCCGAAATAGGCGTGCAGCAGGGAGACGGTGAAGGCGGAGGAGGAGCCGAGGCCGGTCTGCGAGGGCAGGTCGGCGTTGTAGATCACCTCATAGCCGCTGTCGTCGGCCGCACCATAGTGCTTGAGCACCTCGCGCACCACCGGATGGCGGATTTCGTTCATGCAGCGCACCTCCTCCAGCATGCCCCATGCGACCCGGTAGTTGAAGTCGAACACGGCCGGCAGGCGCCGCAGCTGCACGTAGATGTACTTGTTGATGGTGGTGGAGAGCACGGCTCCCGGCTCGGGCCGGTTGAACCATGTCGGATGATCGGTGCCGCCGCCGAAGAAGGACACCCGCAAGGGACTTCTGACGATGATCATGGATATGCCCCCAATGCCAGAGATTCAGCAATCGGTCCGGCAGGCGATGGCCGTCGGGCCGTAACCAGTATTTCCAGAGGTGTTCTGCTGTGCAAACCGGGTGTTCGGCGGTCGGGCTACTCTTTTCGGGGGAGCATCCGGCCTTCGGGCGTATGCGGCGCACCTTCTTGCGGAATGGCGCCTACACATTCGCGTAGCGCGAGTTGCGGATCATCCTGTAGCCGCGGATGAGTTCCCCGATGCCGTCGTCGAGGCTCCAGTCCGGCATCCAGCCGGTGCGCTCCAGCTTCTCGTTGGAAACGATGTAGTCGCGCTTGTCAGGGTCCTCGCCGATGGGGGCTTCCAGACAGACGAATTGCGGCACATGCGCTCTTATGCGCTCGCACAGTTCCAGCTTGGAGAGGTTGGCGCTGGACAGGCCCAGATTGTAGGGCTGGCCGCGCATGGCGTCGAAATTGGCAAGCGCGTGCTCGAACCCCTTTACCACGTCGCGCACATGGATGTAGTTGCGCTTGAAATGCCCCTCGAAGATGACGACGGCGCGGTCGGTCACGGCCCGCCACGTGAAGTCGTTGACCAGGAGGTCGATGCGCATGCGCGGCGACATGCCGAACACCGTCGCCAGCCGCAGCGTGACGCCTCGCGCATTCTCCAGCACGGCTGCCTCGGCCTCGACCTTGGTGGTGCCGTAGAGCGAGATCGGGTTGAGCGGCGTTTCTTCCGTGCAGAAAATGCCCTGTTCGCCGATGCCGTAGCCGGAATTGGTGGTTGGGTAGACGATCATCTGCGCCGGCGAGGTGCGTTTCGTCAGCGCCACCACCGCATCCCGGTTCAGGGTCGTGGCGGTAATCGGGTCCTGCTTGCACAGCGGCGCGCCGACAAGCGCTGCCAGCGGGATCACGGCATCGGCTCTCGGCACCAGCTCGTCCAGAAGCCGCTCGTCGCGCGCGTCGCCGCGAACCGGCGCGAAGCCCGCATGGCGGCAGCATGGCGCAAGCTCCGTCGTGCCCCGCTCGAAAGTGTCCAGCACGGTGACGCCGTGGCCGTGTTCAAGCAGCGTGGGAACCAGGACCGAGCCGATATAGCCCGCCCCGCCAGTGACCAGTATGTGCATCGTCATCCCCGATAAAGCGTTAGAAGGAAAAAGCTTCCGGCCGGTGCCGTCCCTCATCCGGCAAAGGCGTCGTCCACCTGCGGCGCGATCCTGAGCATTTCCGCGAAGGCGATCATCAGGTGGTAGAGCGTCGAGGCAGGCACATGGTCCGTTACCGGCCGCCGCTCCGCGTCGATCCTGTCCATCCACGTTCCGGGCAGTCCCTGATCGAGGAAATGGTCGAACAGGACGCGCGTGCTGCTGGCGAATACGGGGCGCGGGTCGATGCCGAACAGTTCGAACATGGCCACCGCCGCCTGAATGCGCTCGGTGTTGGGCCACACGCGCGAGCCGGCATCCAGAACCATGCCGTCGTCGCGCACGGCGCTGAGCGTCAGCCAGTCGTCATGCTCGACACCGTGGGTTTCGGCGAACCATGTCAGTCCCTCCACGAAAGGACGCATGTCGCGGCCGGCGAGGTGCTGGTAGCGCGCCAGTATCCAGGCCCATTCAAACTGGTGGCCGGGCTCTATGGCGCGTCCCCCGGCAGTATGAAGCCGTTTCCAGCGCTCGTCGAACTGTTCGCCGAGCGTCGAGGTGCGGGGGTCGAAGAAGCGCGTTGCGAAGAGATCGACGATCTCGTCGGCAAGGCGCCGGAAGCGTTCGCCGCCACCGGCTTCGAGATTGACCAGCGCAGCCTCCAGCAGATGCATGTGCGGGTTCTGGAGCCTTGCGCCGGAGGCAGGCTTTTCCACCAGAAAGCCCTGACCGCCGGGGTGGCGCATATGCGTCTCGACGTAGTCTAGCGTGCGCAGCGCCCATTGATCGACGGCCTTGTCACCGGAAGCGCGTCCGTACCAGCCGAAGGCGTAGAGGATGAAGGCGAGGTCGTAGAGGTCGGGCGTCGCATCCTTCACGCGCCCGTCGGGGGTGAGCAGGCGCGCCCAGCCGCCTTCCGGCCCGAGCCATGCGTTGCGGGTGAGGAACTCGTAACCGAAGCGGGCGCAGTCGAGCGCATCTTTCTGGCCGAGCAGGGCCGCATGGCTGAAGACATAGATCTGCCGGCCGATGACGCGGGTGCGCTTGAAATCGACCGGCCGCGCCGACCCGTCGAAGGCCATCTGCTCGACATAGCCGCCCTGTCTCCAGTCGACGCCGTTTGCGGCCCACAGCGGAATCGCGCAATCGAGCATCCACTGGCTGGCCCGTTGAATGGCGGTGTCGGCCAGCCATCCGTGATCGATGCTGGTTTTCTGGCGCGCGGCGGAGAGGTAGGGCATGGTCAACCTGCCTGCATGGCTGGAGTTTCAGTGAAAATCGGTTTCGGTGGCGGGTCAGCGACCGGTCGTACCGCGGCCAGCGCCTGCCGCACGGTGGCGAGCAGATTGCCGCCGTCGAACAGCATGCCCGGCATGCCCGCCCGGTTCGCGGCCTCGATGTCGCTGTCGCGGTCGCCTATGAGAAAGCTGCCCCTGTCGCGTATGCGCCATTCGCGCCGCGCGTTGAGCAGCATGCCCGGATTGGGCTTGCGGTCGGGATGCGAGGGTTGCCTGTAGCGGCGGATCGTTGCATCCGGATGGAACGGGCAATGGTAGAAGGCGTCGATATGGGCGCCGATATCGGCAAGCTCGATCTGCATGCGCGCATGGAAGGCATGCACGTCCGCCTCGTGGTAGAAACCATGGGCGACGCCGGCCTGATTGGTGACCACGAACACCAGATAGCCGGCCTCGTTGAGGGCGAGCACCGCTTCGCGCGCGCCTTCGATCCACTGGAGCTGTTCGGGCCGGTGGGTGTAGCCGCGATCGGTGTTGAGCACGCCGTCACGGTCGAGGAAGGCGGCTGGCCGCATCAGCCTGAGGGGCAGTTCGCGCCGGGCCTGCGCCAGCGTTTCCGGCAGGCCGATGTCGAGGAAATAGCCGTCGAAGACCCGGCCATCGACGGCCCCTTGCCGCACAAGTTCGGGAAAGACGTCCTGCTCGATCGAGCAGGGGCCGGCAATGTGATCGAGAACCGCGCGGTTGAGCAGGTAGAGCCCGCCATTGATGAGCCCCGGACCAGTTGCGGCCTTCTTCTCGGTGAACGCGGTGATGCGTCGGCCGTGGAGTTCGACCGAACCGTAGCGGCCCGTGTCCTCCATGCTGCGCAGGGCAATCCGCGCCAGCCTGTCGCGCGGCGGGGCGACCGCCAGCGCGCGCAGGTTGATGTCGAACCAGGAATCTCCGTTCGCGAGCAGGAACCACGGATCGAGCATGCCGGCGGCATGGCGAAGCGCGCCGCCGGTTCCGGCGGGTTCCGGTTCGCGGATGACGCGGATGGTGGCGGCCCTGATCTGCCGGCCATGATAGAGGCGTTCGACGCTGTCGCCCAGATGGCCGGCCAGCAGCACGATGTCTGTAAAGCCATGGCGCGCCGCCTCTTCGATGAGCAGGTCCAGCAACGATATGTCGGGCGCGATCGCAAGCAACGGCTTCGGTGTGGTTGCCGTCAGTTTGCCGAGACGCGTTCCCTTGCCCCCGACGAGGAAGACTGCCTGCCTGACAGCCATGCCACGTACCCCCCGTGGTTTGCCGGCAGCTTGTTGCGCGGTCGGCCGATGCTGATCTGCGCAATCAGCTTCCGCGCCTCTGCGTGAACCATCAACGCGACAATAAGGGGTAGCCCCCTCGCCAAGCTGTTGACTTGCTACCTCGGCTGATCGCTTGCCATGGCGCCGGTGGTGGCAGCATGCTGGCCCTCGCTCCGGAAAGCCCGGTCAACAGGTTCGATCGGGTCCGTTCCAACCGGACGAGAGCGATGGGGGAAAGCCGCAATGGTGCTGAAGCAGCAGGCGAGGCTGGGCGCCTATTGGCTGGTGGGCTCGCAGGTGGTCAACATGGTGACGGCCTTCCTGCTCGCCGTCTTCCTCGCCCGCATCCTTGAAATCTACCAGTTCGGCCTGATGACGCTTTCAACGGTCGTCTTCTTCATCGGCACGCTGGTGACGACGGCGGCCTTCCGCGAGACGCTGATCGTGCGGCAGGATCTTGGCCGGGACACGATATCGGCATTGTTCTGGCTGAGCCTCGGCCTGTCCGTCGTCGTCGCCGGCGGCTGTGCGCTGGCTGCCGCCCCCGTCGCCCGTATTCTCGGCACGCCCGAGTTCGAAACGCTGATGTGGGTCGTTGCCGGCTCCATACTCGCCAATGGCATCGGCGGCATTCCGGGCGCGATCCGCGTGGTCAGGCGCGACTTCGCCCGCATCGGCATGCAGACGGGTGTGCTGTCGCTGGCGCTCGCGCCGGTCACCGTGGTTATGGCGCTGCAGGGCTACGGTGCGCTGAGCGCCGTGATGACGGCCTTCATCTATCATTGCATCACCTGTGTCCTGAACTGGTACTGCGCCGGCTGGACGCCGCTGTGGCGTGTATCGCCGCGCGCCATCGGAGCCGCGCGCTCGACCCTGCTGGTCATGTGCGGGCAGCAGGGTCTCGATGTCGCCAATTCGCAGATCGACCGGGGCATCATCGGTTCGCTTCTGGGGCCGCACGCGCTCGGCCTCTACTCGATCGGCCGGCGGCTGAACGATCTCATGATGGACGCCATCATCGGCCCCTCGGTCAGTGTCACCATGCCGCTGATCGCCTCCATCCAGGGCAATGTCGAGCGGCTGCGTTCCGCCTATGTGCAGACGCTGTCGCTGGCCATGATCATGGCCGTTCCCATGAATCTGGGCCTGCTGGCGGTGGGCGACCTCGCCATCCGCGTGCTGTTCGGCGAAAAATGGCTCGATGCGGCACCGGTGATGTATGCCTTCGTGTTCATGGGAATTCTGGGGGCGATCAGCGGCGTGCAGCGATCCGTGGTTCAGGGTGGCGGGCGGCCCGACATGTGGTTCCGCATACAGGTGGTGCATACCATCGCCAACATGGCGGCGATCGTGGCGGCTGCGTTCTTCGGCATTTTCGCCATTGCCTGCGCGATGCTGCTGAGGGCGGTGCTCCTCAGCCCTCTGGCCTTCATCGCGGCGGGAAAGATGACGGGGGTCGGCAGGAGCCAGCATCTCGCCATCATGCGCGCTCCGGGCGAAGCCGGCCTCGCCATGCTGGTGGCTGTGCTGCTGGCCCGCGCAATGCTGCCTGCCGGCCTCGCGCCGGTGCTGTCGCTGGCGATACTGGTGACGCTCGGCGCAGCGGTCTATGCAGGATCGCTGGCCCTGATCGCCAGAAGCGAGTTCGTGCATGCCCTGACGCTGGTCATGCCGAAAAGCCTGACCATGAAGCTGCATTCGCTTCGCGGCGGCACATCCTGAGAGGACGATCGGATCTGTTTCCCGGCTTCGCCGCGATTCATCCATAAGGATGGGCGCACCACGCCGCGGCCTCCCAAAGACTCAGGTCCGACGACCTGACGGGCGCGCGCCTCTCTCCTGAATGATTGGCACTGCCGCCTATTGCTGCGTCGCAGCACTTTGCATCTGCAGTTATCGTCGGGGCTGACGGATTTCGGTTCGTCGGGCTGCGGGGGTCTTGTCGAGCGGGGCAGGGGAGGGACTGTGTTGAGCGATCCGATCCATACGGGTGCGGGACCCGCTGCTGCCGGCCAGCCAGGCGATGCTGCCCCGGCGCGCAGGGTCATGCTCATGGTCGCCATGCCGGGTCTCGTCTCGACAAGCCTGATCAGGGCGGTCGAGCTGGAGCTCCCATGGATCGTCGTGGAGCAGCGTCCCGACATCTCTGCAGCCTGTGAGCGCTTTGATGAACCGCTGGCACTGATCCTGTGTGAAGCGCATGTTCTGCCTGCGGTCGAGGCTATTTCATCTGAAATACTGCGCATTCATCCGCTCGCGAGCGCCGCCGTGATCGAGCAGGGTGATCGTGAACCGTCGTTTCGCCTGAAGGATGTGCTGGGTTCGCGGCTGGTGCGGGGCGTATTGCCCATGAGCCTGAAGCTCGATGTCTGGCTCTCGGTCGTCCGCCTGCTTCTGCATGGAGGGGAATATTTCCCGGCCCGGATGCTTTTCAGCCAGATTGCGGGGGAAGCGGCATCATCCCCGGTTCCGGGCATGACCAGTCCGCCCTATGCCATTTCGGATGACGATGATCTGGCGACGCTGACGGCGCGGGAACTTCAGATTCTCGAAATGGTTGCGCGAGGCCTGCAAAACAGGACGATTGCGGCCGAATTTTCCCTGTCCGAACATACGGTCAAGGTTCATCTCCACAACATCATCGGCAAGCTTGAGGTCCGCAACCGTTCAGAAGCTGCGGCCTGCTTCCGCAAGGGTATGAATTTGCGGGCAGACGGGATGTTCCGGATCCGGAGATAACCACCCCGGCTCACGGGCACGGAGTTTCAGTGCACGGGCGCCTGATCGAGATAGGCGATCTCGAAGCCGGTTATATCTGCAGCGCGCTTGATATCCTGAAATTCCACCACGCCATCGCGAAACACGACGATCCTCGCTTCACGCAGCTGACGCAGCACCCGGTTGATGTGGATCGCGGTCATGCCAAGCGCATCGGCCAGAATGGACTGAGAAATAGGGCACGGATAGGTGCAGCCGTCGCCGATGCCGACCAGCTTGAGGCGCTCGCCGAGTTCCAGCAGAAAATGAGCCGTTCGCTCGAACGCGTCGCGCCGTCCGATACTGACCAGATGCTCCACCACCATGGCCTCGTCGCGGGACGCCGCCCACATCAGCCCCACCGCAAGCCTCGGCGTGCGACGGAATACATCCAGCATCCGCTGCCTGTCGAGCCGCGCCACCTCGACGTCAGTTATGGTAAGAAAGCTATGGTCCGAACTGCGCAGCAGCAGGCTGCGAAGCCCGAGGAAATCTCCGGCTATCTGTATGTCGATGATTTGCCGGCTGCCGTCACGCAACTGCTTGTAGGAACATGCCCAGCCTTCGCGCAATATATAGGCTGAATGCGGATACTGCCCCTCGTATACGACTTCCCTGCCAGCCTCTATCAGCGAGCGCTGCCTCTGCAACTCCCGCAGCATGATCAGGTCTTCGGGCCCCAGCCCTTTGAATGCCTGCAATTTTCGGGTAAGCGCATCGCGCGTTTCATCCATCCGATCCCCCTTCTTGTTGTCTTTCCTCCTAAATTTCGCGCGGCAAGAGGTTGCTTCTGAACGGCGGTTTTCATCCGATGGTACTCTGAAAGGCTACCAAAGGTTGTCTCAGGTTAACTTAAATCAATAAATAAAAAAGTCCCTCGTTTGTGGGAGCTGCCTCCTACTTCTTTATCGGAGCAGTTTTGTTTCGATCCAATGCCGTAAAACTGGCCCGTAGTACTGCAGCGCAACATACATATTCCGCAGGAGAAAACCTCTTCGTGCCAAGGGGAACGCCATTGGAGTGGGAAGTGGCGTGCATGCAGATCGTGCAGGGATTTCATATCCCCGGCGCCCGGCTGGTTCGATGGCCCCTTCTGTTCCTGAGACGGATAATCTCGCTCCCCCATAAGATGTACTCCCGGATTTAGCGTGATTAACGATCGGTTAATCTGGGTTAATTTTATGGTCCACGAAAAACGCTAAGGTTGCATTCGGCTTCGGGGGGGATTGCCCGGCCATGATGTCACCACGGCTGGGGTTTCAACGTCGCGACTACCACTCAGAGCCGATGTCAGAACCTAAAGTTCAAAGGGGATTAAACCTATGAGTACGGGTATCGCTTTCAATTTCACAAAAACATCGATCTCTGAAACGCCGGTCAATTCTCCCATTTCACTCCATCGCATACATGACCCGGGCACCGAGCCCCCCGGAGGAGCGGAGGACGCGGGCCAGCCTGATCGAACGCTCGTCATCATCGACAATCGCGCCCTTGAGCGGGAATGCTTTGCCCAGAGCCTCATCGCGCGGGGCGTGGGACTGGAGGTGCTGGCGGTCGGCAGGATCGAGGAGTACACGGCCCGGCGCGACGAGGTTCCGCCTGTTTGCGCAATTCTGCTCAATCTTGGGGGAAGACGTGTCGGCGATGCGCAGGTGGAGGATGAAATCCGGCGCCTTTCTGCCGAATTTGGAAAGATTCCTCTGATTGTTCTGGCTGATACGGATGAGTTGCCGCAAATTCTGCAGGCGCTCGAATATGGTGTCAGGGGCTTTATTCCAACCTCGGTTGGCATAGGTGTCTGCATAGAGGCAATCGGGCTGGCCATGGCGGGCGGCGTCTTCGTTCCCGCCAGCAGTGTGATTGCCATGCGGCGGCTGGTGGAATCCCGCCCGGAGACGCAGCCGCTGTCGGGCATGTTCACGCTGCGCCAGGCCGAGGTGGTGGAAGCGCTGCGCCGGGGCAAGGCCAACAAGATCATTGCCTACGAACTCAACCTGCGGGAAAGCACCGTCAAGGTCCATATCCGCAACATCATGCGCAAGCTCAAGGCGACCAATCGCACCGAAGTTGCCTTCAAGATCAATCACATGTTTCCCGGTTATGCGCAGGCAGGCGGATCGCACGCGACGCATCCGCGCTAGAAACCGCATCAGTTGCTTCCGGGTAATTCCACGACAGGCGATTTTGAGTGGCTGTGCGGGCGGTTGAAAAAGCAGCCTGCTCGCAATTGAGGCAGCGACCAGATTGTCGGGCATATGATAGTGCCCCTGAGCTGTTTCGCCGGACGTTTCAGCAGCGGATTGCGACGCGCAGTCGCGAATACAGTCAGGAACTGCCCATCCGCTTTGTCCGTGGCGTCTCCGCCCGGAACACCGACAATGCTGGGATGGCTTTGCCGTTGGAAGTGAACATTCCAACGGCATCCGCAGCAACCGGGCCGGCGCTCCCTGCCGGAACGCTCAGGCCGGTTCCGTCTGCCTTTTCAGAGCGGAAAACCGTGGCGGCGGGCCAGGGCCCAGATGTCGCGGTTGGTTTGCGCAAGCCTGCCGATCGAGCGGGTGATGATGGCGATCTCGTCGGCGTCGATGGCGTCCATCTTGCCGTATCTGAGCTGGTCTGCGGTTTCGGAAACCCGCATCAGCAGGGTGGAGACGTTGTCGCCCGTATCGTCGAACGAATAGATGCAGTGGTTGTATTTGTTGCGCAGCTTGGCTTCGGCCATCATCTTGCGGGTGACATCGAGCACGTCCTTGCGAACGGGCGGCGGCGTGCGCGCCATCTTGGCCAGCCGCTCGACCAGATCGACGCGGGCGCGCGTGGTGTTGAGCGTCAGGAAGATGATGGTGGCCGTTTCCTTGTCCACCCCGGCGAGCCCGGCGATCAGGTGGATGAGAAGGCTTTCGGTATTGGTCCAGGTGTAGTTGAGCTGACCCAGAAGAGTCAGCACATCCCTGAAAGGCGGCGCCGGTCGGTTCATCGCGAGGCTGCCTGCTTGCCCAAGACCGCAGCGATCCTATCATCCGGACCGCCCGGCGTCTAATTATCGTCTAATCCTCCCGGAACGCGCGGTTCATGCTGTCGCGGATCGGTTTCGAAAGATAGTCGAAGAAGGTGCGTTCCGCCGTCTGGATCAGCACTTCCGCCGGCATTCCGGGCGTCGGCAGGAAACCATGCACCCGCGCCAGCTCGCTGGACGACAGGCGCACGCGGGCCAGATAGATCTCGCGCACCTCCTGCACCGATTGCTCGCGCAGCGCATCGGCCGAGACGTAGTAGACCGTGCCGGTCAGCACCGGCGTGGTGCGCTGGTTCAGCGCGGTCAGCCGCACCGTCGCCTCCTGTCCGGTGCGGATGGCGTCGATCTTGGTGCGCGGTATCTGCGCCTCGATGATGAGCGGCACGTCGGACGGCAGTATTTCCGCGATGCTCTTGCCGCTTTCGATGACGCCGCCCGCCGTATGGTAGTAGAGCCGGACCACGGTTCCGCTGACGGGCGCGTTGATGGTCGCCCGCCGCAGCACGTTCGTGGCCGCGCGTGATTGCTCGCGCACCGAGTCGAGCTCGGCCTCGACGCTCTGCATTTCGTCGAGCGCCGCCTGCCGGTAGGCGGCGAGCGTCTGCTGCTTCTGCTGGCGGTAACGCGCCATCTGGGACCGCGTCTCGTCGATTTCCGCCGCCAGCCGCCCGCTCTGGCCGTCCGCCTCGGCCATGACGCGCTGGATCGCCGAAATCTCGGGCTTGCGCAGCAGTCCCTGCTCATAGAGCTTGCGCTTGCCGGCATATTCCTCCCTGAGGAAGCCGATCTGCTGCGACAGCGCCGCATGCTGCGCCTCATAGCCGCCGACCCGGAATTCGAGGGCGGCGATGTTGTTGTTCAGAAGCTCGATCTCGCCGGTGAACTTGCGCTGCGAGGCCTCGAAATTGAGCCGCTGGCTGGCCAGGATTTCCGCAATCTCGGGATCGATAGCATTGCTGGTCAGCTCGGCCGGAAAGGCGATGCTTTTCTGCCCCTCGGATTGGGCGGTAAGCCGCGCGACGATGGCATCGAGCCGCGCACGGCGCAGGAAAAGCTGGCGCTCGTTGGCCAGCGCCGAGGTCTCGTCCAGTTGCACCAGCGGTTGCCCCTCCTTCACATGGTCGCCCTCGGAAACGAGGATTTCCCTAATGACGCCCCCTTCCAGATGCTGCACGATCTTGTTCTGGCCGGTGGCCACGAAGCTGCCCTGCGCGATGACGGCAGCGGCAAGCGGCGCGAAGGTTGCCCACAGGCCGAAACCGCCGAAGCACGCCACGAGCAGCACGACGCCGGCGATGCTTTGCTTCCTGATGGAACGGGGAACCCCGGCATACCAGGTGAGGTCCTGGAGTTTGGCGATATCCGTACTCATGCTGCACCTGCTCTGGTCATGTTGGCCGGCGCTGCATTGGGCTGCATCGCGCCCGGTCGGGGAAGATGCTCGCCGAACGGACTGTCGGGCAAATGGCCGGCGGTATGGGCCGCAAGCGCGCGCAGCACCTCGTCGCGCCGGCCGAACATGGAGATGGTGCCGTTGGTCATCAGCAGGATCTTGTCGACATGGCGCAGCAGCGCCGGCCGTTGGGTGATGACGATCACCGTGATGCGGTTTTCCTTGGCGTGGCGCAGTGCCCGTGCAAGGGCTGCATCGCCGGCCGCATCGAGATTGGAATTCGGCTCGTCGAGCACGATCATGCGCGGATCGCCGAAGAAGGCGCGGGCAAGGGCGATGCGCTGCTTCTGCCCGCCTGACAGGGGCGAGCCGTCGGCCGCCACCTGCGTTTCATAACCCTGCGGGAAGGTGGCGATCATCTCGTGCACGTCGGCGAGCACGGCGGCCCGGTAGATTTCGGCGTCGTCCACATCGTCGCGCATGCGCGCTATGTTGGCTTTGATCGAGCCGGGGAAGAGCTGCACGTCCTGCGGCAGATAGCCGATATTGTCGCCGAACTGGCGCTGGTCCCAGTTGCGCAGGTCCATGAGGTCGAGGCGAACGGCGCCCGATGTCGGCAGGATGGAGCCGACCAGCATCTTGCCGAGCGTTGTCTTGCCCGCCCCCGAATTGCCGATCACGGCCAGTGAATCGCCCGGCTGAAGCGAGAAATTGATGCCGTTCAACACCACGCGCTTGGTGCCCATCGGTACATAGAGCACGCGCTCCACGTCGAGTCGGCCTTCCGGGTTGGGCAGCACCAGCCGTTCGAGGTTGAGCGGCGAGGAACGCAGCAGCGCGCTGATGCGGCTGTAGGCGCCGCGCGACAGGATGAACTGGTTCCAGCCTTCGATCGAGCCTTCGATCGGGGCGAGCGCGCGGCCGGCGATGATGGAGGCGGCGATCACCATGCCGCCGGTGATCTCGCCCTCGATGGCCAGAAAGGCGCCCCAGCCCAGCAGCGCCACCTGCGTCAGCAGGCGGATGGCGCGGGAGGTGGCGGCCGAGACGATGTTGCGGTCCTGCGCCTTCACCTGTGCCTTCAGCGATCCGGCCGTGTCCTGCCCCCAGATCTTCACCGCCTCGGGGATCATCGCCAGCGCGTTGATGATCTGCGAATTGCGGGCCATGGAATCGAGATGCAGGTTGGCGCGGCTCTGGTAGACATTGGCCTCGCCGAAGGGAGCGGCGGTCATGCGCTGGTTGACGAAGGCGACGATCAGCAAAAGCACGCCGGACAGGATGATGATGCTGCCCAGATGCGGGTGCACCAGATAGACGGCCAGTATGAATAGCGGCGCGAAAGGAATGTCGAGGAAGGACAGCAAGGTTCCGGATACGAGGAAGGAGCGCAATTGCTGGAGATCGCCAAGCGTCTGGTATTCGCGCCCCGACCCATGCAGCGAGGCGCGGGCGGCGGCGCTCAGGATCGGCGCGCCGAGCTGTGCGGCGACCTCGACGGCGGTGCGCATGAGGATGAAGCGGCGGATCGCATCGAAGGTGGCCTGCAACAGCACGGCCCCGACGATGACAATGGTGAGCATGACCAGCGTGTCGGTCGAGCGGCTGGTCAGCACCCGGTCCGAGATCTGGAAGAGATAGACGGGAATGGCCAGCACCAGAATGTTGCTGGCATTGGTGAACAGGAACACCATCAGAAGGTTCCTGCGCACCGCGCCGAGACCGGCGCCGAGGCTCCGCGACAGATCGACCGGCCCGAGGCGGCGGTGGAAGGTTCCGCTTTTGCTCTCCCTGCCACCTGTGCCCCGGTCATCGGCAACGGCATAGCGACCGGGCGCGGGCGGCGGCTGTCCGCCATCCTGATCCTTCGGCTGCGGCCGCGCCTCTATCGGGCCGCTCGCGCCTTCCAGCATGACCGTGGCGCCCGGTCTGGCCGGTTCGGGTCCGCAATCCTGCGATTGTCGCATCGTGGTCTCCGGGGCGGGATCGTCGCGCATCCTTTCGGACGCGGCCTCACGATCCGCCTGTTCGTTCGTGCGCCGGTGCTCTGACACGGCATCCTCGAGGGAGAGTTCGATCTCCCTTTCGAGCGCCGCCAGCACCCGTATCAGCGACCCGGGGTCGGGCTCGCGAAATGTCATGTTGCCTGATGCGGCCAAAGGTGCCGCGCTTGCCTGAAACCTCTCCATGAAGACGCTCCCGCCCCCTCCCGTCCGCATTGGTCAGTATGGTTCGTATCAACTCAGCATGGTCTGCATCAGATCGGCGGATCCGATGTCCGGTACCCCGCCGTCATGGGCCGTTGCGCCATCGCCGGTGTCGGGCGCCAGCAGGTCGTCGCTCAGGAACACCACGGCCTCGCTGACCAGCGCATTGGCGTCCTGCGTGTAAAGTCCGCTGTCGTGCGAAATCAGCTCGGCCTGGATGAGCAATTCGTCCGAATACACATTGCCGCCGGCATAGACCGTGGAATCGACGCCGCCGTCGACGATGTGGGCATGGTTGACGAGTGCGTTGGTGCCAGTCGAGATGGTCCAGTCGGCATCGGCATATGCGCCTGCCTGATCCATGGCCAGCGCCACCTGATCGGCATCGCCGAGGATGTTGGTCTGGTTGATGTAGTTAAGGTCGACCACATTGCCGGAAACATAGAGCACCTTCAGCCCGCCCACGCCGCTGAAGGCTTCGTGCCGGAGCAGATCGGCCGGCGCGTCGGCGGGGCCGGAGGCGAGCTTGTCCGCGGCCTCCCGGAAGGACGGCGGAAGCCCTTCGAAGCTCATCGTCCCGAACTGGGTGATCGACGCCTGGTTCCACAACAGATTGCCGCCCGTCGACAGCGACGCTTCGCCCGCCGTATGGAAGTCGCCGACCGTGCCGACGAGATCGTCGTCGAGCAGGATGTTTGTCTGGCTGATGATGTTGCCGTGATAGACGCTGCCGCCGACGATGATGACATCATAATAATTGCCGAGCTCAGCCACGGACGCGATGTTAACGGCCGTGTTGTCGCCGAGCGTGATGGTGGTGCCGCCGCCGCAGGCCGACATGACGGTGACGTCGTTGTCCTGCACGAAGCTGATCTGCCTGATCCAGTTGGCGATCACCAGATCGCCGTCGATCCGCGCCACCTGCCAGTAGGCGGGAAAGCCGGATCCTTCGGCAGCCTGCCCGCCATAGGCCGGGTTGGCGATGGTCTCGATCGTCGCGACATTGAAGGCCTGCGTCGGCGTATCCGTCAGCCGCTGCCAGCCGCCCAGCGCATCGGAAACCGCATCGCAATCGCTCCAGACATTCGTCTGGCTGATGGCGTTGACATGCATATAGTCGCCGACCGCGGCAACCACCGGGGCGCCATGCCAGTTGTTGACCAGCACCGCCTCGTTCACCAGCAGATTGCCTCCCGCCTCCAGCCCGATCATCGGAGTGAGCGAATGGTCGACGCCGGTGGGCACCGGTGCAGCGTCCTGCGTCTGCGCGGTCGAATCCCCGGCGGGGGGGTGGAATTTCACCGGCAGAAAATCTTCCAGAACCGGTGCTTCGTCGAGGCTTTCGCCGTTGACATGGATGCCGGAGGTGGCCGCACCCTGCGCCACGAACAGGCTGCCGTCCTCAGGCGCAGCGTCGGGCAGCGCATCGGCGGCGGCGGCCACCTGATGGATGAAATCGCCAGCACCGGATGGCGAATGCAGGCTGTCCATGTCGGCGACTGGCTGAAGCTGCGCAGCGTCTTCCATCAGCTTCGCCAGTGCTGCGACGGGATCGCCTGCCGATTGCATCGCAAGCCCGTGATCGCCGATCGACAGATAGTCATTGTCGACAAGCTGTGCTTCCTGCCGCAGATAGACCGCCAGAGAGCCGATCGGCTCATATTCGGGGATCACCCTCTCACCCGCTCCCGGCACGTCATGCTGGCGGGCGGGACCGGCCACGCCGGCCATGTTGCCCGGCGGGATATGCACGGGGATTTGATGGGTGGGTACCGAAGTGGTCACGCTCGCCGGCACGATGTCGAAGGACGGCGGCGAATAGGTCACCGTCGGCGCGAATTGCCCCAGCGTGTAGGGGCTGGTCATGGCGAGCTTTATGTCGGGCAGCTCTCCCGCTTCGGGCGGCGCTTCGCGCTGGGCGGTGAACTTCGCATAGTCCAGCCGCAGCCGCACGTCCTCGACTGTCTGGGAAAACACTCCGATGAAATGGGCGATGATCTCGGTGGTCGAGTCCATATGCATGGTGCACTACCTCGCTGGCTTGCCAGCAAAACCGTTCGTCAGGGCCGCCCACCCCTTGCAATGCCCCGGCCTGCCGCTCTGGCGAGCGGCGCAGGGCTTCATTCCAGATCTGCTTCCCCCGTTTTCCGTGATTGCCCGCTGCGGGCATGAAGGGAAAAGTGCGGAGCTGTGCACGGGGACCATGCACAGCTCCAGAACCCGGCGCTCTTGGGGGGCGAGAGCGCCGGACCCGTGGACGGCATTTTTATCCGTCATCTTCCCCGACCAGCGTGCTGATCAGGTCGCCGCCGACCACAGTCATGTCAACCGTATTGCCAAGGACGTTGGCGCCCATGACGATCTGCTGGTTGAAGGCACTCGTATCGACGAGCGCGCTGGCAGAGGCCTGCGAGGAACCGGTGACGTAGCCGTCATCGCCGTTGTTGGAGCCCCACACGCCGCCTGCGCCGCCTGCACCGCCGGCACCCGTGGTGGCTATGCCGCCCATGCCGCCGAAGCCGCCATTGCCGCCGGATACTTCTCCTGCCCAGGCCGCGCCACCGTCACCGCCGGCCGCCAGAGCCCATCCACCGAGGCCCGCACCGCCGTCGCCGCCTGCGCCGCCGAGACCACCGCCAAGGCCGAGGCCGATGCCCTGACCCGCGCCGAAGCCGAGGCCGCCGCCGCCATCGGCGTCGCCACCGGTGCCGCCTGCGCCACCCATGCCGCCCATGCCGCCGGTGCCGGAACCGCCGAAGCCGCCGAAGCCGTCACCGCCGAGGCCGCCATTGCCGACGCCGCCAGCGCCGCCGGTGCCACCGGTACCGCCAGGGCCACCCGCTGCCGCCGCCGCTGCCGCATCAGCCGCCGCCGCACCCGCCAATCCAGACGCCGCCGCCGCTGCTGCATCGGCTGCCGCCGCACCTGCGCCGCCATCGCCGGCCGTGCCGCCGCTGCCGCCGGTTCCACCGGCACCCGATCCGCCGGGGCCGCCGCTGCCCGATCCACCGGCACCGCCATAGGCAGAGCCACCGGAGCCGCCGCTGCCACCTGCGCCGCCGTCACCGCCAGTGCCGCCGCTGCCACCGGCACCAATGCCGGCGCCAAGGCCGCCGAGGCCGAGCCCGAGGCCGGTGCCTGCCGCACCGTCGCCACCGGCCGCGCCATTGCCGTCGCCGGCGCTGGCGCTGGTGTGCCCGCCGAAGCCGCCGAAGGCGTCGGAACCATATGCCGAGCCGCGTCCGCCGGAACCGCCATCGGCATTGGCATCGCCTCCACCGGTGCCGCCGCCGCCGCCGGCATCGATGCCGTCACCGGTCTTGGCGAAGCCGCCCGTGGCGCTGCCCTGCTGCTGGAAGTTTGCGTTGTTGTGGACCTGCGGGTCGCTCAGCGTGTCGTTGTCGACCAGATCGTTGACCTGATTGAACACGAAGGCATTGTTGCCGGATCCGTTCAGCGAGCCGTTGAGGATGTCCTCGAAGGACACGTCGTCGCCCGGATCGTAGGAAATCACGCCGTCGCGATTGATGAAGAGCTGATCCACACTGGCGCCGCCGTAGAGATCGACGTCGGCGAAATCGTTGTCGCTGGGAATGATGCCGTCAAGGCCGACATTCACGGATGTCGACACCGAGGTCGCAACGTTCGTGGCGACATTGGTGGCGTTGGTGGCGACATTCTCCGCCACATTGCCGGCCGCATTGGCCGCTGCATTGCTGGCTGCGTTGTTGGCCGCATTGCCGGCCTGGTTCGATGCGCCGTTTTGAGCGGCGTTTCCGGCAGCGTTGGCCGCATTGTTACCGGCGTTGTTGCTGGCCTCATTGTTGGCCGTATTCTGCGCGGATTGTTCCTGGTCCTGGTTCTGCCAGGATTCCTGGTCCTGATGCTGGTCCTGCCCCTGATCCTGATGCTGGTCCTGATCCTGGCTCTGGTCCTGATTGCCGAGCGGCCAGCCAGGAAGATAAAGGCCAAACCCGCCAAACCCGTTATTGTTACCCATGATCGTGTCCTCGATTAAAGAACCGTGCGACACGATCACCCGTCATCTGTCAGGCGATATGGTGCCGGCACGGTTCCACTGGTTCGACGACCGAAACGGCCGTCGTCTGCTGTGTGCATCCCCCCCACGAAGATGGACAATGCACTGCTGTTTTGGGCACTGCTTATTGGCCGGGAGCTTTCTTTCCGGAGACGCGGGACCCCCCTTGGTCAAGAACCCTCGTTCCCATTCCGGAAATTCTGGCTTGTCCGGCGTCTGGACTGTCGCGCCGGGAACTTCCATTGAACAGTTGCACCTGCGTCGTAATCCCATGCGCAATAAGGCAATGGGCGCGCATTCCCTCATCCGGGAGGATGGGATTAGAGACGGGAGCTACGTCCCTTTGACTACGCGTATCGGATGGTATCCGGGCCGTTTCAGCTCTGGATGCATGGGTGGCCATGGCTCTGCCGAACAAACTGAAAGCAGTTTTTTCGATGCATTCCGAGCCTGAACGAGATCCTCGGCCGTGGCCGTGGAGCGCACGCGGGCGAGCGCCGCCGCTTCGAGGCGCGGCCGCATCTTCACGAAGGCGGCCATCAATCGCTTGAGGTCGAGCTTTTCCACGCCAGCCTTGCCGGAAAACACACAATGATCCGGCAGACCTAACGGAGCAGGCAAACTGGCGCAACGGCGAGTGACCGCGTGGTTTCAGGGCCTGAAACTCAGGTTTAATGCTTGATTTGTTGGGTTCACGGCACACACCGCTGCCCTTCAGTGTTTTTGCGTGCCGCGCGCAGTCTGTTTCATTTTTCACCCCCAGTTGCCGAACAGCAACAAAATGACGGTTCAAAGTGCTGAAAATCGACATCACGCTGTCCGCCGGAGAACGCCCGAATGAGCGATGGCCATGGCACATGACCTTGCGGGAAACAGGATGTGATGTTGCTGAAGCTGAGCCACAGCTGATGGGGCTGGCTTCATGATTCATTCAAGACGTCAAATCCGCCACGAAGCCATTTTCGCCGGTTTCAGCAAGGCTGGCCGGAAATGGATTGAGCGCTGCCCGGGCAAAATTGGCCATTGCAGAAGGCGATGGCTCTATGGTTAGGGTTGCAGCCGTCTACATCCGGGTTGCGTCCGAAGGTTCGCTCATGTTCCTGCCCGGAGTAAAACAGGCAGCAGGCAGCGCCCGGAAGGTTGTTCCATGATCCGCATTCCCGTGTCTCTTTCCTGCGTGCCGGCCACATCCAGCGCGCCGGTGGCCGGGGGTATCCGATGACCGCACCCGGCGCGCTGGAGCCCGTCAGCACCGACGGCGGCAGGCAGGTACTGGAAGTTCATGCCCGCCTCATGCGGCGACGCGGGTTTCTGGTGGCACTCATGGCGGTCATGACCCTTCTGGCGATCATGCTCGACATGACCACCGGTCCTTCGGGCATGGGATTGAGCGAGCTCTGGAAAGTCGTCACCGGGCATCCCGACACCACCCGCGCCATGGAGGTGATCTTCTGGAACGTGCGGCTGCCCATCGCCATGATGGCGGTGCTGGTGGGGGCGGCGTTGTCTCTGGCCGGCGCTGAGATGCAGACTGTTCTCGACAATCCGCTGGCCAGTCCTTTCACATTGGGTGTTTCCTCCGCCGCATCGCTGGGCGCGTCGCTTGCCATCATTCTCGGCCTCGGGCTTCCCTTCGTTCCGCCGCACATGATCATCGCCGGCAATGCCTTCGTCTTCGCGCTCGGCTCGGTGCTGCTGCTCCAGTATCTGGCGCGCGGTGGCGGGGGCATCGAGACGCTCGTGCTATTCGGCATCGCGCTGGTCTTCACCTTCAATGCGCTGGTGGCGCTGGTGCAGTTCATGGCTTCGGCAGATGCACTCCAGCAGCTTGTGTTCTGGAGCATGGGCAATCTCGGCGCGGCCAGCTGGGAAACGGTGGCGGTGCTGGGCCTCGTCACGGTGCTGCTGTTCCCGTTTTCGCTCGCCTCGTCGTGGAAAATGACGGCGCTTCGGCTTGGTGAAGAGCGCGCGGCAAGCTTCGGCATCGACGTTGGCCGCCTGCGGTTCTTCTCTCTGCTGCGCGTCAGCCTGCTTGCAGCCACCGCTGTCGCCTTTGTCGGAACCGTCGGTTTCATCGGCCTTGTCGGTCCCCATATCGCCCGCCTGATGGTGGGCGAGGACCACCGCTTCCTTTTGCCGGCAAGCCTGTGCAGCGGGGCGCTGGTGATGTCGCTCGCTTCCGTCGCATCAAAGACGCTGGTGCCGGGCATGCTGCTGCCGGTCGGCATCGTCACATCGCTGGTCGGTCTGCCGATCTTCTTCGTCCTGATCCATCGGAGGCGCAGGCGTCCATGAGCAATAAATCCCTGCACATCAGCGGGCTGACGGTGAGCTACGGCCGCCGTGCGATCATCCGCGACCTGCACGTCTCGCCCATACAGGCAGGCGGGATCACCGCGCTGGTCGGACCCAACGGCGCTGGCAAGTCAACGCTGCTGCGGGCTATCGCCGGCCTTTTGCCGGCCTCCGGCAAGGTGTGGCTGAACGGGCATAACCTGCTTGCCATGTCGCGCCAGCAGCGTGCCGCTTATGTCGGCTTCATGCCGCAGTCGCTGCCGGCCGGAGTGGGGCTGAGTGTTCTGGAAACCATCGTTACGGCCCTCAAGGTGGCCTCGCCGACGGGAAACGAAAAGCTGCTGCGTCGCAGGGCGGTTGCGGTTCTGGAACGGCTGAACGCTGTTCATCTCGCGCTTGAGCCGCTTGATCGCCTTTCCGGCGGACAAAGACAGATGGCCGGGCTCGCACAGGCGCTGGCACCTGATCCTGAACTGCTGCTGCTTGACGAGCCGACCAGTGCGCTGGATTTGCGGCACCAGTTCCACATCATGCGCACGGTGCGGGAACTGACCCGCTCGGGGCGCTCCGCCGTCATCGTGCTGCACGATCTGGCGCTGGCGGCCGAGTGGGCCGATACGGTGGTGGTGATGAGCGGCGGCGGCCTTTACGTGGAGGGCAGACCCACGGATGCCGTTACACCCGTTATGCTGCGGGATGTCTATGGGGTTGTCGCCGATGTCGTGGCGCTCCCCAGCGGCTCGCTGCGCATCGACATCAGGGATCTGACGGAAAATGGCGCTACGGCGCGACAGGCAGCCGGAGACGCAGCATGAACAGGCATTTTCCACTGGTGGCCGAGGCAACGGTCGCGATCGCCGATGCCGCCCGCCACATTCCCGACATCGCCGGGCATCTGGAAAGCCATGGTGCGCGCGCATCATCGCAGGGAGAAGCGACGGTTCTGGATTTCGATTTCTGCCGTGGCGTGCTGTGGCCGCAGGAAGGATCGCTGCATCTGCGCGCCGAAGCGGCAGACAGAAGCCTGCTTCAGGAAATCAAGATGGAACTGGCCGAGCATGTCGTGGAATTCACCGGCGTTTCGGCGAGCGACATCGTCTGGACCGGGGACGAAAGCGATAGCGGTGCGCCACCCAATTTCCGGCTGATGCGGGTGGTCAGCACCAGGCGCATCACGCCGCATATGCAGCGCATTCGCCTGGCAGGTGAAAATCTGCTCCGGTTTTCGGGGCTTGGCAACATCCACTGCAAGCTGCTGGTGCCTCCGGCAGGTGTGGAGCCTGAGTGGCCGGCTCTCGATGCGCAGGGCAGCTTCCGCTGGCCCGGTGGCCCGGGCAAGCCGTCGGTGCGAAAATACACGATCCGTTCCGTGGATGCGCAAGCGGGAACGCTGGACATCGATCTGGTCGTGCACGGCGACGAAGGGCCGGGCTCGGCGTGGGCGATCGCCGCGAAGCCGGGCGATCTGATCGGAATGGTCGGTCCGGGTGGCCGGGGAATCCGGCAGGCCGACTGGCATTTGCTGGCAGGCGATGAAACGGCATTGCCTGCCATCGCGCGCGCCCTTGAAAACCTGTCGCCCGACAGCCGCGGCGTGGCCCTGATCGAAGTGGCGGACAGCGCCGAGGAGCAGGATATCGTTCTGCCGCAAGGTTTCGAACTGAAATGGCTGCACCGGAACGGCGCGGCCGCGGGAACGACCACGCTGCTTGCGGATGCGGTGCGGTCAGTCGAAGTGCCTGCTGGTGAAGAGCGGGTGTTCGTCTGGGCCGGTTGCGAATTTTCCGCGTTCAGGGACATACGCTCCCATGTGCGCAATGTGCTCAAGCTTGGAAAGGAACAGCACCTCGTCACCTCCTATTGGCGGCGCGGTGTCAGCGAGGATGGTGCCAGCCGTCTGGACGCCGTCTCGAGTGTGGTCACGAAGATCGGAAAACGTCTCGGCCTGGCGGTGGGAGACTGAGGTTCCTGACTGAAAGTCTGCATCGATTGCACAGGCTCTCCTACATGCCGTAGCGGGCATGGCTTCCAGAGCATCATGCGGGAGCCGATGGCAGCCATGGTCTTTCGTGGAAAACAGCGTTTTGATTTCCCCGGTTGTTCCGGCAGCATGGTTATCCATGCTGCCGCCCAGCCACGCGGCTGAACACATGATTGCCGGACGGCTCCTTTCCCGAGTTCCACAGCCATAGGCTCCGCTGTCCCGACCACGGGGCGGGGCAGGGTGCCGCACCTGTGCCTGGCAGACGTCCGTCCGGCCACGCATTGTGCTACTGCAGGCTGAACCGATATGCATGAGCGATCCCATCCGTTAATTTCCGGCACAGAAGAACATGGCTGCCTCCTCCCTCGAAATTCTCAAATCCGTCTACGGCTATGACGCTTTCCGGGGTCCGCAAGCGCGGATCGTGGAGCATGTTATTGCGGGCAACAACGCCTTCGTGCTGATGCCGACAGGCGGCGGCAAGTCGCTGTGCTATCAGATTCCGGCGATCGCCCGTCCGGGTCTGGGGCTCGTCGTTTCGCCGCTGCTGGCGCTGATGGCCGATCAGGTGGCCGCACTCCGACAGGCCGGTGTCCGGGCGGCCGCGCTCAATTCGGATCTCGGACCGGATGAGAGGCGCGAGCTTTGGCAGTCCGTCAGCACCGGCGGGCTCGACCTTCTGTATGTCGCGCCCGAAATGCTGCTGCGGCCGGACGTTCTTGACCGGCTCGACGGGGTGAAGCTGTCGCTGATTGCCATCGATGAGGCACATTGCCTTTCGCAATGGGGGCATGATTTCCGCCCCTCCTATCGCCAGCTCGATGCGGTTGTGCAGCGCTTTGCCGACACGCCGCGCATGGCGCTGACAGCGACGGCCGATGAGCCGACGCGTGCCGAAATCCTGACGCACCTGAACATTGCCGGGACAGATGCCTTCATTGCCGGTTTCGACCGGCCCAACATCCGCTACGCCATCGAGGAAAAGGACAATCCGCGCGCTCAGCTTAAGGATTTTCTCCGCCGCCACGAGGGCGAGAGCGGCATCGTCTACTGTCTGTCGAAGCGCAGGACCGAGGAAACCGCCGCATGGCTGCGGGACCAGGGCTATGATGCGCTGGCCTATCATGCCGGCATGGAAAAGGCCGCGCGCGAGGCCAACCAGACGCGTTTCCAGCATGGCGAAGCGGTGGTGATGGTGGCCACCATCGCCTTCGGCATGGGCATCGACAAGCCGGACGTGCGCTTCGTGGCCCATATCGATCTGCCATCCAGCATCGAAGCCTATTATCAGGAAACCGGTCGCGCCGGGCGCGACGGCCTGCCGTCGGATACGCTCATGCTCTACGGCCATGACGATATCGCCCTGCGCAGCCGTTTCATCGAGGAATCCGACGCGCCCGAGCAGCGCAAGCGCATGGAACGCCAGAAGCTCGATGCGTTGCTGGGGCTGGCCGAAACGGCAGGCTGCCGGCGGCAGGTGCTGTTGTCCTATTTCGGCGATGAGTGCGAGCCTTGCGGAAATTGCGACACCTGCGCGGAGCCGCCCATCCTTTTCGACGGCACGATAGCCGCGCAGAAGGCGCTTTCCTGCATCTATCGCACCGGCGAGCGCTTCGGGCAGGCTTACATCGCTGATGTTCTGCTCGGCGTGGAAAATGAGCGCATCGCCGGGTTCGGGCATGATCGCATATCGACATTCGGCATCGGCACGGAGCACGACAACCGCACATGGCGGGCAATCCTGCGCCAGCTGATCGCGCTGCGTTTCATCAATGTCGATCTCGCCGGTCATGGCGGCCTGTCGATCGCATCCGCCGGCCGCGAATTTCTGCGCGATAAGCCCGCACTGATGCTGCGCGCGCCACGGCCGCCACGCGCGCGCCGTGGCAGGGTGGCCCGCGGCGGCGCCGAGTCTGCCATAGCCGAGGCGGATCGTGCCCTGTTCGCGGCATTGCGGCAAAAAAGGCTGGAGATCGCGCGCGCGCAGAACGTGCCGCCCTATGTCATTTTTCACGACAAGACGCTGATTGAGCTTGCGGCAGCAAGGCCGGCCTCCCGCCGCGAAATGGCGGAAGTGCCGGGTGTCGGCGAGGCCAAGCTCGATCGCTACGGCCCGGCTTTCCTGTCGGTCATCGCGGAGCACGCCTGAGGATTTTCGGGGTGCCGCTTGCCGATGGCAGGCGGACGCGATTATCCGGCAATTTCGATGGCCGGTGACTGCTGTCGCAACCCCGTGGCAACCACCGAAACCCTGAACCTGCCCTGCAGGGCCTGGTCGAAGATGGCGCCGACGATGATGTCGGCATCGGCATCGACTTCCTCGCGGATACGGGTTGCTGCCTCATCCACCTCGAACAGCGTCATGTCCTGGCCCCCGGAGATCGAGACCAGCACACCCTTCGCGCCGCCCATCGACGCTTCGTCGAGAAGCGGATTGGCGATTGCCGCCTCTGCCGCCTTCTTTGCCCGGCCTTCGCCTGTCGCCTCGCCGGTGCCCATCATCGCGCGACCCATGTCGCGCATCACCGAGCGCACATCGGCGAAGTCGAGATTGATGAGCCCCTCCTTCACGATCAGGTCAGTGATGCAACTGACGCCCGAATAGAGCACGCGATCCGCCATGATGAAGGCATCGCCGAAGGTCGTTTTCGCATCAGCGATACGAAACAGATTCTGGTTCGGAATGACGATGACCGTGTCGGCGCATTCGCGCAGGCGTTCGATGCCGCGCTCCGCAGCCTGCATCCGGCGCGTACCTTCGAAGACAAAGGGCTTGGTGACAACGGCAACGGTGAGAATGCCTGCCTTGCGGGCGGCATCGGCGATGAGGGGAGCCGCGCCGGTGCCGGTGCCGCCGCCCATTCCGGCAGTGACGAAGCACATATGCGTGCCGGCAAGAAGCTCCATGACTTCGCCCAGCGTTTCCTCGGCGGCTGCGTAGCCGATTTCAGGCAGGGAGCCGGCGCCAAGGCCTTCGGTGGTCATGGCTCCAAGCTGGATGCGCTGCGATGCCTTCGACATGGCGAGGGCCTGCGCATCTGTGTTGGCGGCGATGAAGTTTACGCCCTCCAGCTGTTCGGTGATCATGTTGTTGACGGCGTTGCCGCCGCCGCCGCCGACCCCGATCACAGCGATTTTGGGCTTGAGTTCAACGATGTTCGGTCTGGTACTCATGTCCATACTCCAGAATACGGAAGGTCAGGTCGTCCGGCGAGGCGGCGACATGTGAATCACGACTCTATCCGTATCGTTCCCAATAAGGGACTTATTTAAGTCATTGACGGGAAAGGGCAGAGAGAATTGCGTGGCGGCATGGCGACGACAGCGCGCCGGACCGGTCGTTTTCCTTCCTGAATTCAACAGGGCTGCCCGTCGTTTTCTGCCTCCTGCTGCGAAAATCCGGCTTCGCTGCCGAAATGCACATGAGGCGTGAAGGCCGTATTCCTGCCGGCCCGGCGTTCACCGTTCCAAAGAAAAACTCAAAGCGATCTGGTGCAGAACTCAGTTTGAAGCTGGCACAGGGATTGGCGCTGAAAATAAATGGACTGATGAGCTTGCAGCAACATCTCAGATGGCCGGGAAAATATCCTGCCCGGCTGTCCTGCAGGCGGCGGTCTTTCGGCGTCCGTAATCTGAAAATTCGGAAATCATCCGATATCTGCATGAAATAACTATGGAAATCAGCTGGCTGAGGCGTGCATGAGTGCGGCCTTGGCCCTGCCGGAATGACGAAACCGGAACGTTGACCTGTCTCGCATCCCGATGGCCGTGACGGCACAAATTCCATCAGACTCGATATGCGTATTGCACTGCACGCTGTTGAGAAATTCGGTTCCGGCAATGATTCATTGTCAGGATGATGTTGTCATTGTCAGAAAAATCGCGCAACTGAGTGGCCGCCTGGTAGCTGGCGTGGTTCAGAAACTGCCCGATCAGTTTCTCGGAACCTTGCAGTACGGCTCCAGACGAGCGCCAACGGGATAAAGCGTGTTGCAGGGGAGATAAACTTGAAGATCGGAGCATTAAGGGAAACTGCTGACGGCGAAAGCCGGGTGGCGTTGACGCCGGACTCGGCGCGGCATCTGCAGAAACTCGGTCATGAGTGTCTGGTTGAAGCCGGAGCCGGCGAGAAATCCGGCATTACCGATGAAGCCTACGCCGAAGCGGGCGTCACGGTACTTGCCGATGCCAAAGCCGTAACCAAAGCGTCCGATCTGCTTGTCAAAGTCCGGGGTCCGGAAGCTGACGAGCTTGAGCGGATGCGTGAAGGGCAGACGCTCATCTCGTTCTTCTGGCCCGGCCAGAATCCCGAGCTTCTGGAACAGGCGAAGCGCAAGGGCGTCACGGTCGTCGCCATGGATATGGTGCCACGCATCAGCCGTGCCCAGAAGATGGATGCCCTGTCTTCCATGGCCAATCTGGCCGGCTACCGCGCCGTCATCGAAGCCGCCAACAATTTCGGCCGCTTCTTCACCGGACAGGTGACGGCGGCTGGCAAGATTCCTCCCGCGCGGGTTCTGGTGGTGGGTGCCGGCGTGGCCGGTCTGGCCGCCATCGGTGCCAGCATCAGCCTCGGCGCCATCACCTATGCCTTCGACGTTCGTCCCGAAGTGGCCGAGCAGATCGAAAGCATGGGCGCGGAATTCGTGTTCCTCGATTTCGAACCGGCGCAGGATGGCTCGGCCACCGGCGGTTATGCCGCCCCGTCCTCTCCCGAGTTCCACGCCAAGCAGCTTGCAAAGTTCCGTGAACTTGCGCCTCAGGTCGACATCGTCATCACCACGGCCCTCATTCCCGGACGCCCGGCACCCAAGCTGTGGACCGAGGACATGGTCAGGGCAATGAAGCGCGGATCGGTGGTCGTGGATCTGGCGGCCGAGCGCGGCGGCAATTGCGATCTGACGGTGCCGGATGAGCGCATTGTCACCGACAATGGCGTGACCATCATCGGCTACACCGATTTTCCGAGCCGCATGGCCGCACAGGCATCCAGCCTCTACTCCAACAACATTCGCCACATGCTGAGCGACCTGACGCCCCAGAAAGACGGCGTCGTCGTTCACGACATGGAAGACGACGTGATCCGCGGCTCGACGGTTGCGCATAAGGGCGAGATCACTTGGCCGCCGCCGCCGCCCAAGGTCAGGGCCATCGCGGCCGCCAAACCAAGGGAGAAGCCGAAAGAGCTGACCGCCGAGGAGAGGCGGGCTCAGGAAGCGGCTGCCTTCAAGGCTCAGACCCGCAATCAGGTGGCCTTGCTCACCACAGGCGGCGTTCTGCTGCTGCTGGCCGGCTATTTCGCTCCCGCCAGCTTCATGTCGCACTTCATCGTCTTCGTGCTGGCCTGTTTCGTGGGCTTCCAGGTCATCTGGAATGTCAGCCACAGCCTGCACACGCCCCTGATGGCGATCACCAACGCCATTTCGTCGATCATCATTCTGGGCGCGCTGCTTCAGATCGGTTCCGGCAGTTGGCTGGTGATCGTGCTGGCCGCACTCTCCGTGCTGATGGCGGGCGTGAATATTTTCGGCGGCTTCCTCGTCACCCGGCGCATGCTCGCCATGTTCCAGAAGTCGTAAGGGAGAGGGTTATGGAAATCGGTTTCACAACTGCCGCCTATATCGTCGCGGCAGTCCTGTTCATCCTCTCTCTCGGTGGCCTGTCGGGTCAGGAAAGCGCCAAACGCGCCGTCTGGTACGGCATCGTCGGCATGGCACTGGCGGTCATAGCCACGCTCGTGGGTGCCGGTTCGGGCCTCTGGCAGCTTTCGCTGGCCGTGCTTATCGTCGGGGGCGCCGCCGGCTGGATCGTCGCCCAGCGGGTGCAGATGACCGAAATGCCGCAGCTTGTGGCCGCCATGCATTCGCTGGTGGGTCTGGCTGCCGTATTCATCGGCTTCAACACCCATATCGAGATGACGGGCGTGGCAGCGATGGCGGCGGACGCACGCCTTGCCCTGACCGGCTTCGCCGCCGGCATCGCGCATAAAACCCCCGCCGAAATCTCCATCCTGCGGGTGGAAACCTTCCTCGGCGTCTTCATCGGCGCGGTGACCTTCACCGGGTCGGTGATCGCCTTCGGCAAGCTGGCGGGCAAGGTGGACGGCAAGGCAAAGAAGCTGCCCGGCGGTCACATCCTCAATGCGAGCGCCGCGCTCATCTCGCTGGTGCTGCTCGTCGTCTACCTGAACACGGCCAGCACCGCTGCGCTGGCTGTGATGACGGTGGCGGCGCTGTTCATCGGCTATCACCTGATCATGGGCATCGGCGGCGCCGATATGCCCGTCGTCGTATCGATGCTGAACAGCTATTCGGGCTGGGCAGCGGCAGCGATCGGCTTCTCGCTGTCGAACGATCTGCTGATCGTGACCGGTGCGCTGGTCGGCTCGTCCGGCGCGATCCTGTCCTACATCATGTGCAAGGCGATGAACCGTTCCTTCGTTTCCGTCATCCTTGGCGGGTTCGGCACGACGACTGGCCCTGCCATGGAAATCGAAGGCGAGCAGATCGCTATCGACGTCGATGGTGTGGCCGCAACGCTGAACGAGGCCGACAGTGTCATCATCGTGCCCGGCTATGGCATGGCGGTGGCGCAGGCCCAGCAGTCCGTCTCCGAACTGACCCGCAAGCTGCGGGCTGCCGGCAAGAATGTGCGCTTCGCCATTCATCCGGTCGCCGGGCGGTTGCCGGGCCACATGAACGTGCTGCTGGCCGAGGCGAAGGTGCCTTATGACATCGTTCTGGAAATGGACGAGATCAACGAGGACTTCCCGGAAACGGACGTTGCGATCGTCATCGGCTCCAACGACATCGTCAACCCGGCCGCGCAGGAGGACCCCAACAGTCCGATTGCCGGAATGCCGGTGCTTGAAGTGTGGAAGGCCAAGCAGGTTTTCGTGTCGAAGCGCGGTCAGGGAACCGGCTATTCCGGCATCGAAAATCCGCTCTTCTACAAGGAGAACACCCGCATGTTCTATGGCGACGCCAAGAAGAGCCTCGACCAGCTCCTGCCGCTGATCGGCTGAAAACCGGCTCCGTAAGATTGCTCCCGGCAAGGATCTGCTTGCCGGGAGCATGAAGTTCAAAGCCTGACCGGGCAGGCGGCGCTTTTGCAAGCCTTCGGAAATATCCCGGTCACTTCTTCTGACGCGAGCCTGCAACGCATTTGCGTGTGACCCAGACGATGGGACGCTGCGACCGCGCGAAATCATGACCGGCTTACTGGTCGTGAATGACGAGTTCCCGAATCCCAGTCTCTAAGACCACCAGTTCATCAGGGCCAATCGGTAAAGACGCTGTCAATGTCGATGGAGGGACGGCGCGATCGCCCGGCGCCGATCATGAAGCAGCTACGGAAAACGACCTCGCTCACCGATACCGTGATTTCAGATCACGCCTTTGCCTGAATGGCTTCCTGTTCCTGAAAGCGTTGCGCGGCATGGGCGCGCACGTCGTCGCCGAACGCGCGAAACAGCTTTTGCGACACCGGGTCGTTTTCGGCTGCAAATTCGGGATGCCATTGCACACCCATGGCGAAGCTGCGTGCATCCTGTACCGATACGGCCTCGGCAATGCCGTCCCCGGCGGCCGCTTCCACAACGATGCCGCTGCCGGGCCGCGCGATCGCCTGCCGGTGAAGCGAGTTGACCATCACGGGCTCATCGCCGATCAGCCCCGCCAGATGCGAGCCGGGGGCTGCCCGGATGCTGTGTTTCACCGCAAAGCGCTCCGCGCGATCCGGCGACTGCGGCGCGCGGTGGTCGAGATTGCCGTCGATGGACTGGATTTCCGTCTGCAGCGTGCCACCGCGCGCGACGTTCAGCTCCTGCAGGCCGCGGCAGATCGCCAGCAGCGGCAAGCCGCGCTTCAGGGCAAGCTCCAGCAAGGCGAAGCTGGTGGCGTCGCGGGCCGGATCGTAGGGCTCGTTGGCGGGGCTGACCTCGCCTCCATAGAGCGCGGGATAGACATTGGAAACCGAGCCGGTGAGCAGCAGTCCGTCCACCGCGTCGAGCACGGCCTCGCAGTCCAGTTCCTTCCCGAGGTTCGGCACCAGAAGCGGTGTGACGCGGGCCGCGCGCGCGGCGGCCATGACATACTGGCGCTGCGTGGCGAACCATTCGGTTCCGGCGAACTCGATGGTGTCGGTGGCGACGGCGACGCAGGGCCTTGCCATCACACCATCTCCATATAGGTTTCGAGCTCGAAGCTGCCGACCTTGCGGGCAAAGGTATCGGCTTCCTGCTGCTTGCAGGCGATGAAGGCATCGCGCAGTTCCGGAGCGAAAAGCGCTTGCATGAGGTCACCCTGCTCGAAGGCGGCGATTGCTCCCAGCCAGTCCGATGGCAGGCGCGGCAGATCGTGGGAATCGACATCCATGGCGATGGGCTGGCCGGGATCGCAGGCCTCTTCCATGCCGATCAGGGCCGAACCCAGCACGCTGGCCAGAACCAGATAGGGATTGGCATCGGCCCCGGCGACGCGGTGCTCGATGCGGCGTGCCTTGTGCGATCCGCCGGGAATGCGGATCGCCACCATCCGGTTCTCGTAGCCCCATGCCACGGCGGTGGGCGCATAGGATTTGGGCCGCAGCCGGCGGTAGGAGTTGAAGTGCGGCGCGAAGATGAGCGTGCTCTGCGCCATGCCGCGCAGGAGACCGCCGACGGCGTGGCGCATGATGTCCGTGCCCTTCTCGGTGCCGTCGTCGAAGACATTGTTGCCGTCGCCGTCGAGCAGGCTGAAATGCACATGCAGGCCGCTGCCCGCCCGGTCGCCATAGGGCTTGGCCATGAAGCTGGCGATGAAGCCGTGCTTGCGGGCGATGCCGCGCACCACCCGCTTGAACAGGATGGCATCGTCGGCCGCCTTCAGCGCATCGGCGACATGGTTGAGGTTGATCTCGAACTGGCCGACCCCGTTCTCGGCAATGGTGGTGTCGACGGGAATGTTCTGCGCACGGCAGGCGGCATAGACTTCCGAGATGAAGGTCTCGAACGCGTCCAGTTCGTCGATGGACAGGGCTCCATCCGCATTGAGTCTCCTGCCGTTGACCGGCGAGACCGGCCCGACGGGTTCATTGGAGGCGGCATCGAACAGATAGAATTCAAGCTCGGTGGCAACGACCGGCGTGAGGCCGCGCGCGGCATACCGCCTCTGGATTTCCGCCAGCGCCTGTCTGGGGTCTCCCGGAAACGGCCGCCCGTCATCATAGGCGAGCGTGAGCGGGATGAGGGCCGTCGGCAGCGGTGTCCAGTCCACCGGAACGATCGGCCGGCCGGTCCAATGGCACACCGCATCGGAATCGCCGGTGCTGTAGACCAGCGGATTGCCTTCGATGTCCTCTCCCCAGATGTCCATGCCGATCAGCGAATAGGCCATCCGCATGCCGCCATCGAGCGCCTTGCGCGCCTGATCGGCGGCAATGCGCTTGCCGCGCATCACCCCGTTGAGGTCGCATATGGCGACGCGCACGCTTTCCACCTGCGGATTGTTTTCCAGCCACGCGATCGCGGCATTCCGGCTTTCCTCAGACTGCAATCATTTCTCCCGTTGTCAGTGACGATGGCGGATCCAGGTGGTCCGCAGTGCAGTGTATTTGTCGACGGCGTGGCGCGAGAGGTCACGCCCATTGCCGGATTGGCGAAAGCCGCCGAAAGGGACGGCGGGATTGACGGGGTCAACGACGTTCACCGCCACCACGCCGGCCATGATGCGTTCCGATACCCGGTGAGCGCGCGACAGGTCGTCGGTGAAGATCGAGGCGGCGAGCCCGTAGATGCTGGCATTGGCGAGGCGGACGGCCTCGTCCTCATGCTCGAACGTCGAGACAGAAAGCACTGGCCCGAAAATCTCCTCCTGCATGATCGACGCTTCCGACCGCACGCCGGTGAAGATGGTCGGTTCTATGAAGCTGCCCGCTCCGTTCACCATGGCCGCGCAGCCTCCGGTGGCGAGGTCGGCCTCCCGCTTTCCAGCCTCCACATAGCGCATGACGGTGGCGGCGTGCCTGGCATCGACCATGGCGCCGAGGCCGGAAGCCGGATCGAGCGGGTCGCCGGGGCGGTAACGCCCGGCGCGCTGCACCAGAAGATCGGTAAGCCGGCGGGCAATCGGGGCATGAACATAGAGGCGGGAAGAGGCCGAGCACACCTGCCCCTGATTGTAGAAGATGCCGGCGGCGATCTGGTCTGCGGCATGATCGAGATCGGCGCAGTCGGAAAAGACGATTGCGGGAGATTTTCCGCCGCACTCGAGCCAGACCTGCTTCATGTTGGATTCGCCCGCATAGCGCAGGAACAGCTTGCCGACGGCGGTGGAGCCGGTGAAGGCCAGGCAATCGACATCCATGTGGCGGCCAAGCGCCTGTCCGGCGGTTTCGCCAAGCCCCGGCACCACATTGAGCACGCCTGCCGGAATGCCGGCCTCAAGCGCCAGCTCGCCAAGGCGCAGGGCTGTGAAGGGTGACTGCTCGGCCGGCTTCAGCACCACGCTGTTGCCGGCAACCAGTGCGGGAATGCATTTCCACACCGCCATGTTGAAGGGGAAGTTCCATGGCACCACCGCGCCGATGACCCCCAGCGGCACACGCCGCACGATGCCGAGATTGCCGGGCGGCAGCGGTGCCACTTCATCATAGATCTTGTCGGCTTCCTCAGCATGCCATTGAAGGATGCTGATGGCGTTGGCGATGTCGTTGTCGTGGGCATCGCGCACCAGCTTGCCCATGTCGAGCGATTCCAGAACCGCCAGCCGGGGCAGTTCCGCCCGCAGCAGTTCCGCCAGTTTCAGAAGCACGGCCTTGCGTTCGGCCGGCGCGCGGTCGCGCCATATGCCCTGCTCGAAGCTGCGGCGCGCGGCGGCGACGGCTAGATCGATGTCGCGGCCGTCGCAGGCGGCCACCTCGGCCAGCACCTTGCCGGTGGCGGGGTTCACCGATGCAAAGGTTTCGCCCGACACTGCCGGCACCTTGCGGCCATCGATGATGGCGAGCCTGGGAAAGCTCACGGTCTCTGCCAACTGGTGCCAGTCGGTGCGATCGGCCATGTGAACTCCTCTCAGGCGGCAGGGATGAAACTGGATTTCAGGATATTGCGGGAAGGGCTCGTCGTTGAAAAAGCGAATTTCTTCGACCCGTCATTCCATTTTCATCCTGATACATTGTGCGATCTGCGATCGCAATATATATGTGCAGAAAATCTTGAATGACGGCGCAGGAACGGCGTGCGCGAAGCCATGCCTTCCGAAGCGGACCGACCCCGGAGGTCGATGCCGGACCATGCCTGAGCCGCGCAAGAGTTCTGTACGACGGCGAAATCCGCCTATACTGGATGACGAATGACAACTGCGCCCATGACCATCGCCAGCCTGACGATCTTCCCGCTGAAGTCGGCGCGGGGGATGCCGGTGCTGTCGGCGCGTGTCGGCTCCAAGGGGCTTCTCGACGATCGCTCGATGATGGTCGTCGACGAGACGGGCTGCGCCATTACCGCGCGCGCTGCTCCGCTGCTGATGCAGATCAGGGTGGTTCTGGATGGCGACGAGGTGATCCTGTTCGCGCCGGGCAAGCCGCCGATCGGATTTCGCCGGGAAGAGCTGAAGCCTGCCTGCGGGCCGGTTTCCGTATGGGGCAGCGAGGTTTCAGCCCGCGATGCCGGCGATGCGGTGGCGGACTGGCTTTGCGGGCATCTGGAGCGGCCATGCCGGCTGGTCTTGCAGGATGACCGTCATCCCCGCGCACTCGACATCGGCAGCGGCGGGGTCGTCAGTCTTGCCGACACCGCGCCGCTTCTGCTGGCCAGCACCGCGTCGCTGGAAGAACTGAACCTCTATCTCGAGCAGCCGGTGGAAATGGACCGGTTCCGGCCGAATGTCGTGGTGGCTGGCGAGCTTCCCTTCGACGAGGACGCATGGGCCGAAATTCGCATCGGCGACATGCGCTTCGAGGTCGCCGGGGCCTGCGACCGGTGCATGATGACCACGCTTGACCCCGCGAGCGGTCAGGCGCGTCAGGATCACGAGCCGCTGAGCATGCTGGGAAAGCAGCGGCGGGGTGAAGACGGCAAGGTCTATTTCGGCCAGTTCCTGATTCCGCATTCGGCTGGCCGTATCCATCTCGGCGATGCAGTCGAGGTCCTGTCGCGCAGGAAGCCGGTGGCGCTGCTGCCGGGTTCGGCGCGGAAGATCACGCGCCTGCCCATGGCGGCCGCGCAGGGGCTTCAGTCCGGCAGCCGGCAGGTGGAGCTTACATGCGTGGCGGTGATTGACGAGACGAACGACATGAAGACCTTCCGCTTCGTGGCGGAGCCCTCCTTCACCTATTCGCCCGGCCAGTTCATAACGCTGATGCCCGTCATCGACGGTGAGATCGTGCGCCGCAGCTATACGATCTCGTCCTCTCCCTCGCGGCCCCTGCATATGTCGGTGACCGTCAAGCGGGCGCAGGACGGTTTCGTGTCGTGCTGGCTGCATGAGAACCTGCATGTCGGCGACCGGCTTCAGGCCTCCGGTCCGAACGGAAAGTTTCATCTGGGCGCCGCCGGGGATGCGAAGAAGCTGTTTCTGGTCTCGGCGGGAAGCGGCGTGACGCCGATGATCTCGATCCTGCGCACCATTGCCGACGCCAATCTCGATCGCGATGTCGTCTACCACCACAGTGCCCGAACCGCGGCCGACATGCCGTTCCGGGACGAACTGAAACTGCTCCAGCATCAGTTCGGTGAGCGGCTGCACATTTCCTGGAATCTTTCCGCGAAAGGCGCGGACGATGCCGTTGATGCGCCGGGCATTGTGCATGCCGGCAGGTTCGACGAGAGCATGGCGCAAATCGTCTGCCCCGACCTGTCCGAACGCATCGCCTTCTGCTGTGGTCCGACGGGCTTCCGCAACAAGGTGCGCGATGTGTGCACGAGCCTGGCGGCGCAACCGGCGCTGGCCTATCTGGAAGAGAGTTTCGGGGCGGACGAAAGCGCTGTCGATCTTCCCCCGATCGGGCGCTACAGCGTTTCCTTCCAGCGGTCCGGCAAGACGGTGGAGGGCGAGGGCACCACAACGCTTCTCGCGCTCGCGCGCGGTGCCGGCGTCAAAATCCAGTCCGACTGCGAGGCCGGTATCTGCGGCTCATGCCGTTGCACCGTGGTAACGGGAGACTGGCGCATCGCGGCCAATGCTGCCGACCGCGACCGGTCCGTGCTTTCGGATGAGGAAAAGGCGGCGAATGTGGTTCTTGCCTGCTCGACCTCCCCCATAGGCGATGTCGTCATTGAGCTCTGAAGACGTTGGCTCTCTGTCTGCGCAGATGTCCTGAATCAGGCGCTGTTTTGGCGAGTTCGCAAAAGAAGAGTCGTTTTGTCAGCCTTCCTATAACTCGCTGATAAAAAGGTTTATTGCCGCTTTGTGTGAGCAGAATAAAAATTCATGCCTCACGCAATTGCGCGATCTGCGATCGCAATATATAGAGATATAGGCGGCTTGCGGATCATGATCCGGTCATGACATTCTGCGCAGGCTGGCCAGCAGCTTCAGGGCGGGCTTCGGCTGGCGCCTTGACAGGTCGAAATCATCCGGGAGTGGGGAGGCGATCCAGACGAATGGCGAGTGTGAGTGCATATCGGGCAGGGCATGAAGTTCGCACCGTCGCGGTGGTCGGATGTGGCCTCATTGGCGGCATGTGGGCGGCTTTCTTCCTGCATCGCGGGCTGGATGTGCGTGCATGGGACCCTGCGCCGGATGGAGAAGAGCGACTTGCGGCTTTCGTCGAAGCGGGGCTGGGTGATCTCGATGCGGTCGGTCCGCCTGGCCGTGAGCGCGGCCGGCTGATCTGGTGTGCCACGATCGCGGAGGCGGTCGTGGGCGCGGATTACGTTCAGGAAAACGCGCCGGAAAAACTGCTGCTCAAGCAGGCGCTGCTGGCCGAAATCGATGCCGCAGTTCCCGCCGATGTCGTCATCGGATCGAGCACTTCTTCTTATCCCGCAAGCCAGTTGCAGGCCGAATGCGCCAATCCGGAGCGCGTCATCGTCGCTCATCCCTTCAATCCCCCGCATCTGGTGCCGCTGGTGGAACTGGTGGCGGGCGAGAAAGGGTCGCCGGCTGCGGTCGATGCCGCCTATGCCTTCTTTGAGGCGATCGGCAAGGTTCCGGTGCGCGTGGCGCGCGAGGCCGTCGGCCATCTCGCCAACCGCATGAGCTCGGCGCTGTGGCGCGAGGCCGTCAACATCGTGGCCGAGGGCATCGCCTCGGTTGAGGATGTGGACCGGGCGATCCGCTTCGGGCCGGGGTTGCGCTGGGCGGTCGAAGGCCCGCACATGCTCTATCATCTGGGCGGCGGCGAAGGCGGGCTTGCGGCCTATCTCGACCATCTGGGCCCTGCGCAGGAGGCAAGATGGGCGACGCTCGGCACGCCGCGCCTCGATGCGGAGACCAGGCGCAAGCTGGTCGAAGGCATGCACGCCGAGGTGGCCGGTCGCGCAATGGACGAGCTTACCCAGCGCCGCGACCGGCTTTTGATCGCGCTTTTGCGCCTCATGGCTGAGGACGAAGCCGGGGCCAATGAAAAAACCGGGAAGGGCGCACGATGACCGGCCTTCCGCTCATTATGGTGGCGCCGAACGGCGCGCGCCGCACCAAAGCCGATCACGCGGCACTGCCGATGACCGTTTCCGAGATCGTCGAGACGGCTGAAGCCTGCTGGAAGGCGGGTGCTGACGCCATCCACGCCCATGTACGCGACGAGGCCGGCCGGCATGCGCTCGACGCCGATCTCTATCGCCAGCTCATCGGGGCGCTGGCGCAGCGCGTTCCGCAGATGGCCGTGCAGGTCTCCACCGAGGCGGTCGGCATCTACAGCGCGCCCCAGCAGATGCAGCTTGTGCGCACCTTGCAGCCGCGCGCCATTTCCGCCGCCATTCGTGAACTGGTTCCCGATGCCGCGAGCGAGGCGGAGGCCGCGCGCTTCTATGGCTGGTGCCGGCAGGAGCAGATCCACGTTCAGCACATTCTCTATGACGATGCCGATGTGGCGCGGCTGGGCGACCTGATGGCCCGGCAGGTGATCCCGGCCGGACAGCCTTCGGTCATCTATGTTCTGGGCCGCTATTCGGCGAACCAGCAGAGCGAGCCCGGCGATCTCGATGCGTTCCTGCGCGCAGCCACGGACCTGCCGCAATCGCCCGACTGGATGGTGTGTGCCTTCGGCCGCAGCGAGACGGATTGCCTTGAGGCTGCGATGCGAGCCGGCGGCAAGGTGCGTGTGGGTTTTGAGAACAGCCTGTGGAATGCGGACGGCAACCTCGCCGCCTCCAATGAGGAGCGCGTCGCCGAAATCGCCGCCCGCGCCCATCTCCTTGGCCTTGGGTGACGGAAAATGTCGGAAACGCCCTACCGCATCTTCAATGTCCGGCTGGCCGAGCGCCGGCTGCTGACGCCGAACATGGCGCGGCTGGTGTTTGCGGGCGCCGATCTGGCCGCCATGACGACGCTTGCACCGGACCAGCGCATCAAGCTGTTCTTTCCGCGCGAGGATGGAACGCCGTCAGCCCTTCCCGTCAGCCCCGACTATCTGAAGGTCTACAAGGCGCTGCCGCCGCACCAGCGCGCGCCGATGCGCACCTACACCATCCGCGCCATCGACCCGGCCCGGCAGCTTCTCACCGTCGATTTCGTCGTCCACGGCGACAACGGACCGGCCTCGCGCTGGGCGATGAGCGCAGAGCCGGGCGACCCGATCCAGACTACAGGCCCCAACAGTGCGTATGTCGGCGAGATCGGGGGTTTCGACTGGGAACCGCCACCGGGCCTGACCGATCTGCTCATCATCGGCGACGAGACGGCGCTGCCGGCCATTGCCGGAATTCTGGAACAGATCGCCTTGTGGGAGGTCAGGCCGCGGGCGACGGTATGTGTCGAACTGCCCTGCATGGAGGATGCGCAGAAGGTGCCGTCGTGGGATGGCCTCGACCTGCGCTGGCTGCCCCGCGACGCAGGCAACCACGGCTATGGCGAGCTGATGGCCGGCGCAGCACTTGCCGCGGACATTCCCGGCAGCGCCATGCGCACGGCTCCGGCGCAGCCGGAAGCGGTCGATGTCGACAAGGACACATTATGGGACCGTGCGGCGCCTGCCGCCAACAGCTTCTACGGCTGGATCGCCGGTGAAACGGCGGCCGTCAGCCGCATTCGCACGCATTTTCTGGGCGAGCTTGGCATAGACCGCAATCAGCTCACCATGATGGGCTACTGGCGTTATGGCAAAGCCCATGCATAGCCATCGCCGCTGCCCCCTCCTGTCCGGCTGTACGCTCACGCAGTCGCCCCGCACGCGGCGGGCCGAGCTTTTGCTGCTGTGCGCCCGCATCGGCTATTCGCCGCCGTCTTCCTTCGCCTCCGCATAACTGAAAACCGAGGAAGGAAGACATTATATGACTGACCAGACCATTTCGCGCGCCAATCTGCAGGCCATCGATTCCGCGCATCATCTCCATCCCTTCACCGACCACAAGGAACTGCGTGGCGCCGGCGCCCGCATGATCGTGCGGTCTGAGGGACCCTATATCTATGACAGCGAAGGCGCCGAGATCCTGGACGGCATGGCCGGCCTGTGGTGCATCAATGTTGGTTATGGCCGCGAGGAACTTGCCCGCGTCGCCTATGACCAGATGAAGGAACTGCCGTTCTACAACTCCTTCTTCCGCTGCACGACGCCGACACCGGTGCTGCTGGCGGGCAAGCTGGCGGAACTGGCGCCCGACAACGTCAATCAGGTGTTCTATGGCTCGTCCGGTTCGGAAGCCAACGACACGGCCCTCAAGCTGGTGCGCCACTACTGGGCGCTGGAAGGCAAGCCCTCGAAGCGCATCGTGATTTCGCGCAAGACCGGCTATCATGGCTCCTCCATCGCCGGCGCTTCGCTGTCCGGCATGGACGGCATGCACAGCCAGCTTTACGGCGCGGTGCCCGGCATCGTCCATGTCATGCCGCCCTATTCGTTCGAGCTTGCCCTGCCGGGCGAGAGCGAGCACGATTTCGGCCTGCGGGCGGCACGCGCTGTCGAAGATGCGATTCTCGAAGCGGGTGCTGAAAACGTCGCCGCCTTCATTGGCGAGCCGGTGCTGGGCGCTGGCGGCGTGAAGATCCCGCCTGCCAGCTACTGGCCGGAAATCCAGCGCATCTGCGACAAGTACGACGTGCTTTTGATGATCGACGAAGTCATCACCGGCTATGGCCGCACCGGCGAATGGTTTGCCTGCAAGACCTTCAACATCAAGCCCGACACCATCACCACGGCCAAGGCGCTGACCTCTGGTTACCAGCCGCTGTCGGCGCTGCTGGTCGGCGACCGCATCGCTTCCACCCTGATCGAGAAGGGCGGCGAATTCTACCACGGCTATACCTATTCGGGGCATCCGGTGGCCTGCGCCGTGGCGCTGAAGAATCTGGAGATCATCGAAAAGGAAGGCCTGATCGAGCGTGTGCGCGAGGACACCGGGCCTTATCTCGCCAAGGCGCTGGCCGAGCGCATCGGCACGCATCCGATCGTCGGCGAAACCCGCGCCATCGGCCTGATGGCGGCCATCGAGATCGTCAGGGACAAGGGCGATCGCAGCCGCTTCAAGGGCAAGCATGCGGGCGACAAGGTGCGTGACCTGTCGATCGACAACGGCTTCATGGTGCGCGCGGTCGGCGATACGATCATCATGTCGCCGCCGCTGATCTGGACCCGCGAGAACATCGACGTGGCCTGCGAGAGGCTGCTGAAAGCGCTCGATGCGGCGGAAATCGAGCTGCGCCGGCTCGAAGCGGAAAGCCCGGCCAGCGAATGATGGGAAGAGGGGCCGCAGCGAAGCCGCGTCCCCGCATACCTGGCCCCCCTGCCTGTCACCGTCCAGCCGCCGGCAGGCATGGTGCGGCCGCTTCCGCACAGCTTATTATCTGCTTGATACGCGATCGCAGATCGCACACACTCATTGCCATAACCTCGAAACCAGAGGCTTTACATGACCGCCGAACCCCCCTTCACCCGTGCCGACATCAATCTCGGCAACTGGCGCGAGCGTCCCTATTCCATGTCGACGTTCCAGAACGTCGCGGAATATGTTCCTTCCGCCCAGATCATCAGCGCCCGTATCGCCGAGACGCCGGTTCGGCCATTCGGTCATTTCGCCGACATTCCCGTTTCCAACGTGGCGGGCGATACGCTGCGGCTGGAGGATTTTCTGGAGGAAAGCCACAGCGATGCGCTGGTGGTGATGCGCAAGGGCGAGGTTATCGCCGAATGGTACGCGCCTTATGTCGACCCGGCGCGCGCCCATATCGTATTCTCGATCTCCAAGTCGTTCACGGGCATGCTTGCCGGCGTTCTGGAGGCGGAGGGCAAGCTGTCCTTCGACCAGATGGTGACGGATTTCATCCCCGATGCCGTCGGTTCGGCCTATGAGGGGCTGACGGTTCGTGATCTCTTCAACATGACGGTGGCGCTCGATTTCGACGAGCTTTATCTGGACGAAGACGGCAGTTTCGACCGCTATCGCCGGGCCATGCTGTGGAAGCCGCAGCGCGCCGGTGATCCGACCACGAATTTGCGTGATTTCCTGTGCTCGCTGCCGCGCGCCACTCACCCACACGGCACCCTTCATCGCTATCGCTCGCCGAATTCCGACATGGCCGGTCTGGTGGTCGAGGCGGCCTCCGGCATGCGCTTCGCGGACCTTCTGAGCACGCGCGTATGGCAGCCGATGGGTGCGCATACGGATGGCTTCATCACCGTAGACAGCGCCGGCAATCCGCGCACGTCGGGCGGCATTTCCGTCACCGCGCGCGATCTTGCCCGTCTTGGCGAGTTGCTGCGCGTCGGCGGGCGCGGCGTGCTGCCTGCGGAGTTCGTGGAACGGCTGTGGGCCGGCGGCGACCGCGCCATCTGGGCGGCAGGCGACCAGTGCTTCCTCTATCCGGGCGGCAGCTATCTGGCCTACTGGTACGAGACGGGAACCGGCGCGCTGGCCGCCATGGGCATTTTCGGCCAGTTCCTGTGGATCGACCGCGCCTCGGAAACCGTCGTCGTGCGCCAGGCTTCGGAGCCGCTGCCGATCAGCGACGATCTCGACCAGAAAACCATTGCCGCGCTGAAGGCAATCTGCGCAGCCTGAGAACGCGCACCAGCCAGAAAGGGAGGCCGGAAAATTCGCACGCAAACGGGAGTGGAAGCGGTGACAGCGGGGACGGTGCCGGCCATTGCGGCCAGCAAACTTTCAATCAGCGTCGGAACGGAGGGCGCGCTGGTGGTCGACGATGTCGACTTTTCCATCGAGTCCGGCGGCATGCTGGCGCTGGTGGGCGAGTCCGGATCGGGCAAGACCATGGCCGCGCGCGCCATACTGGGGCTTCTGCCGCATCCGCTCACCGTGGTGCCGGGCAGCAGCATCCGCTTTCAGGGCACCGAACTGATCGGCCTTGGCGCGCGGGAACTGCGGGCTGTGCGCGGTGCGCAGATCGGCATGGTCTTTCAGGAGCCGATGGTCTCGCTGAATCCCTCCATGACCATCGGCGAGCAGATGGCCGAGGGACTGCGGCTGCACCGCAATCTCGGCAAGGCCGAGATCCGCGACTTGTCGCTGGCCATGCTGGAACGCATCCGCATCCAGAACCCCGAGCGCTGCCTGAACGCCTATCCGAACGAGTTTTCCGGCGGCATGCGCCAGCGCATCATGCTGGCTTCGGTCATGCTTCTGAAGCCGAAGCTGCTGATCGCAGACGAGCCCACCACCGCGCTCGACACGCTGGTGCAGCGCGACGTGCTCGACCTGATGGTGGAGCTCACGCAGGAGAACGGCACCGCCGTTCTGCTCATCAGCCATGACCTTGGCATGGTGTCGCATTATGTGCGCGATGTCGTGGTGATGCATCGTGGCAGGATGGTCGAGGTGGGGCGCAGCGCCGATGTCCTGAAGGCGCCCGCGCATGACTATACGCGCCGTCTCGTCGATGCCCTGCCGCGCCGGCCGGCCATTTCCAGACCCGCCGTGGACAAGCCCGAGACCATCCTTGAGGTGGACAACATCGTCGTCGAATATCCCGGCCGCCAGACGCTGCTTCAGAAACGCGAGGCCAAGCGCGCCGTGGACGGCATCACGCTGACCGTGGCGCGGGGCGAGACGCTGGCGCTGGTCGGCGCTTCGGGGTCGGGCAAGACCACGCTCGGCCGCACCATCGTCGGGTTGCAGGCCCCGACCGACGGGCGGATGCGCTTCCGCGGCGTCGAGATCGACTATGCCCGCAGCGACAAGGCAAAAGCCCAGCGCAGAGACATTCAGATCATCTTCCAGGATCCCTATTCGTCGCTCGATCCGCGCCAGACGATCGCCGGGATCATCGGCGAGCCGCTGCTGCTCGAACCGGGCATGACCAAGGCGAAGATCGAGGAACGGGTGCGCGAGGTGATGACGGAAGTGGGCCTTCCGCACGAGTTCACGACGCGGCTGCCGCATCAGTTGTCGGGCGGGCAGCGCCAGCGCGTGGCGATTGCCCGCGCCATCGTGCGCGATCCTGCCTTCGTGGTGGCCGACGAGCCGGTGTCGGCGCTGGATATGACGGTGCAGAAGCAGATACTGGAGCTGATCCGCAATCTTCAGGAAAAGCGCGGCTTCGCCTGCCTATTCGTGTCCCATGATCTCGGTGCCGTCGAGCAGGTGGCCGATCGTGTGGCGGTGATGGAAAATGGCCGCATTGTCGAGATCGGCGACCGCGACGAGGTGTTCGACCGTCCGAAACATCCCTACACGAAGCGGCTTCTGGAGGCCGCCATGCTGCTTGACCGCAAATTCGAGGGCGCCGCATAAGGCTTTTTCTCCGGAGCCGGAATGTCACAGATCGCTGTGCGTCCCTTCGCACGCACAAAGGGCGATCTGAATGATCGAGAGCGTATCGGACCGAAAACCGGATTCCCCTTTCCCGCCCGATGCTCTAACAGCCATTCCGTCTGGCGAACGGAGTGGCGCATATGGTTGCGGAACGCATTTACGCGATTGGCGATGTGCATGGCCGCGCAGACCTTCTGCGCGTGTTGCTTGCCCATATCCGCGGTGAAGCGCCTGAGGGGACGGTGATATTCCTTGGCGATCTGATCGACAGGGGGCCTGACAGCTGCGGCGTCCTCGATCTGGTCGCGGCGCAATTGCGGGCGAACCCGGCCTCGCGCCTGCTGCTTGGCAATCATGACTGGTTCCTGCGGGAGCTCCTGCAAGGATCGCTCGATGCATCCGGTCTTGAATTGTGGGCGGATCGTTATGGCGCTGTGGGTGCTCTGCGTTCCTATGGCATTGCCGATCCGGCCAGCGACTGGCAGGCGGCGCGCCGGGTCGTGCTGGAACGGCACCCCGACCATCTGCAACTTCTGGCGGGCGCGGAATATTGCGTCGTCAAAGGCGATCTGTGTTTCGTGCATGCCGGTCTTCGCCCCGGCGTGCCGCTGTCACAGCAGTCGCCAACCGACATGATGTGGATCAAGGAGGACTTCCTCGACCATCGCGAACCGTTCGGGCATCTGGTCGTGCATGGTCATTCGCCGACGCCGTCGGGCCTGCCGGAAGTCCATTCCAACCGCATCGCGCTCGACACGCATGCCTTCAGGTCCGGGCATCTGAGCGCGGCTGCCTTCGATGATGGGGCGCTGTCGCATTTCCTGCGCACGACCGTTACTCCCGATGGCGCTGTCGGCATCGAGCGCCTTGGCTGAAACCGGCCTCCGGCGCTGTCATCGAACTGTTATGAAGGCGGCATATTGCACGCGCAGTTCCTGCAGCGAAGCCTTTGCGTATGACAAACCCAATCGATCTGTCCGTAAGCGCCGTTTCCGCGCGTGGCCTTGCGCTGCACTACGGGGAGAGCATCATCCTCAGGAGCATCGATCTTTCGCTGGCCAGGGGCCGCACGCTGGCGCTGCTCGGGCCTTCGGGTTGCGGCAAGACCACGCTTCTGCGGCTCGTCGCCGGGCTTTTGCAGCCGACGAAAGGCGCGGTCAGCATAGCGGGGCAGGTTGTGGCGGATGCCGGCACCGGGGTCTTCGCACCGCCCGAACGGCGCAATCTCGGCATGGTGTTTCAGGACTATGCGCTGTGGCCGCATCTGACGGTGGGCGGCAATGTTTCCTTTCCTCTGGAAATGCGCGGCATCGGCAGGGCCGAGCGAAATGAGCGGACCCTGCGCGCCCTGCGTCGCGTCGGGCTGGAAGCCTATGCGGATCGTCGCCCGAGCGATCTTTCCGGCGGCCAGCAGCAGCGTGTCGCCATCGCCCGCGCCGTCGTCGCCGAGCCGCAACTCATCCTCTTCGACGAGCCGCTCTCCAATCTCGATCGGGAGTTGCGCGAGAACATGGTCGGCGAACTGGCCGGCCTGATCGCCGAGCTTGACCTGACGGCGATCTATGTCACCCACGATCATGCCGAAGCGCTGACGCTGGCCGACGAGGTCGCGGTCATGCGCGCCGGCGAGATTGCCCAGCTCGCGTCGCCCGACGACCTGATCGCCCGCCCCGCGACCCCCGAAGTGGCCGATTTCCTGCGCCTTGGCGGAACGGTGAATGTCGTTTGGCGTGACGGACACTGGTTCGTTGGTGACAGCGGTCATGCACTGGTCAGCGATGCCACGCAGCCGCTGCAAGGTGAAGCACAGGTTCTGGTGCCCCTCGACGCCGTATCGGTATGCGGCACTTCGGCGAACGCCTTGCCGGCAAAGGTGCTGCGTTCGCAATTCCGCGGTGACGGCCATCTGGCCACGGTCATGCTGGCCTGCGCGCCGGGCGTGGAACTTCAGCTTCCCAGCGCCGCGCGGTTGCGGCCGGGTGAACCGATTGGACTGTCCATCGATCCCGACCGGATTCGCTGGTTCGGGCAGGGCAGCCATGGAATTCCAGAAAAGAAGGTTGCGACATGTTGAAATCGATCAAGGGGCTTGTCTTCGGCGCTGCATCGACCCTGCTTCTGGCAGGCGTCGCCCATGCCGACATCACCGTTTACACCGCCGGCCCGCAGAGCCTCATAGACAAGCTGGCCGAAGGCTTCACCGCGCAGAGCGGCATCAAGGTCAATGTCTTCCAGGCCACCACCGGCAAGATCATGGCCCGCATCGAGGCCGAGGCCGCCAATCCGGCGGTCGACGTGCTGGTCTCAGCGTCGTGGGAAACGGCCACCGACTTCGCCAAGCGTGGCTGGCTCGTTTCCTACACCAGCCCCAATGCTGAAAAGGTTCCTGATTTCCTGAAGAACGAGACCGCCGTGGCGCAGGGCGTTTCGGCGCTCGGCATCGCCTGGAACACCAAGAGCGGCACGCCGAAGCCGGCCGAGTGGAGCGATCTGGCAAAGCCCGAGTTCAGGGATCTGGTGAACATTCCTGACCCCGCGCAGTCCGGCTCGTCTTTCGAGCTCACAGCGGCGCTGGCCGGACAGGATGATTTCGCGCTGTTCAAAAGCCTGAAGGACAATGGCGCCATCATCGCCGGCGCCAATGCAGAAGCGCTGAACCCGGTGCTGCAGGGCGCCAAGGCCGCCGTCTTCGGCGCGGTTGACTACATCACCTTCGGCAACAAGGCCAAGGGCGAGAGCATCGACGTGATCTTCCCCGAATCCGGCACGGTCATCGCGCCGCGTCCGGTCATGATCCTGAACTGGTCGAAGAACCAGGATGAGGCCAAGAAGTTCGTGGACTACATGCTCTCCGACGAAGGCCAGAAGCTGGTCGCCGGCACCTATCTGATGCCTGCCCGCAGCGACATTCCGGCCGACCGCCCGCTGATCTCCGACCTCAAGCTGATCGACTATGACGCGGCGGCGATACAGGGCAAGCGCAAGGAAATCCTTCAGCAGATTTCCGATATTTTCGGCGCCAACTGAGCCTGATCGAATGAGTGCGAAGGATATCGGCGGCGTCGCGCCTGCCGCGTGGCTTGCCCTGAGCGGTCTGGTCGTCGTCGTTGCCGTACCCTTCGCCGCAATCGTCCTGCAGGCGATCTTTCCGGAACTGGGGGCGGGCTCCTTCGCCCGGCCCTTCTCCCTGCTTTCGCAGACGCTGGGCGATGTGCGCCTGCTGAGAATGACCGGCAATACCGTTCTTCTCGGCCTGTGCGTCGTCGTCGCATCCGCGTTGCTGGCCATTCCGCTGGGAGTGGCACGCGCGCTCTACCGCATTCCGCTCGCTCCGGTGTGGGACGTGCTGCTGCTCGTTCCCTTCATGATCCCGCCTTACATCGCGACGCTCGGCTGGATCATGACGCTGCAACCGCGCGGTTATATGGAGCAGCTCTTCGGCTTCAACCTGACGCCGGTTCTGTTCTCGCTTTTCGGTATGACGCTGGTCATGACATTCAACACCTTTCCGGTCGTCTATTTCGCGGTGTCGCGCACCGTCGAGGCCATCGGCCTGCGCTATTCCGATGTCGGACGGGTGTTCGGCGCCACGCCGGCACGTGCCTTCTGGCGCATCACCCTGCCGCTTTCCGCTCCCGGTCTGGCCGCCAGCCTGCTGCTCGTTTTCGCCGCGGCAATCGAGGAATACGGCACGCCCGCAGCGCTTGGCCGCCGCGCCGGATTCGAGGTGCTCGTCACCGGCATCGACACGCGCGTCGGCGACTGGCCGATCGACCTGCCGGGTGCTGCCACGCTGTCGCTGGTGCTCGTCATCATGTCGCTCGCCGCCTTCCTGCTGCAACGCTGGATCCTGACGCGGCGCTCGTACCAGACGGTGGGCGGCAAGCCGCAGCATGCGGATAAGCGCGAGCTTGGCCGTCTCACCGTTCCGGTGATGCTGATGTTCGGCATCATCGCCTTCCTGTCCACCGGCGTGCCCATGCTGGCCATTCTGGGCACGGCGCTTTCGGGTACGATCTCAGGCGGTCTCGTCCTCGACAACCTGACGCTGCGCCACTTCGCCGATGTGTTCGGCAATTCGGCCGGAGCGCTTGGCGCATTGACCAACAGCCTCACGCTCGGGCTGGTGACGGCGGTGCTGACCGGCCTGATCGGCGTGGTCGCCGCCTATGTCGTGGTCAAGACCCGCATCCGGGGCCGCGCCCTCATCGACATCATGACCGTTCTGCCCAATGCCTTGCCGGGCATCGTGGTGGCGGTCGGCCTCATTCTGGCGTGGAACATGCCGGGGCTGCCGTTCACGCCCTACAATACCGGCTTCATCCTGCTGCTCGCCTATTGCTGCATCCTGCTGCCGCAGACGGCGCGCTATGCGACGGCCGCCTTCCTCCAGATCGGCGACAATCTGGAAGCGGCGGCGCGCGTTGCCGGTGCCTCCGGCGCTGTCGCTTTCCGGCGCATCCTGCTGCCGCTCGTGTTCCCCAGCCTCGCTTCGGCCATGCTGCTCGTCTTCGCGCTCGCCTCGCGCGAGCTGGTGGCTTCGATTGTCGTGGCGCCTGTCGGCATGCAGACCATCTCAACCTTCATCTGGCGTCAGTTCGAGCAGGGGTCGGTGGGCCTCGGCATGGCGATGGCCTTTGTCACCATCATCCTGACGACCCTGCTGCCGCTCCTGTTCCTGATGCTGCTGCGGCGTGGCGGTCTGGTACGGGAGTAGCCGCGCCGCGCAACTCCGGAAGGGCTGCTCCTTCTGCCAACAGCACGATCCATCGCCTGCATGTCCTTGTATCGCGGGGTCGATACGGGATAGGTGTCATGAAGCGCCTGAAAGGTGCGCATGATGCATAAGCGGACGGAAACGGGCATGGCTGACAAGAGCTTTTCAATCGAGCGCGCGATCGATCAGGGCGTCGGCCGCGAGCCGGCCGATCTGGTGCTGAAGGGAGGCCGCTTCTTCGATCTCGTCACCGGCGAGCTGGTGGAAGGCGACATCGCCATCTGCGGCGACCGCATCGTGGGCACCTGCGCGGAGTACGCGGGCGTGCAGGAGATCGACATTTCCGGCCGCATCGTCGTGCCCGGTTTCATCGACACCCATCTGCACATCGAATCCTCGCTGGTGACGCCGCATGAATTCGACCGCTGCGTGCTGCCCTGCGGCGTGACGACGGCGATCTGCGATCCGCACGAGATCGCCAATGTGCTGGGGCTGGAGGGCATCACCTATTTCCTCGACAGCGTCGCCGAAACGGTGATGGACATCCGCGTGCAGCTGTCGAGCTGCGTGCCGGCAACGCATCTGGAAACCTCGGGCGCGGAGCTGACGGTGAACGACCTTCTTCCGTTCGCCGACCATCCGAGCGTGATCGGCCTTGCCGAATTCATGAACTTTCCGGGCGTTCTGGCCAAAGACCCCGGCTGCATGGCCAAGCTGCAGGCCTTTCAGGGCCGCCACATCGACGGCCATGCGCCGCTGGTGCGCGGCTACGACCTCAACGGCTATCTGGCCGCCGAAATCCGCACCGACCACGAGACGACCTCGGCCGAAGAGGCGGTGGAAAAGCTGCGCAAGGGCATGCATGTGCTGGTGCGCGAAGGCTCGGTGTCGAAGGACCTTGCCGCGCTGATGCCGATCATCACCGAGCGCAATTCGCCTTTCATCGCTTTGTGCACCGACGACCGCAATCCGCTCGACATCGCCGATCAGGGCCATCTCGATTACATGATCCGCACCGCGATCGCTGCCGGCGTCGAGCCGCTGGCCATCTACCGCGCCGCCTCGATCTCGGCCGCCCGTGCCTTCGGGCTGAAGGATCGCGGGCTGGTGGCGCCCGGCTGGCGGGCCGATCTCGTGGTGGTGGACACGCTGGAAAACTGCCGCGCCGAAATCGTGCTGTCGGCGGGGCGCGTCGTCGGCGACGATCTCTTCGCCGCGCGCAAGCCGATCGCCCCCGTCGGCCGCAACAGCGTCAAGGCGCGGCGTGTGGCGGCTACCGATTTCCGGGCCCGCTCCAACAGCGGCCGCACCCGCACCATCGGCATCGTTGCGGGCCAGATCATCACCCGTGACCTCGAATTCGATCTGCCGGTCGGTGAAAACGGGGTTGGCATCGATCTCGCCAACGACGTGGTCAAGGTCGCGGTGGTCGAACGCCATGGCCGCAGCGGCAACATCGCCACCGGCTTTGTCAACGGCTTCGGGTTGAAATCAGGAGCGATCGCTTCCACCGTCAGCCATGACAGCCACAATATCTGCATCGTCGGCTGCTCGGACGAGGACATGGCGCTGGCCGCCAACCGGCTGGGTGAAATCGAAGGCGGCTTCGTGGTGGTGCAGGATGGCAAGGTTCTGGCGGAGCTTGCCCTGCCGGTTGCCGGGCTGATGAGCACGGCCAGCTACGAAACCGTGCGCGACGAGCTGAAGACGCTGCGCGCCGCTGCATTCGCGCTCGGCTCGACGCTGGAGGAGCCGTTCCTCCAGCTCGCCTTCATCGCCCTGCCGGTGATCCCGCATCTGAAGATCACCGATATGGGGCTTGTCGATGTGAACCGCTTCGAGCTGATCGGCACCTGAGCGGTTGCCTCACGCCTGCGCAATCCGCAGCGATTGCGAAGAGGCAAACCGGAACCGTCGTGTCCCGGCCTTGTTACGTCAGAAGCTGTTTCGCTCGTGATATGTCCTGAGGAATGCCTGAATGCGGGGATCTTCAGGATGATGGAGGATTTGTGCAGGGGCATCGACGCCGACCAGCTCGCCCTTCTCCATGAAGGCCACCTGATCGGCGACATG